>NZ_JBTWMV010000099.1:0-12351 GCF_054850255.1 Streptomyces sp. 7R007 | reverse complement strand
CCCGGCACGGCAAGTACAAGACCGACCCGGATCTGCAGGCCCTGCACGCCAAGGCGCCGGTCATCGCCATCTGGGACGACCACGAGTTCGCCGACAACGCCTGGTCCGGCGGCGCGGTCAACCACACCGAGGGCGCCGAGGGCACCTGGACCGACCGCAAGGCGGCCGCCAAGCGGGCCTACTTCGAGTGGATGCCGGTGCGCCCGGCGGTCGAGGGCACCACCTACCGGCGGCTGCGCTTCGGCAAGCTGGCCGACCTGTCGCTGCTGGACCTGCGCTCCTTCCGCTCCCAGCAGGCGTCCACGGGTTCCGGCTCGGTGGACGACCCGGACCGCACGATCACCGGCCGGGCGCAACTGGACTGGCTGAAGTCCGGGTTGACGGCCTCCGACACCACCTGGCGGCTGGTCGGCAACTCCGTGATGATCGCGCCGTTCGCCGTCGGCTCGCTCTCCGCGGACCTGCTCAAGCCGCTGGCCAAGCTGCTCGGGCTGCCCCAGGAGGGCCTCGCGCTCAACACCGACCAGTGGGACGGCTACACCGACGACCGGCGCGAACTGCTCGCCCACCTGACGTCGAACGCGATCCGCAACACCGTCTTCCTCACCGGCGACATCCACATGGCGTGGGCCAACGACGTGCCGGTGGACGCCGGGACCTACCCGCTGTCGGCGTCGGCGGCCACGGAGTTCGTGGTCACCTCCGTGACCTCCGACAACCTCGACGACATCGTGAAGGTCCCCGAGGGCACGGTCTCCGCGATCGCCGCGCCAGTCATCAGGGCCGCCAACCGGCACGTCCACTGGGTGGACACCGACCGCCACGGCTTCGGCGTGCTGGACATCACCGCCGAGCGCGCGCAGATGGACTACTACGTCCTGTCCGACCGCACCGACGCCGCCGCGACGGCCTCCTGGGCGCGGTCGTACCGCACGCGCAGCGGCACGCAGAGGGTCGAGCGGACGTACGACCCCGTCTGATCATCTGACCGTCCGGCCGGAGGGTCTGTCAGAAAGCCTCCCGGGCGGTCCCTCAGAGGGTTTCGAGGAAGCCGAGCGCCACCCGCCAGGTGGCCTCGGCGGCCTCGGCGTCGTAGTCCGGCAGTCCGGGGTCGGTGTAGAGGTGGCCGGCGCCCGCGTACCGGTACACCTCCACGTCCGCGCCCGCTCTGCGCATCTGCAGGTACCAGGCGCTCAGCCAGTCGTCGGGCTCGAAGGGGTCGGGTTCGGCCACGTGCAGCTGGACCGGCAGGCCGTCCACCGAGGCGTTCGGCGCGAGGTCCGAGGTGCCGTGCAGCAGGAGCAGGCCGCGGGCCTTCTCGTCGCCGAGGGCGAGGGTCTGGGCGACGGAGGCGCCGAGCGAGAACCCGGCGTACACCAGCCCCCGCTCCGAGTACGGCGCGGCGGCCAGCACCGCGCGCTTGAGCAGCTCGTCCTTGCCCAGCTCGGCGTTGAAGACCATGCCCTCCTCGACCGTCTCGAACGTACGCCCGTCGAAGAGGTCCGGAGTCCACACCTCGTGCCCCGCGCCGCGCAGCCGGTCGGCGGCCTCGCGCACCGCGGGACGCAGCCCGTAGGTCGAATGGAAGAGCATGATGTTCATGAGGCCATGGTGCCAGCCGGGTCCGACACCGCGGGCGCGCGCCCGTACCCAGGACGGCGCAGAACTCACATGTTCATGACCGCCCGGTGCCGGTTAGGTTCGCAGGCATGGAGAACGTACTCCGTCCGCTGATCGTGGTCGGCGGCGCCGTCGTGCTCACCATGGCCATCGGCTGGGCCACCGACCGCCTCCTCCGCAAAGCCGACGAAAGGGAACACGACACGCCGCTGTGGGGACTGCTGCGCCGCGGCAGGATCCCCTACCAACTGGTGATCTGCGCCGCACTGCTCAGAGGGTCCTACGACGAGGCGAGGCTGCTGGAGGAGCACCGCGTCGGAGTGGGCCGGACGCTGACCCTGGTGCTGATCGGGTCGGCCGCCTGGCTGGTGATCCGGATCGCGGCGGCGATCGTCGAGACGTCGTACACCCGGTACGCCCGCGCCCATCACGACGCGGCCCGGGTGCGGCGGGTGCGCACCCAGGTGTCGCTGATCATGCGCGTGGTGTCCGCGATCGTCGGCGTGATGGCCGTGGCCGCGATGCTGCTGACGTTCCCCGCGATGCGGGCGGCCGGCGCCTCGCTGCTGGCCTCGGCCGGCATCCTCGGCATCGTCGCCGGTGTCGCCGCCCAGTCCACGCTGAGCAACATGTTCGCGGGGCTGCAGATCGCCTTCGGCGACATGGTGCGGCTCGGCGACACGGTCGTGGTGGACGGCGAGTGGGGCACGGTCGAGGAGATCACGCTGACGTTCCTGACGGTACGGACCTGGGACGAGCGCCGGATCACCATGCCGGTGTCGTACTTCACCTCCAAGCCCTTCGAGAACTGGTCGCGCGGCGGCACGCAGATGACCGGCATCGTCTACTGGCATCTCGACCACTCGGCGCCCGTCGAGGCGATGCGCCGGCGACTGCGCGACATCCTGCGCGCGTGCCCCGCCTGGGACGGCCGCGACTACAGCCTGGTCGTCACGGACTCCACGCCCAACACCATCCAGGTGCGGGCCCTGGTGACGGCCAAGGACGCGGACGACATCTGGACGGTACGGGTGACCGTGCGCGAGCAGATGATCGACTGGCTGTGCAAGGAGCACCCGTACGCGCTGCCCCGCGTCAACACCGCGGACGCGGCGCCGCTGCCGAGCCGGCCCGCCCTCGACGGGCACCGCGACGGACACCACGACGGGCGGTTCGACGTCCACCGCGACGGTGCCGCCGCCCGTCACACCCAGGACGTGCCGCGGCCCGGCCGGGGCTGACCGGGCCTCAGTGGCCGCGCTCCGCGCCCCCGTTGACCTGGACGATCTGCGAGGTGACGTGCCCGGCGCCCGGTGAGGCGAGCCAGTGCAGGGTCGCGGCGACGTCTCCCGGGGTGCCGGGGCGCTTGTCCAGGGTGTCCGCAACGAGCCGTTCGCGCCGGGCGGGGTCGATGGCCGGCCCGAAGAACTCGGTGTCCTCGATGTAGCCGGGCGCGACCACGTTCGCGGTGATCCCGCGCGGCCCGAGCTCCCGGGCCAGGTCGTGGGCGTACGGGTGCAGCGCCGCCTTGGCGCCGCCGTACGCCCCGCTCCCGGAGCCCCGGTAGGCGGCGATGGAGCTGATGAACAGCACGCGGCCGCCGGGTGAGGCGAGCCGGTCCTTCAGGGCCTCGGTGAGCAGGGCCGCGGTGAGGGTGTTGAGCCGGAAGTTGACGGTCCAGTTGTGGGCGACGCGGTCGAGGGGGTCGTCGCTGTCCGCCGGGGGTTCGAGCTGCCCGGTGCCTCCCGCGCCGTGGACCAGGACGTCCACGGTCCCCCACTCCCGCGCCACGAAGTCGGCGACCCCGCGCACGGCGGCCGGGTCGCCGAGATCGGCGGCATACGTCAGGGCGCCCGGCACGTCGGCCTTCGCCAGCACGTCGGCCCGGCGCCCCAGCAGGAGCACCCGATCGCCGTCCGCCGCGAAGACCTGCGCCGTGGCAAGCCCGATTCCCGTTCCACCACCACTGATCACGACATTGCGAGCCATGATCCGACCCTAGGCACGGCACGCCCCCCGACCGCAAGCGTTTTGGGGTCGGCGCAGACTCCCAGCGCAGACTCTCAGCGCAGACTCCGCACGTCGAGATGGCGCAGCACCCGGTCCACCACCTCCGGGTCGGCTCCCGGCTCGCTCCGCGCCGCCAGCACCTCGTGCCGCGCGGCGCTCAGCAACTCGCCCTGGATGCGCCGCATCCGCTTCAGCCGCCGCACCCGCATCTCGTGCGCCTCCCGCCGCTCCTCCTCCCCCATCTCCGGACTGATCCGCACCCCGATCTCGTAGGCCCGCCGCAGCATCTGCTCGGACAGCTCCTCCGGCAGCTCCTCGACCTCCTCGATCTCCCGGAGCCTGCGCTTGGCCGCCTTGGCGGCCCGTACGGCGAGTTCCCGCTCGAACTCCTTCTCCCGCTCCGTGTCGGCCTGCACCCCCAGCCGCCGGACCAGCCACGGCAGGGTCAGCCCCTGCAGCACCAGCGTGCCCATGATCACGCCGAAGGCGATGAACACGATCTCGTCCCGGTCCGGGAACGCCGAACCGTCGTCCGTCTTCAGCGGGATCGCGAGGGCCAGCGCGACGGAGGCCACACCCCGCATTCCCGACCACCACATGACGACGGTCTCCCGCCAGCTCGTCGGGATGTCCTCGTCGTGGTCCCGCCTGGCGTGCAGCCGTTTGGTCAGCCAGGTCGCCGGCAGCAGCCACACCAGGCGCACGAGGACGACCACGCCGACGATCGCCGCCGCCCAGCCGAGCATCTCCCCCCACCGCCCGGCCGCCGTGCGGAGGGCGTTGTGCAGTTCCAGGCCGATCAGCCCGAAGGCGACGCCCGTGACGAGCGTGTCGACGATGTCCCAGAAGGTGTGCCCGGCCAGCCGGGTCATCACGTCGTCGGGGTCGGTGGCGTACTCGGCGAGGAACAGCGCGGTGGTGAGCACGGCGAGCACACCGGAGCCGTGCAGTTCCTCGGCCAGGACGTAGGAGGCGTACGGCACGAGCAGCGTCAGGCCGACCTGGAGGGTGGGGTCCCCGAGCAGGTCCAGCAGCCTGTTGGCGCCCCAGCCCAGGGCGACGCCGATGGCGACGGCGACGACCGCCGAGAGCACCAGCTCGAACGCGGCCTCGCCGAGATGGAACGATCCGCTGACGGCGGCGGCGATGGCCACGTGGTACAGCACGATCGCCGTGACGTCGTTGAACAGCCCCTCGCCCTCCAGGATGGAGACGAGCCGGCGCGGCAGGCCGAGCTGTCCGGCGACGGCGGTGGCGGCGACCGGGTCGGGCGGTGCGACCAGCGCGCCCAGCGCCACGGCGGCGGCGACCGGCAGCCCGGGCACGATCGCGTGGGCGACGACGGCCACGCACACGGTGGTCACGAACACCAGCGCCACGGCCAGCAGGAAGATCGGCCGCCGGTTCGCCGCGAACTGCCGCCAGGAGGTGCGCCGTACGGCGGCGTACAGCAACGGCGGCAGCAGCAGGGGCAGGATCAGGTCCGGGGGGACGTTGACGTTGGGCACGAAGTCGGCCACCGCGAGAACGACCCCGAGCAGGGTCATCAGCACCGGCGCCGGCAGCCCGAACCGGTCCCCCACCGGGACACTCAGCACGGCCCCGACCAACAGGACGAACAACAGGGCCAACTGATCCACGGTCAGCGCTCCGGGAGGATCGACGTACAGGCGGCAGACCTCAAGCCTGCCACGCCGACGATCTCACCAGCGCTTTCGGCCTCCGGTCACAGCGCGCGCCGCATCGCCCGGTGCGGGATGCCCGCCTCCGGGTACTCCGGCCCGTACGCCTCGTACCCGAGCCGCTCGTAGAAGCCGAGCGCGTGCGTCTGGGCGTGCAGGTCCACCGCCGTCAGGCCACGCGCGCGTGCCGCCTCCTCGATGGCCCGGACGAGCGCGACGCCGACGCCGAGCCCGCGCGCCTCCCGGGCCACGGCGAGCCGCCCCAGCGACCCCACAGCCGGGTCGCCGCCGGCCTTGGCCGCGGCCGCCTCCCCGTACAGCAGGCGCCCGGTGCCGAGCGGCACCCCGTCCTCCCTTACCGCCAGCACGTGCACGGCGAGGGGGTCGTACGCGTCGTACTCCAGGTCCTCGGGCACCCCCTGCTCGCGGACGAAGACCTCCTTGCGCACGGCGAAGCACATCTCGCGGTCGGCGGGGTCCTCGGCGACCCGGACCACGTAGGGCAGGCTCACGCGTACGTCTCCTCGCGCACCTGGTCCAGCGCCTGCTGGAGGTCGGCCGGGTAGTCGCTGGCGAACTCCACCCACTGGCCGTCCCCGGGGTGCTCGAAGCCCAGCCGGACGGCGTGCAGCCACTGCCGGGTCAGCCGCAGCCGCTTGGCGAGGGTCGGGTCGGCGCCGTAGGTGAGGTCGCCGACGCAGGGGTGGCGGTGGGCGGCCATGTGGACGCGGATCTGGTGGGTGCGGCCCGTCTCCAGCTTCACGTCGAGCAGGGAGGCCGCGCGGAACGCCTCGATGAGGTCGTAGTGCGTCACGGAGGGCTTGCCGTCGGCCGTGACCGCCCACTTGTAGTCGTGGTTGGGATGGCGGCCGATGGGCGCGTCGATGGTGCCGCTGGTGGGGTCCGGGTGGCCCTGTACGAGCGTGTGGTACCGCTTGTCGACCGTGCGCTCCTTGAACTGGCGCTTGAGCGACGTGTACGCGTACTCCGACTTGGCCACCACCATCAGCCCCGAGGTGCCCACGTCCAGCCGGTGCACGATGCCCTGGCGCTCGGCGGCGCCGGAGGTGGAGATGCGGTAGCCGGCGGCGGCCAGGCCGCCGATGACGGTCGGTCCGGTCCAGCCCGGCGAGGGGTGCGCGGCCACGCCCACCGGCTTGACGATCACGACCACGTCGTCGTCGTCGTGCACGATCTCCATGCCCTCGACCGGCTCCGCGACGACCTGCACGGGGGCGGGCGCCTGCGGCATCTCGACCTCCAGCCAGGCGCCGCCGTGCACCCGCTCGGACTTGCCGACGACCGCGCCGTCGACCTGCACCTTGCCCGCCGCGGCGAGTTCGGCCGCCTTGGTCCGGGAGAAGCCGAACATGCGGGAGATGGCGGCGTCGACGCGCTCGCCCTCCAGGCCGTCGGGCACGGGCAGGGTACGGATCTCGGGAATCGTGCTCACCCGTCGAGTATGCCGGACCGCGCCGACAGCCCCGACCGGAGCCTGTGGACAACCGCCGGACTCGCTCCGGTCAGTCCTTGTGGACGGTGCCGTCCGGGTCCAGGCCCTTGAAGGACAGCAGCACGATCAGGACGCCGCCGCAGACGATCGCCGAGTCGGCCAGGTTGAACACGGCGAAGCCCTTGGGGGCGATGAAGTCGACCACCGCGCCCTCGAAGACGCCCGGCGAGCGGAAGATCCGGTCGGTGAGGTTGCCGAGCGCGCCGCCCAGCAGCAGGCCCAGCGCGATCGCCCAGGGCAGGCTGTAGAGCTTGCGGGCGAGGCGGGCGATCACCACGATCACCGCCGCCGCGATCATCGTGAAGATCACCGTGAAGGCCTCGCCGAAGCCGAAGGCCGCGCCCGCGTTGCGGATCGCCTCGAACTTCAGCCAGTCGCCGATGATCTCGATCGGCGCGTGGTGCTCCAGCTTGGCGACCACCAGCAGCTTGCTGCCCAGGTCGAGGAGGTACGCGAAGGCGGCGACCGCGAACAGCACCGCGACACGGCGCTTGCCCCTGGGCCGCGCGGCCACGTCCTGCTCCGGCTCGGCCCCCGCAGCCTCTGGGGTGTCCGGCGTACCGATGATGCGCTCCGCCTCTGCCACGTGAGTCCCTCAACCTAGATACCGACTGAGGACGAGGGTACGGCACGTCCTGCGGGACCCTCAGTACCGGCGTTCCTGCTTCTGCTTGCACTCCACGCACAGGGTGGCCCGCGGGAACGCCTGCATCCTGGCCTTGCCGATCGGGTTGCCGCAGTTCTCGCACAGACCGTACGTGCCCGCGTCCAGCCGCTGCAGGGCGCGCTCGGTCTGGTCGAGCATCTCGCGCGCGTTGGCCGCGAGGGCCATCTCGTGCTCGCGCGTGATGTTCTTGGTGCCGGTGTCCGCCTGGTCGTCGCCGGCGCCGTCCCCGGAGTCCCGCATCAGACCCGCGAGGGACTCCTCGGAGGAGGCGATCTCGGCACGCAGCCGCGCGTCCTCGGACAGCAGCTCGGCGCGCGCCTCCTCGACCTCCTCCGGGGTCCAGGGGTCCTCGCCGGGGCGCACCGCCAGCTCGCCGGGCTCCGCCGCGGCGACCCGTGCCTGGGGAACGGCGGTCCGTGCCGCCGTGGCTGTGCCAGGAGTCTTCTTCGCAACCACTGTCGTGGCTCCCGTCTGCTCCGCGGCCTGCGCCGCGCCCGCCTTCTTGGCCGTGCTCTTGCTGGTGCTCTTGCTGCTCGTGCTCTTACCGCTCGCGCCTCTGGCGCTCGCGTCCTTGGAAGCGGCCGCCTTCTCACCGACGGCCTTCTTCGAGACCGCCTTCTTGGATGCCGCTTTCTTGGCAACCGCCTTCTTCCCGTCCGCTGCCTTCGTAGACGCCGATTTCGCAACCGTCGCCTCCGCCTTCCCCCCGGCTTCCTTCCTGGCCGTCCTCTTGGCGGCCGCCTTCTTGGCGACCGTCTTCTTGGCGACCGTCTTCTTCGCGGTCGTCTTCTTGGCGACCGTCTTCTTCGTCTCCGTGGCCTTCCCGGCGGTCTTCTTGCCCACCGCCCTCTGGCCGGCGGCAGCCCCCGCGTCCGCGGTGCCCGGAGTCCCCGACCGCACCGTCTTCTTCCCGCTCACTTCCTTGGCCGCACCGCCGGAGGTGCTCGTGGACCTGCCGGACGCCGACTGCTTTACGGCGGTCTTCTTCGCCACCATGGCCGCGGCCCCTTCACATATTGTGATCTTGCACGCGAATCGTGCTGGGACGATAAATCGACTTGAGTCCCGCGGCAACGGGGCACACCGCCCGATTCGCCCGGCTCGCACCAGCCGCGCGGCGAGCCTGCATCCGTTGTGCCCAGCTCCCAGCGGGGTAATCCGCCGGGCCGGGCGTCCCAGAATCCGAACATGAGTACCGCTCCATTCGGGTCACCCCCGCCCACACGCCCGCCGTGCGCGCGGAGGCCGGAAAACCGGTCGGCCGCTGTCGTCGGCGGGCCGTACACTGGGCGGAGCGAGAAGCGTGGATGGGGACGAGTAGCGGCGTACGCAGCCCAGAGCGACCCGGGGACGGTGTGAGCCCGGGGGCGAGCGCGACGTGAAGATCACCCCGGAGCCGCCGGAAGAAAGCCGCAGCCGACAGGGAGCGGCGAGTAGAACCGGCATCGCGACCCCAATGAGGGGGCTCACCGGAGCGCACGAGGCACCGGGGGGCCAAGGAGGGTGGTACCGCGGGAGCGCGCCGACACCGGCGTACGGAACGACTCGGCTCTCGTCCCTCCGGACGGAAGGCAGCAAGTCCGCCGGAGGAAGATCGATGACGCAGTACCGCCAGGTGCCCGCCCAGGTCGACCTGCCCGCGCTTGAGCACGCGGTGCTCGATTTCTGGCGCGAGCAGAAGATCTTTGCCAAGACCCTGGAGCAGTCCGAGGGCCGCCCCGAGTGGGTGTTCTACGAGGGCCCGCCCACCGCCAACGGCATGCCGGGCGCCCACCACATCGAGGCGCGCGTCTTCAAGGACGTCTTTCCCCGCTTCCGCACCATGCGCGGCTACCACGTGGCCCGCAAGGCCGGCTGGGACTGCCACGGCCTGCCGGTGGAGCTGGCGGTGGAGAAGGAGCTCGGCTTCAGCGGCAAGCCGGACATCGAGAAGTACGGCATCGCCGAGTTCAACGCCAAGTGCCGCGAGTCGGTGACCCGGCACACCGACGCGTTCACCGAGCTGACGACCCGCATGGGCTACTGGGTCGACCTCGACGACGCCTACCGCACCATGGACCCCGAGTACATCGAGTCGGTCTGGTGGTCGCTGAAGGAGATCTTCAACAAGGGCCTGCTGGTCCAGGACCACCGCGTCGCCCCCTGGTGCCCGCGCTGCGGCACGGGCCTGTCGGACCACGAGCTGGCGCAGGGCTACGAGACGGTCGTCGACCCTTCCGTGTACGTCCGTTTCCCGCTCACCTCCGGTCCGCTGGCCGGCGAGGCCGCACTCCTGGTCTGGACGACGACCCCCTGGACGCTGGTGTCCAACACGGCCGTCGCCGCCCACCCCGACGTCACCTACGTCGTCGCGACGAACGGCGAGGAGAAGCTCGTCGTCGCCGAGCCGCTTCTCGCCAGGGCGCTCGGCGAGGGCTGGGAGACCACCGGCCAGACCTTCACCGGCACCGAGATGGAGCGCTGGACGTATCAACGTCCGTTCGAGCTCGTGGAGTTCCCCGAGCCGGCGCACTACGTGGTCAACGCCGAGTACGTGACGACCGAGGACGGCACGGGTCTGGTCCACCAGTCCCCCGCCTTCGGTGAGGACGACCTCCGGGTCTGCCGCGCGTACGGCCTGCCCGTGGTCAACCCGGTCCGCCCGGACGGCACGTTCGAGGAGGACGTCCCCCTGGTCGGCGGCGTCTTCTTCAAGAAGGCGGACGAACAGCTCACCGAGGACCTCCAGCAGCGCGGCCTCCTCTTCAAGCACATCCCGTACGAGCACAGCTACCCGCACTGCTGGCGCTGCCACACCGCGCTCCTCTACTACGCGCAGCCGTCCTGGTACATCCGCACCACCGCCATCAAGGACCGCCTCCTCCAGGAGAACGAGAACACCAACTGGTTCCCGGACACGGTCAAGCACGGCCGGTACGGCGACTGGCTGAACAACAACATCGACTGGGCGCTGTCCCGCAACCGCTACTGGGGCACCCCGCTGCCGATCTGGCGCTGCGCGGACGACCACCTCACGGTCGTCGGCTCGCGCGCCGAGCTCACCGAGCTGACCGGCACCGACCAGTCCGAACTGGACCCGCACCGCCCGTACATCGACGACGTCACCTTCCCCTGCCCCCGTTGCGCCCAGACGGCCACGCGCGTGCCGGAGGTCATCGACGCCTGGTACGACTCGGGTTCGATGCCGTTCGCGCAGTGGGGCTACCCGTACAAGCACAAGGAGCTGTTCGAGAGCCGCTACCCGGCGCAGTTCATCTCCGAGGCGATCGACCAGACGCGCGGGTGGTTCTACACGCTGATGGCGGTCGGCACGCTGGTCTTCGACAAGTCGTCGTACGAGAACGTCGTGTGCCTGGGCCACATCCTCGCCGAGGACGGCCGCAAGATGTCCAAGCACCTGGGCAACATCCTCCAGCCGATCCCGCTGATGGACCAGCACGGCGCGGACGCGGTGCGGTGGTTCATGGCGGCGGGCGGCTCACCGTGGGCGGCGCGGCGCGTGGGCCACGGCACCATCCAGGAGGTCGTCCGCAAGACGCTCCTCACGTACTGGAACACGGTCGCCTTCCAGGCCCTGTACGCCCGTACGTCGAACTGGGCGCCCAGCGAGGCGGACCCGGCCCCGGCCGACCGCCCGGTGCTGGACCGCTGGCTGCTGTCCGAACTGCACGCCCTCACCGACCAGGTGACGCAGGCGCTGGAGTCGTACGACACCCAGCGCGCCGGCAAGCTCCTGTCGGCGTTCGTCGACGACCTGTCCAACTGGTACGTGCGCCGCTCCCGCCGCCGCTTCTGGCAGGGCGACAAGGCGGCGCTGCGCACCCTGCACGAGGTCGTCGAGACGGTCACGAAGCTGATGGCCCCGCTGACCCCGTTCATCACCGAGCGGGTCTGGCAGGACCTGGTCGTGCCGGTGACGCCGGGCGCCCCGGAGTCGGTGCACCTGGCCTCCTGGCCGGAGGCGGACCTCTCCGCGATCGACCCGGAGCTGTCGAGGCAGATGGTCCTGGTACGGCGGCTGGTGGAGCTGGGGCGGGCCACGCGCGCGGAGTCGGGCGTGAAGACCCGGCAGCCGCTGTCGCGGGCGCTGGTGGCGGCGGCCGGGTTCGAGTCCCTCGACCCCGAGCTGCACGCCCAGATCACCGAGGAGCTGAACGTGAGCGCGCTCGCGTCGCTGTCCGAGGTCGGCGGTTCCCTGGTGGACACCACCGCCAAGGCGAACTTCCGCGCGCTGGGCAAGCGGTTCGGCAAGCGCGTCCAGGACGTCGCCAAGGCGATCGCGAACGCGGACGCGGCGGCGCTGTCGCTGGCCCTGCGCGAGGGCACGGCGTCGGTCGAGGTCGACGGCGAGACGGTCGCGCTGGCACCGGACGAGGTGATCATCACGGAGACGCCGCGTGAGGGCTGGTCGGTGGCCTCCGACTCCGGTGCGACGGTGGCGCTGGACCTGGAGATCACGGAGGAGCTGCGGCAGGCGGGGCTGGCCCGTGACGCGATCCGCCTGATCCAGGAGGCCCGCAAGAACAGCGGGCTGGACGTGGCCGACCGGATCGCGCTGCGATGGGTGTCGACCGACCCCGCGGTGATCGCCGCGCTGGGCGAGCACGCGGGTCTGATCGCCGACGAGGTCCTGGCGACGGACTTCGGGCAGGGCGAGGCGGACGACTCCTACGGTGAGCCGTTCACCGACGAGGGGCTGTCGCTGACGTTCCGGCTGCGCAAGGCGTAGGCGTAGGGCCGACGCACGCGGGAAGGCCCGGTCCCCACGGGGGCCGGGCCTTCGACGTCCGCCTTCGAGCAGTACGCATGAGCCGTCCGCCATCGTCAACACGCATAAACAGGGCGGGGCCCCGGATCGA
>NZ_JBTWMV010000098.1:0-12777 GCF_054850255.1 Streptomyces sp. 7R007 | reverse complement strand
AAGTCGGTACGCGGGTCCGGTCTATGGGCTCATAAGCCGGGCTTATGAGGCGGCCTACGGGCCCACAGACGGCTCTTCGGCGGACGTCAGCCGATGTGGTAACCGTCGCCGTACACCTTCCAGTCCAGCGGTGTGTTCAGGCACAGGTTGCCCTTGCGCAGGAACACCCGCTGCTCGGTGTCGACGCGGCTGGTGTCGCTGTGCGCCTCCTCCTGCTTCATGGCCCACACCCGCGCGTCCAGGAAGGCGTTGAGGTAGGCCGTTTCGTCGCCGCCCTGCGCCGGCGGCTTGGCCTTGTCCAGCGCGCGCTTGCGGATGTTGCGGAAGCTCGTGGAGTCGTCGCCGTCGCCGTGCATGACGAGGGCGTCGTAGTACGCGAACTGCCCCAGGGTGCCCAGTCCGTCGGCCTTGCCCTGCCGGACGGCCGGGTTGAAGTAGACGCGGTCGCGCTCGTCGTTCTGCGCCTGCTGGAACGCGGTGTCCTGGGCCGCCTTGCGCCAGTCGCGGGGGAAGCCCGGGTCCAGGCCCTCGTGCGAGTCGGTGCCGTTCACCTCGCGCAGGGCGGGCAGGTAAGGGGCCAGGACGTTGCCCGGCTTGCGGTCGGTGTAGAGCTGGACCAGGTCGAGCATGTCGCCGGTGCCGGAGCAGAAGCCGATGATGCCGGCCGTGTAGCCGCGGCCGTCGCCGATGTCCTCGATGTACTTGTACTGCGCCTTCCAGTCGAGCGAGGAGTTCTCCGCGCTCGACACCAGCTTCATGGCGATCTCCTTCTTCGCCGGGTCGTCGAGCGCCACGCAGCCGGCGGCGGCCGCGGCGCGCGGTGCCTTGAGCAGGGGGGCCGCGGTCAGTGACACGCCCATGAGGGCGAGCAGCGTGCGGCGGGACGTGCGGATGGACGGGTGCGTCACGGGGGCTCCAAAGGGAGGTGGGGGGTGGAGAGTTGGCCGTGCGAGCACTGACAGGAAGGTTTCCTATCAGAAGAACGGCCCGGAGAACACCCGTGCGGCGACAACTTCATGGCGGAGGGACGAGCCCGGGGCTCAGGGCAGCGGCTGCTCGGCCCAGATGACCTTCCCCGCCGGCGTGTAGCGCGTGCCCCAGCGCTCGGCGAGCTGGGCGACCAGGAACAGCCCCCGGCCGCCCTCGTCGGTCATGGCCGCGTAGCGCAGGTGCGGCGAGGTGCTGCTGCTGTCGAAGACCTCGCAGATCAGGGTCCGGTCGAACAGCACCCGCACCCGGATCGGGTCGGCGCCGTAACGGATGGCGTTGGTGACGAGTTCGCTGAGGATGAGCTCCGTGGTGAACGCCAGTTCCTCAAGGCCCCACCGCGTCAGCCTGCGGCTCACCGAGGCGCGCACCTCGCCGACGGCCGCCGGCTCCGGGCGCACCTCCCACTGCGCGATCCGGTCGGCGGCGAGCGCGCGGGTGCGGGCGACGATCAGCGCGATGTCGTCGCCCGCCCGGCCCGGCGGCCGCGCCTCCAGCACCGTCCGGCAGGTCTCCTCCGGGGAGTCGCCGGCCCGTTCCAGCGCGCGGCGCAGCAGTTCGAGCCCTTCGTCGATGTCCCGCTTGCGGTCCTCGACCAGCCCGTCGGTGTACAGCACGAGGCGGCTGCCCTCGGCCAGTTCGAGATCGACCGTCTCGAACGGCAGGCCGCCCAGGCCCAGCGGGGGACCGGCGGGCACGTCGGGGAACTCCACGTCGCCGCCGGGGTGGATCAGGGCCGGCGGCGGGTGGCCGGCGCGGGCGATCGTGCAGGTCCGCGCCACCGGGTCGTAGACCGCGTACAGGCAGGTCGCGCCGGTGACCGGGGCGCTGCCGTCCTCGGGGGTCTCGTCCTGGTCGATCCGGGCGACCAACTCGTCCAGCAGACCGAGGAGTTCGTCGGGCGGCAGATCCAGGGCGGAGAAGTTGTGCACCGCCGTGCGCAGCCGGCCCATGGTGGCCGCGGCGTGCAGCCCGTGCCCCACCACGTCGCCGACGACGAGGGCGACCCGGGCGCCCGACAGCGGCAGGACGTCGAACCAGTCGCCGCCGACCCCGGCCTGTGCGGGCAGATACCGGTAGGCGATCTCCAGCGCGGACTGCTCGGGCAGCGTGCGGGGCAGCAGACTGCGCTGGAGCGTCACGGCCATGCTGTGCTCGCGGGTGTAGCGGCGGGCGTTGTCGATGGAGACCGCCGCGCGCGTCACCAGCTCCTCCGCCAGGGCGAGTTCCTCCACGTCGAAGGGCTGCGGCTTCTGCGAGCGCCAGAAGCTGACCACGCCCAGCACCAGCGCCCCGGCCCGCAGCGGCACGGTGATCAGCGAGTGGATGCCGTAGGAGATGACCTGCGCGGTCCGCTCCAGATCCTGCTCGTGCCAGCCCGGCGCCGCGGACAGGTCGGGTTCCAGCACGGCCTGCCCGGAGCGCAGACAGGCGGCCTGCGGCGAGGTGTCGACGAACCTGATCCGCTCGCCCACGGGGTACAGCGGTGCGTCCTTGCGGATGCCGCTGACGGCGGTACGGCGCAGCGGCGTCGCCCCGTCCGGCTGCCCGCCGCCGAGCACCGCGTCGTAGAGGTCGACGCAGACGAAGTCGGCGAACCGGGGCACGGCGAGCTCGGCCAGCTCCTCGGCGGTGCGGGTGACGTCCAGGCTGGTGCCGATGCCCACCCCGGCGTCGTAGAGCATGTTCAGCCGCTCGCGTGCCGCCTCGGCCCGCCCCGACAGGGCGCGCAGCTCGGTGGAGTCGCGCAGGGTGGCGACGCTGCCGGGCGGGCCGCCCTGGACGTCGGTGGGGCGCTGGTTGACGGCCAGCAGCCGGTCCTTGACCAGGTGGACCTCGTCGGTGGCCGCGCGGCCCGAGGCCAGCAGGTCGCCGGTGTCCGAGGGCAGGCCCAGGTCGAGGACGTGCCGGCCCTCGGCGTCCTCGGGCAGGTCCAGCAGACGGTGCGCCTCGTCGTTGGCGAGCAGCAGCCGGCCCTCGCCGCTCGCGATGAGCACGCCCTCGCGCACGGCGTGCAGCACCGCGTCGTGGTGCTCGTACATGCGGGTCATCTCGTGCGGGCCCAGGCCGTGCGTCTGGCGCAGCAGGCGCCGGCTGACCAGGGCGGTGCCCGCGGTGGCGAGGGCGAGCCCGGCGGCCGCGGCGAGCAGGACCAGCGGCAGCTGGCGGTCGGCGGCGCCGCCCACGTTGTCGGTGGTGATGCCGGCCGACACCAGGCCGACGACCTTCCCGTCG
Source organism: Streptomyces sp. 7R007 (assembly GCF_054850255.1). Taxonomy (NCBI): domain Bacteria; kingdom Bacillati; phylum Actinomycetota; class Actinomycetes; order Kitasatosporales; family Streptomycetaceae; genus Streptomyces; species Streptomyces sp. 7R007. The sequence continues at coordinate 9,555 of NZ_JBTWMV010000098.1, read as the reverse complement.
GGCGCCTCGACCGGCACGACCGCCTGCACCAGCCGCCCGATGGTGCCGTTGACCTCCTCCGTCACGGTCTTCCCGGCCAGTGCCGGCGCGATCGTGCCCACGAACTTCTTGCCGATCCGGTCCGGCTTGGGGTGGGTGTAGCGGATGCCGTCGGTGTTCATGACGACGATGAAGTCCACGCCGGTCGCCTTGCGGGCCGCCTCCGCCCGGGGCTGGAGGACGGCCGTGGGGTCGGGGCTCGCCAGGGCCTCACGGGTGCCCGGCGCGTTGGCGAAGGCCTGTGCGACGGCGACCGAGCGGTTGCGGGCCTCCTGCGTGCTGTCGTGCCGCACCTGAAGCACCAGCGCCACCACCGCGGCCACCACCAGCAGCAGCACGATGACCACCTGCAGGAGGAACACCTGCCCGGCGACGCTGCGTCCCGTCACCGCCGACCGCAGTCCCGCGAACCGGCTCTCCCGCGCGCGTTCACCGTGGGCCGCCGACCGGGCGGCGGCCGACCTCCGCCGCACGCGCCGACCGTCCACCTCCCGGACGGCACCCGGCGTGCGCCGGGCACGGGCACCGGCGGAACGGAGGGTCGACCGGGCCCCGGAGCGACCCAGAAGTCGGACCATGTGCCCATGTCTACACTGCCGCGCCCCAGGAGGCGAGAGGCGTCACAGAGGGTGACCGGCTGCGCCCTGGTGCGGGGACGGCTCAGCGCCGACTGCCGTCCGCGGCGCGGCGGGTGGCGAGCAACAGGGCGATGTCGTCGGGCCGGTGGGCGGTGTGCCGGGCCGTGGCGGTGAGCCGTTCCGCGACGCCGGCCAGGGCCCGGGCGCCGGGGCGGACGGCGGGGGCGCCGGCCCGCGCCAGCGCCACCCTGAGCGCGGTGATGCCGTGGTCGATGTCGATGCCCGGCCGCTCGACGAGGCCGTCCGTGTAGAGCGCGAGGATGGCGCCGGGTTCGATGTGCAGTTCGGCGACCGGGTAGCGGGCGTGCGGGTCCACCCCGAGGACGACCCCGCCGGGCAGGTCCAGCACCTCCGTACGGCCGTCCGGGTGCCGCAGCAGCGGCGGCGGATGTCCGGCCTGCGCCACCCGCGCCAGCCCGGTGGCCGGATCCAGCCGGATGTAGCAGCAGCTGGCGAACTGGCCGGGGTCGAGGTCGATGAGCAGATGGTTGGTGCCGCTCATGACCTCGTCCGGCGGCCGGTCGCCCAGCGCGAACGCCCGTACCGCCGTGCGCAGTTGGCCCATGGTGGCCGCCGCCTGCACGCCGTGCCCCTGGACGTCGCCGATGACCAGGGCCAGTCCGTCGCCGGCCTCGACGACGTCGTACCAGTCGCCGCCCACGTCCATGCCCTGGGTGCCCGGCAGATACCGGCCGGTGGTCTCCACCCGGGGGTGCACCGACAGCCGGCGCGGCAGCAGGGCCTGCTGCAGGCCCCGGGCGAGCGCGGCCTCGCTCTCGTAGCGCTGAGCCTTCTCCATGGCGTGGGCGATCAGTCCGGCCAGCGCGGTGAGCACCGTGCGTTCCTCGGTGGAGAAGCTGCGCGAGCGGTCGAAGCCGAGGATGCAGGAGCCGACCGGGCGCCCGGAGGCGATCAGCGGCAGGAAGGCGCGGGCCCCTTCGGTGGCGTCCAGGGCGATGCCCGGGTAGGCGGCGCTGAGCTGCTCCATGGAGTCGAAGAACAGCGGCCGGCCGCTGGTGAGGGTCTCCACGCCGGGCAGGTGCGCGTCCAGCCCGACGCCCTCGAAGGGGGCCAGGAAACCCTTGGGGAAGCCGGTCTCCCAGGCCAGGTACAGGTGGCGGTCCTGCAGCAGGTAGATGGCCAGCCGGCGGCCGCCGAACGCGGGCAGCAGCTCCCGGACCACCACGGCGGCCACCTGGCGGGCGGTGACGGCCTCGGTCAGCGCGATGGCCAGCACGATGGGCCGGTACAGCGGGGCCATCGAGGGCACGCCGGGCGCGCCGCCGTCGGGGCCGGCGGCGGGAGCGAGCTCGGCGGCCGCCTCGGCGACCCGGCTCGCCGGCCGGAAGGTGCAGGCCAGCACGGCCTGGCCGGCGTAGACGCAGACGTCCAGCCAGGCGCCCTCATAGGTCTGCTCGGGGTCCTCCACGGGGCGGGAGACGTGGAAGCGCACAGGCTCGGGGGAGAGCAGCGCGCCGCGCAGATGGTCCTCGCAGTGCGGCTGGTTGAGCCAGGGCACGGCGTCCCAGAGCTGGCGGCCGAGCAGCTCCGTGCGCGGCCGGCCCAGCAGCTGCGCGGCGCGCGGATTGGCGTACAGGATCATCCCGAGGCGGTCCAGGCACAGCACGCCCTCGGGCAGCAGGTCGGCCGCGGCGTCGGCCGCCGCGCCGGGCCCGGGATCGACGACGACGCCGCGCACGGGGTGCGCGCCGGAGGGGGTGCCGCGGGGGACGGGGGCGGCGTACGGGCTCCACAGTTCCACCAGGCGCAGCGCGCCGTCTCCGGCCCGCACGTACAGCGGCAGCGGGGGCGGCCGGCCGGCGGCCGTCTCCCGCAGCGCGAGCAGCACCCGCTGCCCGCCGTCGCCGGGCGCCACGGCGTCCGCGAGCGCCTGCACACCCGCGGCGAAGTCCCCGGCCGGCACGCCCAGCAGGCCGGGCAGGCGCTCGTCCACCGTCACCACGTCCGTCACCGGATCCCAGGCGAAGCCCCCGGCACGCCCCGCCGGCGGGCGGGTGCCCGGCGGCCGGAGGCACACCGGCTCGCCGTCCCAGGCCACCGGGCGCCGGGCGCCCTCCAGGCGCAGCAGCGCCGCGCCGAGCTCCTCGGCCAGCTGCACCAGGCGGTCGCGGCAGGCGAGCAGCTCGGTGTTGTCGGAGGCGGAGGGGCGCAGCACGGTCAGCACGCCGAAGGTCGTCGAGCCGCCGACCACGGGGATGCACAGCGAGGCGAACTGGAAGGGCAGACCGGCGGCGAACTGGGGATAGCGGCGCATCGTCTCGGTGGCGTTGGGCAGGACCACCTGCACGCCGAGCCGGTAGGCGTCGGCCACCGGGAACGGGCGGTCGGCGTGCACCCGCCACCAGGGCCTGAACAGCGGGCCGGGCAGTCCCGCGAGCACCGCCAGGCGCAGCAGTCCGGGCGTGCCGGAGCGCAGATACACCCCTCCGGCCAGGCCGCCGGCTGCGCCGATCGCCTCCGTTGAGGCGTCGACCAGCAGCGCGACCAGCTGCTCGGGCGTCCGGTGTGCGTCCCTGGCGCTCCCAGTCATCGGCCCTACCTCGTCGGCACGCCGCCTCACGGGCGACACAGCAAGAATGCGCCACGAAGGGGCCGGTGCGCACCCGGGCGGTCGCAGTCCGGTGAGGATCGCGCGGATCCGGTGGAGCAGCCGCCTCCGCATCACCCCGGTGGCCGTGCCGACCGGCACGCCGGCGACGCCGTCCCATGACTTCTCCTGGTACGCGCCTCGGAAACCCTCTTGTGAGAGCGCTCCCACGCGGTGACGATGGGGCGGTGACCGAGACTCCCGCCGTACGGCCCTACCGCCCCGAGGACCGCGCCGCCCTCGACGACATCTGCATCCGCACCGCGCATGTCGGCCAGGACAGCCGGCCGTTCTACCAGGACCCCTCCCTCTTCCCCGCGATCTTCGCGGCCCCCTACGTCCACCTGGAGCCGGAGCTGGCCTTCGTCCTGGACGACGGCCGGGGAGCGGCCGTCGGCTACGTCCTGGGCACCGCCGACACGCGCCGCTTCGTCGAGGACTTCCGCACGCGGTGGCTGCCCCTGGTCGCGGACCGCTACCCCGAGCCCGCCGGGCCGCCGAAGAACGCCGACGAGGCGATGATCCCGCTGCTGCACCACCCGGAACGGATGATCGTCCCCGAGGTCGCCGCGTACCCGGCGCACCTGCACATCGACCTGCTCCCGGAATGGCAGGGCCGGGGCCACGGCCGCGCCCTCATGCGGGCGTTCCTCCAGGCCCTGCAGGACCAGGGCGTCCCGGCCGTGCACCTGTGCATGCTCACCGCCAACACCCCGGCCAGGGCCTTCTACGACCGTCTGGGCTTCCACGAGATCGACGTGCCGGACCCCGGACCGGTCACGTATCTCGGCCGTACGACGAAGGAGTTGGAGACGCTCTGAGGAAGCCGCCGGCCCCCGGTGTCAGGCGCCGACGCTCTCCACCGCGGCCAGCAACCGGTCCACGTCCTCCTGGCTGGTGTAGGGCGCGAGCCCGACGCGTACCGCTCCGGCGTCGCCGAGGCCGAGCCGGCGCGAGGCCTCCAGCGCGTAGAAGGAACCGGCCGGGGCGTCGATCCCCCGCGCCGCCAGCCGGGCGGCCACCTCGGCCGACTCGTGTCCGGCCAGCGAGAACAGCAGGGTCGGGGTGCGCCGGGCCGCACGGGAGTACACGGTGACCCCGCCGACCGATGCCAGGCCCTGCTCGATGCGCTCGCGCAGGGCGTCCTCGTGCGACTCCAGCGCCGCGAAGGCGGCCGTCAGACGGGCGCGGCGGGAGCCGCCCGCGTCCGGGGCCAGCTCGGCGAGGAAGTCCACGGCGGCCCGCGCCCCGGCCAGCAACTCATAGGGCAGCGTGCCCAGTTCGAACCGTTCGGGCACGGCGTCGGAGGACGGCAGCAGCTTGTCCGGGCGCAGGGTCTCCAGCAGCTCGGGCCGCGCGGTGAGGACACCGAGGTGCGGGCCGAGGAACTTGTACGGCGAGCAGACCAGGGTGTCGGCGCCCAGCCCGGCGAGGTCGACGAGGGCGTGCGAGGCGTAGTGCACGGCGTCGACGTGCAGCAGCGCGCCCACGCCGTGCGCGAGGGCGGCGATGGCCGGGACGTCGGGGCGGGTGCCGATGAGGTTGGAGGCCGCGGTCACGGCGACCAGCCGGGTGCGCGGGGACAGGGCCGCCTCGATGTGCCCGGGGTGGAGCTCGCCGGTGGCCGGGTCGAAGTCGGCCCAGCGGACGGTGGCGCCGACCGCCTCGGCCGCCTGGATCCAGGGCCGGATGTTGGAGTCGTGGTCGAGGCGGGTGACGACGACCTCATCGCCGGGACCCCAGTCCTTGGCGAGCGTGCGCGCCAGGTCGTAGGCCAGCTGCGTGGAGCTGCGGCCGAACACGATGCCGCGCGGCTCGGTGCCCAGCAGGTCGGCGAGCGCAGCGCGGGCCGCGACGACGATGGCCTCCGCGTTGCGCTCGCCCTCCGTGACTTGGCCGCGGTTGGCGAGGGGGTTGGCCAGCGCGTCCGCGATCGCGTCGATGACCGGCTGCGGCGTCTGGGTGCCGCCCGGCGCGTCGAAGCGGGCCGTACCCGACTTCAGGGCGGGTATCCGTGCGCGGATCGCGTCGACGTCGAAGGCCATGCGTGCTCCCGGTGGTGTCGTGACTGCCCAGGTGACAGGCTCGCACGCCGGGTGCCCCGCCGTCAGTCGAGGCGCAGTGTCGTCTTGGCGAGTTCGAATGCCGGGAGCATCTCCTTGTGTTCCTCCGTGTCGAACCCGCCGAGGTGGACGACGACCGGCCCGCGGCCGGTCGTGACGGCGAAGGCGGACTCCTCCTTGGACTCGTCCAGGAACTCGCTGCTGTACAGGTACGTCACCTCGACACCGCTGACGCCACCGGTGCGGAACGTGTGGTACGCCGCCTTGCTCGCCCCGTCCTCGGCCGCCACGAACGCCTCCAGTACGGCGCGGGCGTCGCCCTCCCCCGGGTCGCCGGTGAACACGCGCAGGTAGCCGAGGTGGCCGGCGGGTTTGGCGTCGACCTCGCAGACCGCGGTGACCGGGCCCTGGCGCAGCAGGGCGTCGGCGACCTCGCCGGCGAGGTCGCCGTCCGAGGAGCCGGAGGTTTCCCCGGCGGTGCCCGCGTCGACGGCGTTCGCCTTCCAGCCCTCGGCGATGGCGAACGTGACGGGCAGCGCGCACTGCGACGCGGCGCCGCCGATGCGGCCACCGCTCTTCGCGGCCGTCGCTCCCGAGCCCGCGCTCGCCGACGTGGCCGCGCCCGCGCCGGGCTTCGACTGGTCCTCCGCCGTGTCCGCGCAGCCGGTCAACACCCCTGCCAGCACTGCCGCGTGCACCAGCGAGCGCCGCAGGTTCCCCGCCCCGACCGGCATGTACGTCCCCTTCTCCACTCGTGGGACGGACACCCTATCGGCGCTGGTGCATGATGAGGCGATGACTTCGCTGCCCTTCGAGCGCCACTGCGACGAGATCGTGCGGCAGACCGGTCTGCTGGCCGCCCACGTCAGCGGCGCGGACCCCACCGCCCCGGTGCCCTCGTGCCCCGCCTGGAACCTGGGCCAGCTGCTGCGACACGTCGGCGGCGACCACCGCTGGGCGGAGGAGGTCGTCCGCACCCGGGCCACCGGACCCGTCCCCGACGCCCAGGTCAACGACCTGTCCGCCTACACCCACGAGGACGTCACCACGCTGGTCCCGTGGCTCGCCGAGGGCGCGGCCGCCCTCGCCGCGACGCTGCGGCATGCCGGGCCGGACACCAAGGTGTGGAGCCCGGCGGAGGAGCAGTTCCAGTCCACGGCGTTCTGGGCGCGCCGCATGGCCCACGAGACGGCCGTGCACCGGGCCGACGCGGCGCTCGTGACGGGCGCGCGGTTCGCCCTCGCGGACGACCTCGCCGTCGACGCGGTGGAGGAGTGGCTGGAGTTCGGCACGGTTCCCGAGGCCTACGAGCCCGGGCCGGACACGCCCGGCCTCCTCGGCCCCGGCCGCACCCTCCGCTTCCACGCGCCCGGCGCCGGCGAGTGGGGTGTCGACCTGACCGGCGAGCGCCCGCGCTGGAGCTCCGGGCCCGTCGCAAAGGCCGCGGTGACCGTCCGCGGACCCGTGACCGACCTGCTCCTGTTCCTCTACCGTCGCCCCGCACCGGCCGTCGAGGCCCACGGGGACGCGGAGTTGCTGCAACTGTGGCTGACACGGACCGGTTTCTGGCTGGAGCTCTAGCCGCACGGACGCGGCAGCATCACAAGACGTTAACGATCTTTACCGGAATGCCACCTTCCAGACCCGTCGCGCTTGCCGGGCTTCATCCCAAATACAGGTTCTGTTCGACAGCCAACGCACAGGAAACGCACAGGAAATCGTAGGGTTGACTTCAGTCGCCCCCCGATCGTCAAGGGCCGTACCAGCCCCATGGGCGTGCCTTGGCGATCTCTTGATGCGGGTCAAGTGACCGCCTCACAGCATCCTGACCTTTGATCTCGTGAGCTCGTGCGCACCCGGTGTCACGAGTCGAGGTCAGGAGTGGTGATGAGACTCAAGGGGAGACGGGTCCGCCCAGCTGTGCGGGGGCGGACATCCCATGGGGGACTGAGACGCACGGCGCTGGCGGTGGCCGCCGTGCTGGCGGCGCAGACCGCGTTGATGTCGCTGGAGACGGGGGCGGCGTTCGCCTCCGGCACCGCGGACACCACCAGTGCGGTGGCCGCCTCGGACACCTCCAAGTCGGCGGCCTCATCGGCCGATTCGGTGGCCGCGGCGCTGCTGATGGCGCGGCTTCAGGACCGCAGGATCGAGGTGACGTCGGAGCGTACGGCGGCCTCGACGACGTACGCCCTGCCGTCCGGCGAGTTGCAGACCGCCACCTACGCCGGTCCGATCCGGCAGAAGGTGGGCGGCCGGTGGAAGGACATCGACACCGACCTGTCGGACACTGGCCCGGCGCTCCGGCCCGCGGTCGCGGCGGCGGACGTCACGGTCTCCGACGGCGGTGACACCTCGCTGGCGAGCGTGGGCAAGGACGGTACGTCCTTCGGCCTGGGCTGGGAGAGCGAGCTGCCCGCCCCGACCGTCAAGGACAACACCGCCTCCTACGACCTGGGCGACGGACAGACCCTGTCGGTGGCGGCGTTGGCCCAGGGCTTCTCGGAGAACCTGCAGCTGGACGCGGCTCCGGCCGCCGGCACCTCGTACCGGATTCCCCTCAAGCTCAAGGGACTTGAGCTGTCCAAGGCGGATTCCGGGCACCTGCTGCTGAAGGACGCCCACGGCAAGCTGGTCGCCGAGGCGCCCGCGCCGATGATGTGGGACTCCTCCACCGACAAGGCATCCGGCGAGTCGAAGCACCAGGCCGCCGTCACCACCGACATCGAGACGGCCGCCGACGGCTCCCAGACGCTGGTCCTCACACCGGACCCGGACTACTTCGCACAGGACCTGACCTACCCGGTCACCGTCGACCCGACCTCCACCCTGGCGGTGACGACGGACACCTGGGTGCAGACCCCCGACTACCCCGACTCGCAGGTCTCCTCGACCGAGCTGAAGTCGGGCACGTACGACGGCGGGACCGACATCGCCCGCTCGTACCTGAAGTTCGACGTGTCGGCCTTCAAGGGCAAGCACATCACCGACACCAACCTCGCCCTGTACTCGTACTACTCCTCGACCTGCGCCACCTCCGGAGCGGGCACGCAGGTACGCCGGATCACCTCCTCCTGGTCGTCGTCGGACGTGACCTGGTCCACCCAGCCGTCGACCACCACGACGGGCGCGATCACCAACAAGGCCGCGCTGGGCTACAGCAGCACCGACTGCCCCGGCGGCACGATGAACTTCGACATCGACGCCATCGTGCAGGCGTGGGCGGACGGCAGCGCCAACTACGGCCTCCAGGTGCGCGGCGCGGACGAGGGCGACTCCTCGACCTGGCGCCGGTTCCGCTCGGCGAACTACGTCTCGGGCGACAACTCCGTCGAGCCGCACCTGACGGTGACGTACAACTCCTACCCGGCCGTGCCGAGTTCGCTCGCCGTCTCGCCGTCGCAGGTCAACGCCTACAGCGGGAAGCGGTACATCACCACCTACACACCGACGCTGTCGGCGAAGGTGACGGACGCCGACGGCTCCACGGTCAAGGCGCAGTTCGAGATCACCAACGACCCCGCGTACACCAGCGAGGCCGCCTACTCCACCACCGTGACCAGCTCCAGCGTCGCCTCCGGCGGCACGGCCACCTACGCCGTCCCCAGCACGGCGGCGCTGCCCGCACAGCACATGCGGATGCGCGTGCGCGGCTACGACGGCACCGACTACGGCGCCTGGTCGTCGTACCTGTACTTCGTGCCGAACGTCGCCAAGCCCGCCGCGCCTACCGTCTCCTGCGCCACGTACACGCAGAACAGCTGGACGGCCAAGGCCGACGCCGCCGTCGACTGCACGCTCGACACCTCCTCCAGCGACGGCGCCGGCTACTACTGGGGCCTGGACGACAGCAGTCTGCCGAACAAGGAGCTGGACACCAGCGACGGCAACGGCGGTGACGCGCTCACCGTCTCCATCGACCCGGCCGACGGCTGGCACACGCTGTACGCCCGCACGGTGGACTCCGGCGGCAACCTCTCCACCGCCACCACGGCCTACTCCTTCGGCGTCGGCGAGGACGGCGCGGCGGTCATCGCCCCGCAGGACGGTGACGTCACCGCCCGCCGGCTGACCCTCGCCGCCAAGGGCCTGACCACCTACACCGGCGTGACCTGGCAGTACCGCCGGGGCGAGACCGACTCCTGGCACACCGTGCCGGTCGGCGACGTCACCGCCTCCGGCAGCGCGGTGTCCGCCTGGCCCGTCG
>NZ_JBTWMV010000097.1:0-12928 GCF_054850255.1 Streptomyces sp. 7R007 | reverse complement strand
AAGGAACCTGACAGCCCCCAGCAGCGCCACGTCCTCTGGCCTGGACGACCAAGGCCTTGTGGAAGGAGTACCTCCCGCCGTCGACCCTATTGGTCAGGGCGTTGCCAACGACGCAACACCAGTTGACCGGCCCATCGAGTTGCTGGTCGCCGCTCAAGCTCGTCGCCTTCGCGCCCACGACGACCTGGAGCAGTTGGTCGCGGTGCGAGACCTGGCCGCGACGATGCATGAACAGCCGCACACGACGCCGGAGATCGTGAGCATCCTGTGCGCGTACCTACGCCGCACCCGGCCCGCCTACCAGAACCTCGATCTCACTCCCGCCGATCAAGCAGCACTCCAGGCGATCCGAGAGCATCCCGCTCGCATGAACACGACAATCGACCTGTCCGGCACCGACCTGACCGGCGGCAACCTTTCCTCGGCGCCACTGGCCGGAGCAGTGCTGCGCGGCACCGTGTTGAACCTGGCCGATCTGGAACTGGCCGACCTACGTGGTGCCGAGCTCCACGCAGCCAAACTGCGGGGCGCCCGCCTCGCCGGTGCGAACCTTGACAGAGCAGGCGGCCTGAACGCCTCCATGCTGCAGCAAGCGCACGTCGATGCCATGACGGTCCTGCCCGACTACATTAAGCGCATCCGCGTCAAACGGCGGTGGACCCTCGTCGACGTACCGTCGCCGGAGCTGTCCATCGGCGATATCCTCCGCCAGTCGCGCATGAGCGCCGGACTCACCGTCGAGGACGTCAGCCGCGCCACCCGGGTACGCCTGTCCATCGTGCACGCGATCGAGACGGACGACTTCACCCCCTGTGGCGGCGACGTCTATGCGCGCGGTCACATCCGCACACTCGCGCGCGCGGTCGATATCGACCCCGGGCCGTTGTTGCAGCAGTACGACGCCCAGTACAAGGGGAAGCCGGCACGGAAGAAGCAGGCACCCCTGTCCGAACGCGCACCCTTAGGCGAGGCCGAAAGGATCCCGTCCAATGCCTCACCAGCTGGGCCGCGGGACGTGAGCGAGGTCGAGGAACCCAACAACGGCCGAGTCGACTTCGGCGGGCTCCTTGTGCCATGGGACGCGCGCGCAGAGCTGCTGGCCGTGAGGGCAGGCGAAGACTTCGTCGCTGTGACCGTGAAACTGCACTACAGCGCGCTCCAGTTGCAGGCCTTCTCGGCGCCGAAGTCCGAGGGTATCTGGGGTGAAGTGCGTGCCGAAATCGCAACTGACGTGCGCGCCCAGGGCGGCACCGCCGACGAAGTCGAGGGACCGCTAGGCCGGGAGTTGAGGGCCAAGGTGCCCATACAACTCCCGGACGGCCGCGGTGGTTGGCAGGTCGTGCGCTTCGTCGGTGCGGACGGCCCGCGCTGGTTCTTGCGAGGTGTGATCAGCGGGGAGGCGGCGGTGCAGCCGAGAGCCGCCACGGAGCTGGAGACGATCTTCCGAGAAACCGTCGTCGTGCGGGGACACATGGCCATGGCGGATAGAGCACCTATCCTGCTCACCATGCCGCCCACAGCACAGGCGATCCCTGGTGACACCGTGCTGGACCGGCAGTCCGACTGGCCGCCCTCCGCCAGCACCGCATAGGGAGGCCTTCAGCCAGCCACGCCATTGGTGTACGAGGTTGGTGAGGGCGGGGACCACCAGTAGGAGCCGGCCTGCGGTGGTCATGGCGGTGTACCGGGTGGCGGCTCGGCGGTAGGTGGAGAGGCCGGAGCCGATTCGACGGCCGGAGACGGGGCGAGGAGCGGAATCTCTCTCTGGACTCGCTCGAGGTAGCCAAGTCCGGTGCCGATGTCGGTGACTTCGCTCAGGAGTCTGTCTTCCTGCCGGCGTCGCATCGAGGCCGTGTGGAAGCGGGAGATGCTGGCGAGCACCTCGTTGAAGATCCGAGCCATGACCGTGAGCACGGGCGGGAGCGCGATGATGAGCGCGACCCACGTGGGGGCGTTACTCAGCGCCGTCAGGCCGGCTGCGGTCATGGTGAGAACGTCGGGGATACGAGGTGTCGTCATCGGCTGGGCTCCGGGAGGCGAGGCGGCGGGCGCGGGTGGGCGGGAGAGGGTGCACCTGGTGGTGCGTCAGGGCAGCAGCACGGCGAGGTCTTTGGCGGGCGCTGTGCTGGGGATGCGGGTTAGCGGCGCAAGTCCGCTGGTCGGCGGGGATCGGACCCCCGGTTCCGAGAAAGCGCCAGGCAGGCCACGGCCCGCGCAGCGCGGGACGTGGCCCGATACACCACCACCGCCTTAGCCCTGCAACCCGCGGAGGCCCGGGCCAGAGCCCGGGCCTCCGTCGACGCATGGGTTATGTCGTAATGCCGGGCGCCTGTGACGCTCGGCCGCAAAGCTGTTGCGCTACTTGATCGCAGTGATCAGCACGCCGAGGAGGGCCACGCCGATCGTCAACGCGCCTGCGAAGGCGAGGACGGCACGGCTGACGGCGTCCGGCACCGAGGCGCCGGTCCACCGGGCGAGGCCGAAGCCGATGACACCCACGAGAGCCGAGCCCAGCACCAGGAACAGCACGGTGAGCATCAGGAACATCACGTCATGCGTGTTCACGCGGCACTCCGCTGGGTAGTGCGGTCGCCGTCGACGTGCAGCTGCGCCGGGATCCAGATCCGGCGTTCGCGGGCCGCCTGGTACAGGACCGTGCGCAAGCGCGACCGGCGATTGCGCACGGCGCCGACCGTCGACCTGAGCTTCTCGGCGATCTCGCTGTCCGCGTAGCCCTCGAACGTCAGGCGCACCACGGCCTGCGTCTCGGCCGGCTGACTGTCGAGCAACTCCATGAACGGCCCCGTGAACAGCACGACCTCGGGCTCCGCGAGGTGCGGCAGAGCGGGACGCAGACGGAAGAACGCCTCCGGGTCAAGAAGGGCGGCCTCCTGCTCCGCCAGCCGCGCCCGCTGCCTGGCCCACTTCAGGTAGGCGCGACGGAACTCCAGGATGCACAGCCCGATGAAGTACGACGTCAGGCACCCGGGACCCTTCGGCCCCCGATACTCGGGGTTCCACCCGCCGCCCATCAGCGCCTTGAGGCGAAACTTCCGCAGCGCCGGCAGCACGATCTCGACGAGCAGCTCGTCCCGTTCCAGGCCGCTGGTGCGCAGCAGGTCCTTGTGATCGGGCGGTACAAAGAAGGTGACCTGGTGGTCGGTGAACCACTTCACGGACAGCTGGATGAGCAGGCCCGTGCGCAGCATGCCGCGCAGGGCCGGCCAGGCCTCGCGGCACAGCCGGTCCTCGAACGTCTTGTAGACCGGGCCCTCGAAGCCGTATGCGGCCAGCTCTTCCACCACCGCGATGTCACGCGCGATGCGCGCCGTACGCGGTTCCGGAAGGATGTCGTCCAGGACCTCGGCGGCTGATATCTCGTTCGTCATGCAACACTCCCCGTCTGGAGCTGCCCCTTCGAGTCGACAGTTTCAACTCGCGCGCGCGAGAGACAGGAATCTGGTTGTACGCGCTCGTTGGCTTCTATGCGGGCTGAAAGTGGGAACATCACACGAGCGAGCAAAAAACTTTCGGACGAGGCGAAAAAGTTGAGCCCGCACGGTATGGGGCTCAAATGCTGCTGCCGGACATTGCAATGCCGCACTGAGCAGCAGCAATGCACCGGAAGCACACCGAGGTTCATGCTGCGGGCTCCCTGGGCCGCAGACGCCCCGGACCGTCTGCTACACGCATGCCGAAGGCAGTCCGGCCCGGCAAGTCCGGCTGCACATAGCGGTCATGAGGACTATGTCGGACCAGTCGCCGCAGGATCGGCGGGAGGCGGCACGCCCCCGCTCGTGTTGGGCGTGCGGACCAGTTCGCACAGAACAGCAGCCCGCTCACCCTCCGGCAGCCCGGGCACGGCGCTGAGGATCATCTTCCTGAAGGCGTCGTTGCGCTGCATCCGTTACGGTCGGTCAGGCCGGACAGGATGCGCGAGGGCGAAGGCCAACAGGACGCACTAGGCCACGATCGGACCCGGGAGGCCGACAGCCATGCTGCCGACGCTGACACCGGGAACCGCTAGGTACGACGAAATCTTCACGCGGCTCTCCGCGAGGGGAGGGTGGGCGAGTGACGGACACCTGTCGTGGTGTCGTCCGCGTAGGGAAGCCGCGCGGTCGGCCCAGCCCTCGCCAGGCGGTATATCTGGACGAGACGCTGAAGCCAGCGCGGCACAGATTCCATCAGGCATTGCCCCTGCTCCCTTCCGAGCTGACTGCGGCTCAGGCCATCGGTTCTCCTTCACCCCTCGTGCCGTCGGCCGTACCACGGACAGCGGGCGCGGGGGCAGAACGTCGGGAGACATGGCGGAAGGCCCGGGACGGGACCGGGCCTTCGACGACCTTGCACATGGGTTATGGGGCGCAAGAGGCGAGATGTTTTGCGCGCATCTCGGAAACCCGTACGGCGGGACGGCTACCAGCGCATGCCGAGAGCGTTGAGGTCGGCGCGGCGCTGTTCGGTGAGTTTGTCGGCGCGGCGGCGGGCGTTTGCGACCCACAGCCCGAGCTTGGCCTCTGCGCCATCGTCCAGTTGTTCGATGTGTTTTCTGGGGACGGTGAGGTGGCCTTCGCGGGCGTGGAACTGCCGGGCGGCGGCGATGTTCAAGGCCCATTTGTCGTCCTGGGTGCGCTGTGCGGGCCGCTCCTCGGGCGCGGCGGGCTCGAGTCCGAGGGTGTTTTCCAGGAGCCATTGCTGGGCGGGCAGGAGATTGTCCCAGCCCAGTCGCTGCGCGCTGGTCCATGTTCCGAGGTCTTCGCCCTGGACGACGACACTGCCCGGACTCGTCGGCAGGCTGCCGCCGGCCGCCACGTGGGTGCGGGCGAGGCGGAAGCACCTTTGCCAGGCGATGTCCCACCCGAGCGGGCACCAGCCCGGGTCGATCGCCTCGAGCGCCTCCAGACGGCTTTCTGACAACTCTCCGACGCTGGAAACGCCCGTCTCTCCGCCCGCGCGGCGTTCGGCGTTGTGCAGCGTCCGCCGGGCCGCGGCCCGCATGTTCTTCGCCCAGGTCCCGATCGGGAAGCCGCCCTCGCCGACCGCGTTCGCCGGCGGCAGGAACAGCCCCTCATGCGCGGCCGCCCACGCCCGCGCCACCGCGAGGCCTTCCTCGAAGGCGACGTCGTGGTGGGACCACACCATGCCCAGCACGTCGAGTTGCTGTACGCGCGCGGCCTCGAGGGTGCCGGTGTTGTAGTACTTGCGCTGGTCGGCCAGCCACACCCCCAGCGGGAAGGAACCGCTGCCCGCCCAGTCCTCCGGGGTGACGTAGTCGTAGGGGACCCGCAGTTGCTGGCTGCCCATCTCACGCCGCCACCGGCTGGCGGCGGCGATGCCGCGCCGCCAGTAGGTGTTCTCCGGGTCGATCACCCGTAGCTGCACGAACTGCGCCAGCAGCGCCGGATCCCGCGGTTCGGAGAACCGCAGCAGCCCGGCGGCCGACTGACCGATCCCCACCGCCCCAGCATCCCCGTCCTCGCGCTCCTGCTCCTGGTCCTCGCCGTCGACGGTTCCCGCGTCCTCCGGACGCTGGGGCCGGCCGCTGCGGACGCGAGGGTCGGCAAGTGCCTCGATCGTGTCGGCGTCGTGCGCCCTGAGTGCGATGTGCCGGTTTGGTGTCAGTGGGTGGGTGTCAGTGATGGGGTGTCAGGTGGGGGTGTTTGTGCTGGTGGGGTGTTGAGGTCGGGGCGGGGTCTCTGACGTGGGGTGGTGTCTGTTGCTGGTGCCGCTGTCGTGGGGCGGTACACCCCGTCTCGCCTCGCTGTCACGGGAATGGTGCTTCTGATCTTTTTGCGGGGCGGGCGGGTTCATGGTGGTCCTTCTGTCGGGCGGGTGCCGGGGAGGGCCGGGTGGGGGAGTGGGAGCTTGAGGGGCTGGCGTCGTCGGTGTCGCGGCCGGTGTTGGTGGGGCGGTTGCTGGAGCTTGATGCGGCAGGTGGTGTGACGTCGGCGCATGTGCGGGCGGGGGCGCGGTTGGCGGGGGTGCATCCGCGGACGGTGTGGCGGTGGGTGGAGGTGGCGCGCAGTGAGGGCCGTGTGGAGCGTCGCAGGCGTGCCCGGTTTGAGTTGTCGGGGCAGGCGTGGGAGGTGCTGGCGCAGGCGGGTGGCACTGTGTCGGTGCTGTACCGGCATTTGGAGGAGTGCGGGAACGGGGATGCGGGGGTGTCGCTGGCGTCGGTGTACCGGGCGGTTCAGCGTGAGCTGGCTGCGGGGCGGGTGTTGCCGGACCGTGCCGTGGTACGCCGGGCGCGGGCTGAGCGGGAGACCCGGCAGGCTCTGGCAGACCTCGCCGTCGCGGGTGTCGGCACCGGCACGCCGTCTGCTTCTGCCGTGGCTGGTCCGGTTGAGCTGACGCCCGCAGCGCGGGGGGCCGCGTTGGTGGCGGAGGCGCCGGGCGTGGTGCTGCCGGTGGGGGCTCAGGTGGTGCGCACGGCGTCGGTGCGTGCGGTGGCCGAGGCGGTGGGGCAGGCGATGGCGGCCGCCGGCGCGGCGTGTGTGTTCGGGGATGCGGGACGGGGCAAGACGGTGGCGCTGCGGATGGCGCTGTCGGATCCGCCGGTGGGCTGGGGCGTGTCGTGGGTGCGGGTGCCGGTGCGTCCGTCGGTGTCGGAACTGCGGCGGGCGGTGTTCGAAGCTCTGGTGTTGCCGGGCCGGTTTCCTCACCGTTCGGCGGAGGCCGATGAGCGGATCGTCGGCGCCTTGGACGAGGCTCGGGTGCTGGTGGTGGATGAGGCGCAGCGGTTGCCGGTGCCGTGTCTGGAGTATCTGCAGTCGTTGTGGGACCACCCGCAGGCCCGGATGGCGCTGGTGCTGTGCGGGGCGGGCAGCGAGCGCGCGGTGGGGCGTGTGCCGCAGCTGGCGTCGCGGGTCTGTGCGTGGCAGGAGGTGGGACGCCTTGCTCCGGGCGAGGTGGCTGCGACGGTGTCTGCCTTTCATCCGCTGTGGGCCAGCGTCGCTGGCGGGGAGGTGGCGTGGATCGACCAGTCCTGCACGCACGGCGTCTTCCGCACGTGGGCTGCCTTGACGACGCATCTGCAGAACGCGCTGCTGACCGTGCCGGATGCGACGGCGGACCGGGCGCTGCTGCGTCGTCTGTTCCGGCGTCTGAGCCCTCCGGCTTGAGCGGATGTGCGGACAGGAGGGGGAGATGGAAGACGGTGGTGCGGTTGGCGCCGTGCAGGGCGGGCTTCCGGCGGCGTCGCGTAGCGCGCTGCGGGGTCCTGCGGTGCGGCGGCTGCTCGCCCTGCGGGCGGGGAAAGGGCTGACGGCCGGTCATGTCCGCGTGGCTGCAGACGCGCTGGGGGTATCGGAGCGCACCGTGTGGCGATGGCTGGCCGCAGCCGGCCGCGATGAAGCTGCAGCCGACGAACCGGGGGCCCGGGCCCAGAGCAGTACAAGGTTCACGATCACGCCCGAGGTCCGTGGCCTGTTGGCGCTGTGGAAGGGCAACGTGCGGGCGGTCCATCGCGAGCTGGTCCTGCGCGCGGCCCGGGAGTCTCCGCCTGCCGGTGCACCGTCGCTGACGACGCTGCACCGGGCGATCCGGCGTGATCTGACGCCGGGGGAGCGGGCCGGGCTCGCCGGTGGCGAGCGGGCGGCGCGCAAGCATGATGTGTTCCTGGCCCGGCCGCGGGGCTGGCGCAACCAGGTGTGGGAGACCGACCACCTGCAGGCGGCGGTGCTGGTCGACGTCGACGGTAAGGCGCGTAGGCCGTGGATCACGTGGTTCACCGACTGCGCGACGAACGCGATCACCGGGGTCGCGGTCACGCCGGGGCATCCCTCGCGGGAGTCGGTGCTTTCCGCGCTGCGCTCCGCGGTCCTGCGCGAGGACCCTTACGGTCCGTTCGGCGGCCTGCCCGAGAAGGTACGGGTGGACCGCGGCAAGGACTTTTTGTCCAGGACGGTGACCGCCGCGTTCGATCTGCTGGATGTGACGGTGGAGGACCTGCCCGCCTACACCCCTCACCTCAAGGGCACCGTGGAGGGCCTGAACCGGGCGGCGGAGGGCATGTTCCTGGCCGCGCTGCCCGGCTACGCCCGCCAGCCGCGCCCCGGCAAACGCCCTTCCCGCCCGAAGGACGAAGTGCTGCTGGGCTTCGAGGAGTTCACCGCCCGGCTGCTGGATTGGGCGCTCTGGTGGAACACCGAACATCAGCCCGCGCCGTTGCGGGGCAGGACCCCGCTTGAGGCGTGGCAGGACGATCCCACCCCGCTGCGGGACGTGCCCGCGGCGGATCTGTGGACGTTCACCCTGGAGGACGCCGGCACCCGCACGCTGACCACCCGCGGCATCCGCTTCCGAAAACGCGACTACGTGGGTGCGTGGATGACCGGCCAGGCCGGGATCCAGGTCCGTATCCGTTTCATGCCCCACCACGACCACCGGATCGAGGTCTACCACGCGGCCACCGGCCGCTACCTGGGGCCGGCGGACCTGGCCGACCAGGCAACCGACGAACAGGTCCGTGCCGTACGGCGGGCGCGGGCGGCCCGCTCCCGCCGCCTGAAGAAGGAGCTGGAGGCTGTCCAGCGCGAGCGCTACGCCGCGGTGAACCAGCCCGCCGCACCCCAGTTGCTGGGCGCGCTGACCACCGCGCAGGCCGAGGCCGAACTCGCCCAAAGTGCCGGCATCGGACCGTCGCAGCTCGCGCTGCCAGACGCTATCCCGCCCACCGCACCTCCGGCCGACTGGCGCACCCCAGCCTCCCTGGCCGCGCTGACCACGCCCGCCCCGCGCCCGTCCGGCCGTGACGTGACCGCCACAGCCCCGGACCGCCCAGACGCACGAATCCCACGTCCCCCCACCGACAAAGACGGAGACGCCTCGTGACTGCGGCCGGCTACCAGTACGTCGACCTGCCCGATGCGTCCGTGGTCACCACCCGCGCCCTGCTCACCGCCCGGGACAACATCACCGACACCGTCGACGCCCGCGCCATGATGTGCATCCACGGAGGCGCCGGCTTCGGCAAAACCCTCGCCGTCAACATCTGTCTGCGCGAACTCGAGCACGAGGACGTCCGCAAGATCACCTTCCGGGCCCGTCCCACCGCCCGCGCGGTGCGCTACGAACTGTTCACCGCACTCGACCTGGCCGGTGAACCACCGCGCCACCCCAGCGAGTTCGACCGCCTGCTCAAGACCGCCCTGGCCGAACGCCCCCGCACCTTCCTCGTGGACGAGGCCCAATGGCTCAACGGGGAGGCGTTCGAATACTTCCGCTACCTGTGGGACGAACCCTCAACCCAGCTCGCGATCATCTTCGTCGGCGGGGAGGGCTGCCACACCGTGCTGCGCCGCGAACCGATGCTCTCCTCCCGCGTCTTCATCTGGCAGCACTTCACCCGCCTCACCCCCGGCGAGGTCCTCGAGGCCATCCCCCTGTTCCATCCGATCTGGGCCGACACCGACCCCGACGACATCACCTTCGCCGACCAGCACGCCGCACACGGCAACTTCCGCGCCTGGGCCCAGCTGACCGCCCACACCCGTACCGCACTCGCCCGCACCGGCCGTCCCCGGGCGGACCGGGAACTGCTGCGCTGGGCCTTCAGCCGCCTCGCATGACCGCCACGCACCCCTCTTCCCCGCCCGCCCCTCCACACCGGAACTTGCGCCATGAGCTGTTCCACGCCTCGGGCTGCCGGGCCGTCCACCGGCGCTCAAATACGACCGTATGCTCCACGCGGCCCTCGACGAGTCTCGGAGGCGATGCCTTGCATCCCACGTTGAACGGCATCGGCCCGGACCTGATCGCCGTGTGCGACCAGGAAGCCGCCCACGGAAACTTCCGCACCTGGGCGAAGACCACCCACTACCTCAACGTCGGCATGCGCCAGAGACGCCTGAATGTCGGCGGGGACCTGCCGCGCTGGGACTGGAGCAAACTCCGC
This sequence comes from Streptomyces sp. 7R007, assembly GCF_054850255.1. NCBI lineage: Bacteria > Bacillati > Actinomycetota > Actinomycetes > Kitasatosporales > Streptomycetaceae > Streptomyces > Streptomyces sp. 7R007. The sequence goes on along the minus strand of NZ_JBTWMV010000097.1, from coordinate 3,030 downwards.
CCGCGCCGGAGCGCCTGACCGTGCTCACCTGCCCCCACCCGCCACCCCTGGTGGTGGTCTTCGACCCCGGCGACGACGTCGCCCACACTCGCGCCGCCCTGGCCATGCACCATCCGGCAGCCAGCCACGTCACCGTGCACCCCACCCCCGGCACCGATTCCACGCTCGCTCTCGCCCACAACCTCCTCGACGCCCTCGGCAAGACCACCCCCGTCACCGGCTACCGCGCCACCGACTCCGCCCCCGTCTGGACCCTCGCGGCGGCCTGGCTCCTGGCGCTCCCTGTCACCCGCCTGACCGTGCTGCGCGCCCACCTTCTGTCCGCCCGCGGCCTTAACGACCTGCTCGCCCTGCGCGTCCGTACCGGCGTGCGTCTCTACCTGGTCTGCCACCAGCCCCAGCTGCCCGCCGTCCTTGAACGGGCCCTGGCACGCACCGGCTACGACATGGCCGACGCGGACGCCGTCCTGAGCCAGGACGACCAGGACCCACCGCACGCGCCGCGGCCACGGCAGGCCGCTGCGGACACCACAGAGTGGATCAACCTGCCGGCCCTGACCACGCTGACCTCGTATGAATCCAGCCCCGTCTGCGCGTGCACCGCACCGACTGCGGCCGAGCGCGGCTTCCGCCCTCCCGCACTGCCCACCCGTATCGCCACACGGGTCGCACGCCGCCTGGGCCGTACCGCCCACCCCTACCTCGCCGCTCACCTGGCAGCAGCCGTCGTCACTGCGGCCTCCACGAGCCAGCTGGACACCGCCCGTGTCCTGGACCTCGCCCTCGACGGCACGACCCTGACCCTCCACGACCGCCACAACGTGCGCCAAGGCTGCACCACCCACCCCGTGCCCCCCTGGGCCCAACCCCTCCTGCGCGCAGCGGCGTTCACCCATCTCCTCGCCACCGGCGAGCGCGACAGAGCGCTGTTCGCCGACCCGCTTGGCGCCCGCGGCCTGCCTTCCTTAAAGGACTTTGCCGAGCACCTCAAGCTCCGTCCGCCCCAGCCCCCGCCTCCGCGGAGAAAGCCCCGCAGAGGGCAACAGCCGGCGGCCACGATCTGGCCCGTCAGCGGCGCGCATCACGCGTGGCGTTGGACCGTGGAGGAGAACATGCAGGGCTGCCCCCAGCCCCCGGGCCTTCGAACCTAGTACTTCCCGCATGCCTCCGCCTCGTACGGAGTGGCAGCGGCGTGGTCAGCCTTTTGGTCCTCTCGATCCAGAACTGCCACTGACCCGGGACTACGCCCTGACAGCAGCAGAGGGCGCGCTTTCCTACGTATCGAGAGCGAGCCCGTTTCACTCCCTGGTGCCGTAGGCAGTGGCTGTGGGCCAGAAATATCGCGGAGGCATGTGAAGAAGAAAGCGTGCGCCTCCCGAACGAACCAGCTTCTCCCTGCTGCTCGACACCGCTCGTTCCCGCGGCTGGACCCAGATGGATGCCCATGACTTCATGAAGATCGTCCGCGACTACCGAAACTTCGTCCACCTGCGCCAACAACAAGAACGAGGCGTCACACCCGACCGCGACACCGTCGGCATGTGCTGGGGTCCTGTCCTCGCCGTCCTCAACGACCTTGAGACCAGCCGCTGGGCGGCCCACAGGGCGCCTTCGAGCTGGCTGATGAGCAGAATGAGGATCTCGCGGAACTCGTCGAGGGAGGCGGGCCAGGGATCTTCGTGGTGTTCGTTCTGCGCCTGCAGGTCTTGGAGATGGGCTCCTACCAGCTCCACGCTGTTGGCATGGCGAGTTCCCTCGGCGACGACAGCCTCATCCCGGAGGGCGGCGTACGCGCGGCCGTGATGAGGAGATCGCGCTCGGCGCACGCGGACGTCTGTCCCGGCACGCTTGGCTCGGCTACGCCGCTTCTGTACTGGCCCGAGCTCGCGAAGGCCCCGGACGACGATGCGCAGGGCATGGTGGACGACCCGAACCAACCGTCGCGTCACGCGTTGAATCCACGCGTACGTCGGGTGGTCACTTCCCGGAAGGGTGCCTCTCAGCGGACAGGGGGCGGGTGCTATCGGCGGGGGTTTGGCACCCTGACCTGCAAACCTTGCTGAATGCAAGGGCTGCAGGTACGGTGCGCCCCAATATCTCTTGACATTGGAAAGGGTTGGGGGTGGAATCGGAATGATGGACCGGATGGGCGCGCTCCTCGCGGCTCTTGACGCTCAAGGTTTCAAGAGCCGGCAGACCGGCAGCGGTATGTGGATGTTTTCCCGGGGCGGCACCACGATCACGTACTACCGAACGCCGGAGAGTTTCGGTGAATGGCAGGACCTGATCAAGCTGCTGAACGGCGCGGGGCTGGTCTTCCCACCGAGGGACTAGCCAGGCGGTAGCGGGGGCCAGAAGGCCGGGCCCCCGCCCTCCTGCCCATCCACAGACACCACATGAACCACCCCTCAGGCAAAGGAAAGGAGAAGGACATGGAACAGGAGTGGAGGGCATCGGTCACCGCTGATGCCGTCGACGCCCTGGATGAAGGGCAATACGAGGAACTACACCGGCGAATCCCCGGCGGCATCTGCTTCGAGGAGGAGCGTCGACAGCTCCTCTTGATGTGGAGGCTGACGGCACCTGACCTGATGGCTGCCACACAGGTGGCTCTCGAGGTGGCTTACCGGGCCCTAGAGGCCGCGCTCGGTGCGGTTCCCGTCCTGACGGATCTACGCGTGGTCACCGGGGAGCATGCCAATGCTGAACGCGATCACCCAAGGGGGCAGGAACTGATGGGATACCAGGAAGCCGCCGAAACACTAGAAGTGTCGCGGCAGAGGGTGGCCCAACTAGACGGCAGTCATCCGGACTTCCCCCGTCCCATCGGGCGTATCGGTGCGGGGCCAGTGTTTACGGCCGAGTCCATCAAATCCTTTGCCCTGCGCTGGGATCGCAGCCCAGGCCGACGCCGGGCTGCTTAGGGCCTGTCCGGGCGTCGAGTGAGTGCTCGTTCTGCTGGCTGGGGGCCTTCCCTAGCCAGCAGAACGATCGCCAAGCAACCAGCGCGGGCAGCCTCACGGCAGCTAG
>NZ_JBTWMV010000096.1:0-13507 GCF_054850255.1 Streptomyces sp. 7R007 | reverse complement strand
CGGGCCCGCGCAGCAGGATCGCGAACCGTTCGCCGCCGTCCGCGCCGAGGTAGAACCCGCAGGAGACGCAGGCCAGTTCGGCGTCCGGGGAGACGGGCAGGTGGGCGTAGTCGACGGCGCCGAGCACGAACCGGTCGTAGCGGTCGGCGGCTTCGAGGATGTCGCCGAGGGTGAGGTCGCCGTGGTGCTGGGCGCCGCGCATGCCGACCAGTTCGTAGGAGCGGTGCTCGGGGGCGAACCAGCGCTCCAGGGCGAGGTGGACGTTGGGCAGGTCGTAGGGCGGGTAGGCGGCCTTGACCACGGGGCGGTCGGTGGGCGCGGTCCCGAGGTGCTCGCGCAGCCGCCTGCTGAGGTCGCGCGTCCCGTCGGCGTCCGGGTCCCGGCGCCGGGGGCGGGCGACGGCCGTCAGGAACTCGTGGAACAGCCCGTTGATCTCCTCGATCGACAGCGGCGAGGGCTCGCGTCCGGCCCCGTACCGTGCCTCGTACTCGCGGGCGCTGACGATCTCCGGTCCGTCGGACTCCCCCATGGACGCCTCCGTGCGTGCGGTCGTGGTCCCCCCGAGACCCTCCACCCTGGGCCCCGACCAGCGCACGGGTCAAAGCATTCGGGGCGGCTACGACGAAACGACCGACGCGGCCCACGGGCACCGAGACCGACAGGCACCGCGGCCGACAGGCGCCGAGAAACGCTGCTGCGGGAGATCACCGGCCCGTGGGCCTGAACCCGCGGCCCTACACGGGGACTCCCGCGGCCTCCTCGACCTCCAGCAGGGACGCGCTCTGCCGCTCCTCCTCGAAGGCCCTGCGGCCGCCGCGCAGCCCGAACAGCCGCTTGGCGAGGGCGATGTAGAGGACGGCGAGGATGTTGAGGACCAGGGTGGCGATCTTCAAGTAGCTGACGTGCTCGGTGAGTTCGTAGATCTCCAGCGGGAGGAAGGCGGCCGTGGCGACGACCGTCAGGTACTCCGCCCAGCGCTTGGCGTACCACAGGCCGACCGCCTCGACGAGCTCGATCAGCGCGTAGGCGAGCAGCAGCGCGGCCACCAGGACCAGCGTGGAGTGCTTGTAGCCGAAGGTCTTCTGGATCGTGCCGACGACCGGCGAGTGGTCGAGGTCGTAGTGGAAGTGCTTGAAGACGGGCCGGAAGACGTCGAGGTACTCGTCGAAGAGCCGGCGCACCGCGTCCTGGCTGTTGCTGAACTTCCACACGGCCGCCGCGACCAGCACGATGAACACGCCCCGCACGGCCCGCTCGACCGCCAGGAAGCGCAGGATGAACAGGTCGCGCAGCACCTTGCCGCGCGGCACGAGCGGCGCCTCGGCGGCCGGCCCGGAGCCGTGCGGCTCGCCCAGCACGAAGTCGCCGCAGCGCAGGCACCGCCACACCTCGCCGAGCGCGGTGTCGGCGTGCAGCCGCACCCGCAGCCGTGGGTCGTCCGGCGCGTAGGTGACGTGCCCCTTGCGGGCGCACGTCCGCCGGTCCCAGTCGATCTTCATCCCCCGTGCCTCCATCGCGCGTACGTCCGTGCCGTGCCGGTTGATCCGGCACGGCACGGTAGTGCATCGCACTGAGGGACGACGGAACGGGGGCGGTCAGTTCACTCCGCTGCCGACCAGTTCCTTCTCCTGCTCCTCGGCGGCGTCCGTCTCCGCCGTCCGCCCGCGCGGCAGCAGCAGTGCCACCAGCACGGTGCCGATGCCCAGGACCACCGCGCCGACCAGGCTGGTGTGGGCGACTGCGTCCGAGAAGGAGGAGGAGACGGCGTCGGCCATCTGCCGGGCGCCCTGGGCGAGTTGCTGCGCCTGCGCCTTCAGCTGGGTGGCCTGCTGCGGGTCGGAGGTCCGCGCGGCCTGCTCGGCGAGCCGCTGCGCCTTGTCGCCGATGCCCTGCGCGACCGCGTAGCCGGCGCCGACCGAGTCCTGGGCGGTGGCCAGGGTGGCGGCGGGGAGCTTGCCGCCGGCGGTGGCGTCGGCGAGGTGGCCGGAGTAGGAGGTCGCCAGCAGCGAGCCGAGGATCGCGATGCCGAGCGAGCCGCCGAGCTCGATCGAGGTGTCGTTCACCGCGCCGCCGACCCCGAGTCCGGACTCGGGGAAGGAGCCCATGATGGCGTCCGTGCAGGGCGAGAGCGCGAGGCCGATGGCCAGGCCCAGGATGACCAGCGGGGCCACGAAGTCGCCGTACGAGGAACCGGAGTCGACCTGGGTGAGCAGGGCGAGGGCGGTGGTGCCGCCGACCATGCCCGCGGTGACCGTCCACTTCATGCCGACCCGCGGGGTGAGCCAGCCGGTCAGCGCGGAGCCGGCGAAGACCGCGCCGGCGAGCGGGAGCATGCGCAGGCCGGTGCCGAGGGCGTCGTAGCCGAGGACGAACTGCAGGTGCTGGGTGAGGTAGTAGAAGGCGCCGAAGACGGCCAGGAAGAAGAGGGCGACGGCGAGGTTGGAGCCGGCGAACCGGCGTCCGGCGAACCGGCGGACGTCGAGCACCGGGCGCGGGTGGCGCAGCTCCCACAGCACGAAGACGACCAGGCCGGCACCCGCGACGACCGCGGCGGTGACGGCCCGGGCACCCCAGCCGAAGTGCGGGCCTTCGATGATCATGTAGACCAGCGAGCCGATCCACACCACCGACAGCAGTCCGCCGACGTGGTCGATGCGCTCGCGGTGGGCGGCGCGGGACGGCGGGACGAGGACGAAGGCGGCGACGAGCGCAACGGCGGCGACGGGCACGTTGATCAGGAAGGTGGAGGACCAGCCGTGGTGCTCCAGCAGCGCGCCGGCGACGACCGGGCCCGCGGCGATCGCGAGGCCCGCCGTGGCGGTCCACAGGGTGATCGCCTTGGCGCGTTCGCGGCGCGGGAAGGTGGCGGCGAGCAGGGACAGCGTGGCGGGCATGATCAGCGCGGCGCCGGTGCCCATGACGGCACGGGCCGCGATCACGGTCGCGGAACTGCCGGCGAGGGAGCCGAAGACGGCGCCCGAGCCGAACACCACGAGCCCGAGGGCCAGGGCCCCGCGGCGGCTGTACTTGTCGCCTATCGCCCCGAACAGCAGCATCAGCGCCGCGTACGGCACGGTGTAGCCGTCGATGACCCACTGCAGGTCGGCACTGGACAGACCCAGGTCGCGGGTCATGTCGGGGGCCGCGACCGTGAGGGCGGTGTTGGCCATCACGATGATCAGCAGGCTCAGGCAGAGCACGAGCAGGGCCCACCAGCGCCGCGGATAGAGGCGGGTCGTGTGGTCGACCGGTTCGGTCACGAGGAGTCGCATGGCAGGGGTGGCCTTCCTCAGCGAGAGCGTTTCGCGCACAGCGGGGGTGCGTGGTGGATGCACAGCGGCGATGCGTGGTGCGGACGCACTGCGCGGATGCACTGCGGGTTGCACAGCACTGTGCATTTGCACAACACTGTGCAATATACGCCTGTTGCACGGTGCTGTGCAAGTCGCTGCGGGAGAGGCACAATGTCAGCCATGACCACGGGTAACACCAGCCGCGCCGACGCAAACCGCCGTCGCATCCTCGACGTCGCCCTCGCCGAACTGCTGCGCGACCCCGACGCGTCCATGGACCAGATCGCGCGCGCCGCGGGCGTCGTACGACGGACGGTGTACGGGCACTTCCCGAGCCGTGAGGCGCTGGTCGGGACGCTCGTCGACGGAGCCGTCGAGGCGGTGGCCGCCGCGCACGCGGCGGGGCGGGAGGGGGCCGCGGGGCCGGCGGAGGCGGTGGCCCGCGGCACGCTCGCGGTGTGGGAGATCGCCGACCGCTACCGCATCCTGGTCGCGCTGGCCCAGCGCAGTGTGACGGTGCAGGGCATCCGGGACCGGCTGGCGCCGGTGCGCGAGGCGTGTGCCGAGGTGCTGCAACGCGGCCTGGACGAGGGCGTCTTCAGCTCGCCGCTGCCCGCGCCCGCCCTCGCCTACGTGCAGGAGCAGATGCTGTTCGCGGTGATGGAGGCGGTCAACGACGGCCTGCTGGCAGCGCGGGAGGCGGGCCGCTCCGCCGCGGTCTCACTACTGACCGCGGCGGGCGTACCCGCCTCCGAGGCCACCGGGCTGGTGGCGAAGCTGAGCGATTGAGCTGTTGTCCCGGGGGAGAGGGGCCGGGCGGCTGAGCGACGGGGGGACACCCAGCCGCCCGGGGCGGTGGGGGGCTACGCCTTGGCCAGTTCCTTCTCGCCACCCTGTTCCGGGATCCCGGCGCGGGGCCGGTCGCCCTCGTCGAGGAGGGTCGTCTCGTCGAAGGGCAGCTCGCCGGCGAGGACCTGGCGGACCCGGTCCCTGTCGATCTCCTTGGTCCAGGTGCCGACCAGCACGGTGGCGACGGAGTTGCCGGCGAAGTTGGTCAGCGCGCGGGCCTCGCTCATGAAGCGGTCGATGCCGACGATCAGGCCGACGCCGTCGACCAGCGCGGGCTTGTGCGACTGAAGACCACCGGCCAGGGTCGCCAGGCCGGCGCCGCTGACACCCGCCGCGCCCTTGGAGGCGAGCAGCAGGAAGAGCAGCAGCGGGATCTGCTCACCGATGGACATCGGCGTACCGAGGGCGTCGGCGATGTAGAGGGACGCCATGGTCATGTAGATCATGGTGCCGTCGAGGTTGAAGGAGTAGCCGGTCGGGACGGTGATGCCGACCACGGCCTTGCTGACGCCCAGGTGCTCCATCTTCGCGATGAGCCGCGGCAGCGCGGACTCGGAGGAGGACGTGGACAGGATCAGCAGGAACTCCCGGGCGAGGTACTTGAACAGCGAGAAGATGTTCAGCCCGGAGATGATCCGCAGCAGCGCGCCGAGCACGACGAAGACGAACAGCACGCAGGTGACGTAGAACCCGAGCATCAGCACGGCGAGGCTCTTGAGCGCGTCGAGACCGGCGGATCCGACGACGGCGGCGATGGCGCCGAAGGCACCGACGGGCGCGGCCCACATCACCATGGCGAGGATGCGGAAGACCAGCCGCTGGACGTGCTCGATGCCGCGCAGCACCGGCTGCCCGACGCTGCCCATGGCCTGCAGCGCGAACCCGGCGAGCAGCGCGATCAGCAGGGTCTGCAGGACCTGGCCCTCGGTGAAGGCGGAGACGAAGGTGGTCGGGATGATCGACAGCACGAAGTCGACGGGGCCGAGCGCCTCGGAGTCGACCTGGCCGTGCCCGGAGGCCTTGACGGCTTCGGTGAGGTGCAGGCCGTCGCCGGGGTGCAGGATGTTGCCGACGACGAGGCCGATGGTCAGCGCGACCAGCGACATCACCAGGAAGTAGCCGAGGGCGATACCGCCGACGGCGCCGACCTTGGCGGCCTTGCGCACCGATCCGATGCCGAGCACGATCGTGCAGAAGATGATCGGCGAGATCATCATCTTGATCAGGTTCACGAACCCGGTACCGAGCGGCTTGAGCTCGACACCGGCGTCCGGCCAGATGAGCCCCACCGCGATACCGAGCGCCACCGCGGCGATGACGGCGATGTACAGGTAATGGGTACGGTCCCGCTTCACGGCGGGTGCGGCAGGTGCCGTATCGGGGGTGCTGGCGGCCACGGCTGCCCTCCTTGACGTCTTCGTCGGCAACACCGGCGTGCGGCTCACGTCCGGGGGTGTGGGGGGTCGGGCCGGATGCGGACCGGCCCGGGGGGATTGCAGGTGACTATGGCCTGCGCTGTGAGGGCGGTCACCCTTCCGTTCATTTAGTTCACGATTGACCGAGGAGGCACACTGACGGCATGCGCATCCCCCTGCCCCGACCCCGCAGCCTCGCCGGCCAGCTCTTCGCCATGCAGGCCGTGCTGATCGCGGTGGTCGTCGCCGGGTACGCGCTGTTCACGTACGTCAGCGACGAACGGCAGGCCGAGCAGGCGGCGGCCCGCCAGGCGATGTCGGTCTCCCGCTCGATCGCGGACGCTCCCTCCGTACTGGCCGCGATCCACACCCCGAAGCCCAGCGCCCTGCTCCAGCCGTACGCGCTGAAGGTGATGCGGCACGCGGACGTCGACTTCGTCACGATCATGGATCCGCACGGCATCCGCTGGACCCACCCCCGCAAGGACCAGATCGGCAGGCACTACCTCGGCAACATCGAGCGCGCTCTCCAGGGCGATTCCTTCACCGAGACCTACACCGGCACGCTCGGCCCCTCCGTCCGCGCGGTCACCCCGATCAAGGACGGCTCCCGCATCGTCGGCCTGGTCAGCGCGGGCATCAAGGTGGACGCGATCAGCAAACGGGTACGCGGCCAGGTCTCGGCCCTGCTCGGCGTCGCGGCCGGCGCCCTCGCGCTCGGCGCGGTCGGCACGTACGTCGTCAACGCCCGGTTGCGCCGCCACACCCACGGCATGAACGCGGCCGAGCTCAGCCGGATGCACGACTACCACCAGGCCGCGCTGCACGCCGTACGGGAAGGGCTGCTGATGCTGGACGGCCAGTACCGGGTGGCGCTGATCAACGACGGCGGGCGGGAGCTGCTGGGCGCCCCCGGCGACGTGGTGGGCCGCTCGGTCGCCGACCTCGGCCTGCCCGCACCTCTCACGGGCGCCCTGCTGGCGTCGGAACCACGAGTGGACGAGGTGCATCTGACGGCCGACCGGGTGCTGGTGGTGAACACCTCGCCGGTGTCGGGCGGGGAGCGGCGGGGCACGGTGGTGACGCTTCGGGACGTGACGGAACTGCAGTCGCTGATGGGCGAGTTGGACTCCGAACGGGGCTTCACACAGGCGCTGCGCTCGCAGGCGCACGAGGCGGCGAACCGACTGCACACGGTGGTCTCGCTGATCGAACTGGGCCGGGCGGAGGAGGCGGTGGACTTCGCGACGGCCGAACTGGAACTGGCCCAGGCGCTCACCGACCAGGTCGTGGCGGCGGTGAGCGAGCCCGTTCTGGCCGCGCTGCTGCTCGGCAAGACGGCGCAGGCGAACGAGCGGGGCGTGGAGCTGGTCGTGTCGGACGACAGCCGGCTGGACGACGGCGTCCTGCCACCGTCGCTGCCCGCGCGGGACCTGGTGACCATCCTCGGCAACCTGATCGACAACGCGGTGGACGCGGCACAGGGGAGCGTGCGGGCGCGGGTGACGGTCACGGCGTACGCGGAGGGGAGCGAGCTGGTGCTGCGGGTGGCGGACACGGGGGCCGGGGTCGAGCCGGGCCACGCGGAACTGGTCTTCCAGCGCGGCTTCTCGACGAAACCGACGGAGCCGGGCGGCCGGGGGCGCGGGCTGGGCCTCGCGTTGGTGCGACAGGCGGTGCAGCGGCACGGGGGGACGATGTCGGTGGCGGAGGCCGACGGGGGCGGAGCGGAGTTCGAGGTGCGGTTGGCGTTGCGGGGGGAGGGGACGGAGGGGGCTGTTGCCGGGGGCGCGGCTGCCGGGGGTGAGGTTGCTGAGGGCGGGGGCGCCGGGGGCGAGGTTGCTGGGCGCGCGGTTGCCGGAGGCCAGGTTGCCGGGGGCGCGGCTGCCAGGGGTACGGCTGCCGGGGGTGAGGTTGCTGAGGGCGGGGGCGCTGGGGGCGAGGTTGCCGGAGGGGCGGCTGTCGGTCGTTCGGTGACGGGAGGTGTCGTATGACGGGCGGCGGTGTTTCGGCGGGCTCGGTCTCGGGCGGACAGCGGCAGCCGATTCGGGTGCTGGTCGTGGAGGACGACCCGGTGGCCGCCGACGCGCACGTCCTGTACGTCGGCCGGGTGCCGGGCTTCGTGGCCGTGGGAAAGGCGCACTCGGGGGCGGAGGCGCGGCGGCTGCTGGATCGTACGGCGGTGGATCTGCTGTTGCTGGACCTGCACCTGCCCGACGTGCACGGCCTGCAGTTCGCGCGGTCGCTGCGGGCGGCTGGGCATCAGGCGGACGTGATAGCGGTGACGTCGGCGCGGGATCTGGCGGTGGTGCGGGAGGGGGTGTCGCTCGGGGTCGTGCAGTACGTGCTGAAGCCGTTCACGTTCGCGACCCTGCGGGACCGGCTCGTGCGGTACGCGGAGTTCCGGGGGGCCGCGGGGGAAGCGAGCGGGCAGGACGAGGTGGACCGGGCGCTGGCCGCGCTGCGGGCGCCTTCGCCTGCGGCGCTGCCCAAGGGGTTGAGCGGGCCGACGCTGGAGCGGGTGACGGGGACTTTGCGGGAGTCGGCGGAGGGGCTCACGGCTGCGGGGGTGGCGGAGGCGGTGGGGATCTCGCGGATCACCGCCCGACGGTACCTGGAGCACTTGGTGGAGGCGGGGCGTGCGGCCCGGGCTCCGCAGTACGGGACTGTGGGGCGACCTGAGTTGCAGTACCGGTGGGTTCGGGGGGAGCGGGGGCGGTAGGGGGCGGCGTTCGTCGGTCAGGGCGACGGCCCAGATGCGGGCTCGGGCGGCTTCGGCGGGGGCGTGTGCCTGGTCGCGAAGGCGTCGGCGGCTTGGAGGTGGGCGGTGCGGGCCTGGGCGGGGTGGTGAGCTGCCTTGTGAACGTCGGCCGGGTTCCGGAGGATCTGGCCCCGCCGCGGCCAGCGCCTGCGCCTAGGCACCGCGTCCAGCCCGACCGCCCGCGCCGGCTCCCGACCGCCCGACGCCCCGCGTCTCCGCTCGCGCCCTCGGCCAGGGCCGTCAGCAACGCCGCTCTCATGTGCCGATCCGCCCCCGATCCACGCCACAAGCCGTAGCTCAACGGTTCGACGTCAGACGGACGTTGACGGGGTGGACGCGGCCGGCGGAGCTGACGCGCTCCGCGGGGGCCGCGCGTACAGCACCACCTGCACACCCAGACCGGCCACGGCGAGCGCCTCCACCACCGACAGGGTGATGAGTCCGCCGTTCCCGCCGCCGCTCCAGAACACGACCAGCGCGGCGAGCGGCACCGCGCAGAAGGCGGTCAGGTCGACGGCGAGTTGGATGGCCTTCCGGGAGGACCGGCGGGCGTCGCCGCGATGGGCCGTCTCCCAGCCGAAGACCTCCACCTCACGGCCGCCGTCCGCGAGGTGGGCGAGCCGAGGCGCCAACTCGTCCCGCACGTACCGCCCGATCGCCGAGATCTTCTCGTCGTTGACGAGGTACGTCCACCCGAGCACGACGCACACCGGTGGCAACGCGAGCAGCATCGACGCCTGCTTGGCCTGCGCCGCCGCGGCGATCACGGCGGCCACGACGGTCAGCGTCACGTACAGCAGATTGTCCCGGAACCCGATCCGCGCCTTCTGCTCGTCCTTGACGCTCTGGTACTCGGCGAGCAGCAACTGCCCGACACCGACATCCCGCTCCGCCATGCCACCGTCCCCTCACCGACTGCGCGAACCTGCGCTGACCTGCATCATTACAGACCAGGAGCGTTTTTTTCCTACCCATGGTGTTCGGAACGGGCAGGAAAACGCTCCGTGTCGCTGCCGCAGTCGCTGATAAAGGAAATCGAAGCCAGAACAGGAATGACCGGCTTCTCGGCAGTCGTCTCCGAGGCCTTGGAGCAGTGGCTCGCCATGGCCAAGCTCCGTGAGGTCGTCGATGCCGACGAACGCGACTTCGGACCGGTCGGCGACGACGCTCTCAGGCAGGCGGAGTCCGAATGGTGAGCAGACGCGTCAAGGCGAAGATCATGGGCGGAGGCACACTGGTGCTGGACGCTCAGGTCCTGTCCTTGCACGTTGACGGTGACGAATCCATGCGCACACGGATCAAGGCCGCTGAGGACAACGGCCGCCGTGTGGCGCTGTCCGCCCTGACCCCACTTGAGGTCCGCCGCACAGGGCAGGCCGCCAAGCGTCTCGCCTTCGTACTGTCGCGGTTCGATGTGAAGCCGGTCGACGACACTGTGCTTCAGGCCGCGAGCCGTCTCCCGGATGCGACCGGTCTCGATGGCCACGAATGCCTCGTCGATTCCGTCGTCGTCGCCACCGCGGCCCTGTGTACAGCACCCGTCCGGCTGGTGACGTCCGGCAACTCCCACATACCGAAGCTCTGCGCTGCCGCCTTGGAACTCCCACAGCAGCCCGTGATCGGGCTCATCACCGTCTGAAGCGTTTGAACGGTCTGAACCACCTGAATCGCTTGACCGGCCCATGGCACCGACGCCCAACTCCCCTCCGATGGCGCCGCCTTGGCAGTACCGTCGCAGTGTGCCGAACACACCGTCGCCCACCGCCGTGATCCTCACCGCTCTCGCGCTCGAATACACCGCCGTGCGCTCCCACCTCACCGACCGCGAGGAACTCGTCCACGAGGACGGAACCCGGGTCGAGTACGGCCGCCTCGACGGCACGGAGTGCACCGTGGCCGTGGCCGAGTTGGGCGAAGGGGTCGTGAACGCCGCCGCGCTCACCACGCAGATCATCTCCTGGCTGCGCCCGCGGGCCGTGCTCTTCGTCGGCGTCGCCGGCAGCCTCAAGGACGATATCGGCATCGGCGACGTCGTCATCGGCACCAAGGTGTACGGCATCCACGGCGGCAAGCAAACGCCCCAGGGCTTCCAGGTCCGGCCCGAGGCCTGGCACGGGTCGAACGCCCTTGTCCAGGCGGCGCGTTCCGCTGTGCGGGACATGCCGGACGTACGGGCGCACTTCAAGCCGATCGCCGCCGGCGACGTGGTCCTGGCCGACTCCCGCTCCGAGATCACCCGGCATCTGCGCGAGTACTACAACGACGCCGCCGCGATCGAGATGGAGGGGTCGGGGGCAGCGCACGCGGCGCATCTGAACGGGCAGTTGGACGCGGTCGTCGTCCGCGGGATCAGCGACCGGGCCAACGACGGCAAACGCGAGGCCGACGCCTCGGGCTCCCAGAAGCAGGCCGCGGAGCAAGCCGCCTCGGTGGCAGTGGCGGTACTGCGCAAACTCCGGCCCAGGAAAGGTGCGTCCACCGACCGCGCCGGCTCCGAGGAGGGTCCCCAACGCCACGGCGGAGACGACAGGGCGACGTACGGCGGAGACCACATCGACTTCAGGGGCGGGACCTTCTACGGGCCAGTCGTCGGAAAGAGGCAGGGCTAGGAGTCGGCGCACCACCCACGGTCCGGTACCCCCCCGCCACCGCCACCCTGCCGCCCCGCCCGCCGGGCTTCACCGGCCGCGCGGCGGAACTGGATCGCCTGCTCCCCCGTCTCGTCCCCGCCGAGGACGACTCCGCCGCCCTCCCTCTCCTCATCTTCGCCGTCACCGGCATGGGCGGCATCGGCAGGACGGCACTGGCGGTGGAAGCGGCTCACCGGGCCCGCGCGGAGGGCTGGTTCCCCGGCAGGACGCTGTTCGTGGACCTGCGCGGCCACGACGACGACCCGGTCACGGCCGATCAGGCGGTACTGGCCCTGTTGGACGCGCTCGGCGTACGGGACCGGGATCTGCCGCCGACCTCCGAGCGCCGGTACGACGTGTATCGCGCGTTGCTCGCCGAGCGTCGGGACAGGATGCTGCTGATCCTGGACAACGCGTCGGACCCGTCTCGGTTCCTGCCTCTGCTGCCCGGCACGGATCACCACAGGGTGCTCGTCACCTCCCGGGACCGTCCCGACGCGCTGCCGGTACGCCTCATCGGCCTGAGACACTCGCCCCGGACGATTCCGTGGCCCTGGTGACGCGGGCTCTGCACGACACCGACGAACGCGACGAGCGCCCGCAGCAGGAGCCGGACGCGCTGCGCGAACCCGCCCGTCGCTGCGGCCACTTGCCCCTGGCGCTCCAGATCGCCGCGGGCATGCTGCGGCGGCGACGCCATCGGGCCATTGCCTCCCTCGTGGCCGACATGAGAGTTCGAGGACTGGTACGGCGAGGGACGGGCGCTCCAGAACTCGGCCCGTGCCTTCCAGGAAGCCCACCGCACCGCCGAGGCCCGCGCCGCCCACCTTCAGGCCGCGGACGCCTACACCCGCGCCAACGCACCCGCCGAAGCATCCCAGGCCCGCGTCCGGGCCGCCGGACTCCCTGAGTAACCACCGCGCGCATCCGCGTCCCACCCCCAATCCGCCGCACACACATTGACCTGACTAGACCACTCCACTTACGTTCACCGGGCAGTCATCCCGCGCCACAACGACGTGAAGCCGCAGGAGGTCATGCCCGTGCGCCCCACCGCCGCCTTTCCCCTCCTCCCCGTCCTCCTCACCACCGCCCTCGCCGCCACCGCTCTCACCGCCTGCGGTGGCGGATCCGGCAGTGACCCGGACACCGTGAAGGTCTCCTTCAAGCAGTCCACGGACAACTCGATCCACGTGATGGACGACTATCTCGCGGACATCAAGAAGCAGTTCGAGAAGCAGTACCCCGGCAAGAAGGTCGAGCTCGTCCCCATCAAGGCCCCGGACTCGGAGTACTACACCAAGCTCCAGCAGATGCTCCGCTCCCCCAAGACCGCGCCCGACCTGGTCTACGAGGACACCTTCCTCATCAACTCCGACATCACCAGCGGGTACTTGAAGCCCCTCGACCCCTACCTCGCCAAGTGGCCGGACTGGAACCAGTTCATCGACACCGCGAAGACCGCCGCGAAGGCGGAGGACGGCAAGACGTACGGCGTCCCGGACGGCACCGACACCCGCGGGCTCTGGTTCGACAAGGGCGTCTTCAAGAAGGCCGGCCTGCCCGCCGACTGGCAGCCGAAGAACTGGGACGACATCCTCACCGCCGCCCGCACGATCAAGAAGAAGGTCCCCGGCGTCACGCCCCTCAACGTCTACACCGGCAAACCCGCCGGCGAGGCCGCCACCATGCAGGGCTTCGAGATGCTGCTCTACGGCACCGACGACGGTACGACGGACCCGCTGTACGACAAGTCGTCGAAGAAGTGGTTCACCGCCGGGCAGGGCTTCAAGGACGCCCTCTCCTTCGTCCGGACGGTTTACAAGGAGAAGCTCGGCCCGTCCGTCGACACCGCCCTCGACCCCAACATCCAGACCATCGTGCGCGGTGACCTCCTCCCCAAGGGCAAGCTCGGCATCGACCTGGACGGCTCCTGGCTGCCGCAGGACTGGCTGACCGGCGCCGGCCACGAATGGCCGCAGTGGTCCAGCGAGTTGGGGCTGGCGTACATGCCGACGCAGCACGGCCAGGCCCCGGGCAAGGTGAGCATGTCGGGCGGCTGGACCTGGGCGATCCCCGCGAAGGCCGGAAACCCCGACCTGGCCTTCGACTTCATCAAGACGATGCAGACGAAGGCGAACGCCCAGAAGTGGTACATCGCCAACTCCGGTATCGCGGTGCGGAAGGACGTCGCGAACGACCCCTCGTACGCCAAGGCCCAGCCCGGCATCAAGTTCTTCACGGACCTCGTGTCGAGCACCCACTACCGGCCCGCCTACCCGGCGTACCCGAAGGTCTCCACCGCCATCCAGGAGGCGATGGAGGGCGTCACGACGGGCGACACGTCCGTGGACAAGGCGGCGAGCGGCTACGACGACGCGCTCAAGGACGCCACGAACAATCAGGTCACAGAGCAGTGAACGGCGGCCCGCACCGATGACCGCCGCGGCCCCGCACGCGAAGACGAAGGACCGGTCTCCGGGCGGGCGGCCACCCGGCCCCCGCCCGCCGGGCCCCCGCACCCCGCCCCCACCGCTCCTCCGCGCCCTCACCCGGGCG
>NZ_JBTWMV010000095.1:0-13588 GCF_054850255.1 Streptomyces sp. 7R007 | reverse complement strand
CACCCGGTGTGCACCGCCCTCGCCACGGCTGGACCCGCGCGCGGCTAGACGCGCGCCACGGCCACCGCGTCGTACTCCGTGTCCGGGGTCGGCTCCACGTCGAAGCGGGCGTTGGGCAGGTAGAGACGGTCGCCCCAGGCGGCGACGGTCGTCGGGATGCGGAAGCGCGGGTCGGTGATGCGGGCGATCGCGGTGCCCTTGGTGCCGGCCGCGTTCAGCCGGAAGACGTCGATCGCGTTCTGCTGCTGCTGGACGGCGTAGAGGATCCGGCCGAGCAGCAGCAGGCCGTCGCCGTTGGGGAGCCGGGCCGGGCCGAGGTCGACCGAGCGGGCCGCTCCGGTGCGCGGGTCGACGCGCATCAGGCCGCCGCCGTCCGCGACGGTGTTGACCACGAGCAGGGCGGTGCCGTCCGGGGTGCGCTCGATGCCGTTGGCGGTGAAGTCGGGGCCCTGCACCCAGTCTCCGGTCAGCGGCACGGTCTCGACGGCGCCCGGGGTGCCGTGCCGGTCCAGGCCCAGCCGGTAGAGCACGGCCCGGTAGGAGTCGGTGAACCAGGCGGCGTCCGGGGTGAGGACCACGTCGTTCACGAACTGGCCACCGGGGTTGTGGACGTGCTCGATCTCGCCCGTGCGGGCGTCGACGGTGCGCAGTTCGCCGCTGACGCCTCCACTGAGGAAGAGCCTGCCGCGCCGGTCGGTCTTCAGCCCCACGGTGGGGTGTTCGGCGCCGAGGCCCTGGCTGATCACCGCGCCGCGGCCGGTGGCGAGGCTCGCGCGGTAAACGGATCCGTCGGCGAGCGAGCCGAAGTAGGCGTGCGGGCTCGCGCCGATGGTGATGCCCTCCGGCTGGAAGCCGTCGGGCAGGGGGAACTGGGCCGGCCAGGCGCTCGCGCGGGTGTCCGCCGCCTGCGCGGTGCCGTGGAGAAAGGCCGCTCCCGTCAGGGCGGCGGCCGTGGTGAGCAGTCTTCGACGTGCGAAGGAACGATCGGTGGGTGCCACTGTGCGTCCTTCCGCCAAGGGGCCGGCGGGTGGCCGGCCGAACGGGTCAACAGACGCTCCCACCCCATCACATGACCCGTGTCTCCGCAGCCTTCGGCCGGATTGTGACGTGACATCGGTTTCCGGACGGAATGCACCCGTTACCCAATCAACTTGTTTTCAAACCGAGTTGCCGAAGACAGCCTTTACGGACCGCCCCGGGAGTGCTTGGTTGGGCTCCGATGACGCACCCGCACGGACCGAAGGGAGCGGTACCCGATGACCGACCAGGTACAGCCGGCGGGGGGCCCGGGGGCGTCCGGGCCCGGGCCCGACGGAGCGGGATTCACCTATCGAGGAGCCGAGCGGGAGCTGATCGTCGTCGCCCGCCCCGAGGTCCGGCTGCGGGCCGGCGCGGAGGGCGTACGGTCGGCCGGGGGCGCCGACGTCTCCGCCCTCGCGATGTTCCTCAGCGACGAACAGCTGGGTCTTGAGCCCTTGTTCGGAAGTGAAGAAAGGTTACAGCAGACGGCTGCCCCGGCCGACGCGAGCATGCCCGACCTGGCGCTGTTCTACCGGGTGCGCGGCGCGGACAGCCGCGCCGAGGAGCTGCGGTCGCGGATCGCCGCGCTGCCGGGCATCGACACCGCGTACATCAAGCCCGGCGCCGTACCGGCCTCCCTGACGGAGGAGGGCGGCCGGTTGAAGGAGGGCGCGCCGGTCACGCCCGACTTCACCGGCCGGCAGGGCTATCTGCGCCCGGCGCCCGAGGGGATCGACGCCCACTGGGCCTGGCAGCGCCCCGGTGGATCGGGTCAGGGGGTGACGGTCATCGACGTCGAGGGCGCCTGGCAGCTGGGCCACGAGGACCTGGCCGCCAAGCTCGCCGGCGTCGTGGTCGGCACCCCGCTGACCGACCTGGCCTGGCGCAACCACGGCACCGCCGTGATCGGCGTGATCGGCGGCGACCGGGGCGAGCACGGCGTGACCGGCATCGTGCCGGACGCGGTGACCGCGGCCGCCTCCTTCCAGGGCATCGGCACCGCGGCGGCCATCCACGCGGCGGCCGACCGGCTCGGCCCGGGCGACGTCGTCCTGGTCGAACTGCACCGCCCCGGACCGCGGTTCGAGTACGCCGAACGCGACGACCAGCGCGGCTACATCGCGCTGGAGTGGTGGCCGGACGACTACGCGGCCATCCGCTACGCCACCGGCCGGGGCGTCCTCGTCGTGGCCGCCGCGGGCAACGGCGGCGAGTCGCTGGACGACGCGGTCTACGAGCGCCGCCCCGACGAGTTCCCCGAGTGGTGGCGCAACCCCTTCAACCCCTCCAACCCGTCCTCCGGCGCCGTCCTGGTCGGCGCGGGCGCCCCGCCGCCCGGCACGCACGGCCGCGACCACGGCCCGGACCGGTCCAGGCTCGCGTTCTCCAACTACGGCGCCCGCGTGGACGCGCAGGGCTGGGGCCGCGAGGTCACGACCACCGGCGGCTCCTGGGACAAGCCCGGCGATCTGCAGGGCGGTGCCGAGGAGATCGTCTGGTACACGGACACGTTCTCCGGGACCTCCTCCGCCTCCCCGGTGGTGGTCGGCGCGCTGGCCGCGCTCCAGGGCATGCTCAAGGCGGCCGGCCAGCCCCCGATGTCCCCGGAACGCGCCCGTGAGGTGCTGCGGGCCACCGGCTCGCCGCAGCAGGACGCACCGGGGCGGCCGGCCTCCCAGCGGATCGGCAACCGGCCGGACATCAAGGCGGCGGTCACGCGTCTGCTGCCGCAGGCGGTCGGCTCCGGCCGCGCCGAGCGGTACTGGGACGAGCTGCTGCCCTACCCCCGTGAACTCCCGCCGAGGCTCCGGCTGTTCGTGGCCGGCGCGTGGCGCAACCTCAACCACCCGTCCCCCGAGATCCGTCAGGCGGTGCACTCCGCCTTCGCCGGAGGACGGCCCGACGTCCGGGTCTGGTTCTCGGACGACGAGATCGTCGGCCTGGTGGTCACCGGCTGACGGTCCGCACCACCGCACGTCCCGTCCACATCAAGGGAAGGTGACACCCGTATGAGCATCACCCCGCAGATGGGCCAACTGGGACAGCAGGGCCAGCAGTTCCCCAGCACCTCGCCCTACCAGCAACAGCAGCCGTTCGGTCAGCAGGGCGGCGGCCAGCAGGGCTTCGGCATGGGCGGCGGCTCGCTGGAGCAGCTCCAGCAGCTCGGCCAGCAACAGCCGTACCAGCAACTGCTGCAGCAGATGGGCCAGCAGCACCAGCAGCCCTTCGCCCAGCAACAGCAGCATCAGCAGCAGGACCAGCAGGCGCAGCAGCAGGAGCGTCAGGTGCAGCAGGAGCTCCAGCAGCTCGCGCAGCAGGTGGTCCAGCAGATCGTGCAGCAGGTGCAGACGCAGGCCCTCGCCTCAGGTGTGGCGAACGGCTTCGTCGACATCGTGCACCCGCTGCAGGGCCAGCCGCAGCAGATCTTCCTGCGCATCAACGGCCAGTTCCGGGTCCTCAACAACCCGCAGCCGCAGGCGCACCAGCAGATCCAGGAGGCGTTCGCGTTCGGCCACCAGGTGATCGGCGTCTGGGACACGCAGTCGCCGAACGTCCTGCGCAGCGTCAGGATCCAGCGGATCTGACCTTCGTCCCGCCGTACAGGGGGCGCCTCTCCGCGGGGGAGGCGCCCCTCCCGTACGACTCGCTACAGAGCCACGCCCAGCAGGGCGTCCACGGCACGCGAGACGACACCGGGCGCGCCGGTGTCCGTACCGCCGTGCTCCTGCTGCCCGGCGGCCCAGCGGTCGACCGCGGCGAGCGCGGCCGGGGCGTCCAGGTCGTTCGCGAGGGCCTCGCGGATCTCCTCGACGAGCGCCTCGGCGGGCGGGCCGTCGGGCCGGGAGACGGCGGCGCGCCAGCGGCCGAGCCGGGCGACGGCGTCTGCGAGGACCTGGTCGGTCCACTCCCAGTCGGCGCGGTAGTGGTGGGCGAGCAGTGCGAGGCGGATGGCGGCCGGGTCGACTCCGTCGCGGCGCAGAGCCGACACGAAGACGAGGTTGCCCTTCGACTTCGACATCTTCTCGCCGTCCAGGGCGACCATGCCGGCGTGGACGTACGCCTTGGCCATCGGGAACTCGCCGGTGAGCACCTGGGCGTGTGAAGCGCCCATCTCGTGGTGCGGGAAGGCGAGGTCGGAGCCGCCGCCCTGGACGTCGAAGGTCATGCCAAGGTGGTCGAGGGCGATGGCGACGCACTCGATGTGCCAGCCGGGGCGCCCGCGGCCGAGCGAGCCGCCGTCCCAGCTGGGCTCGCCCTCACGGGCGGCCATCCACAGCATCGGGTCGAGCGGGTTCTTCTTGCCCGGGCGGTCCGGGTCGCCGCCGCGCTCGGCGGACAGCAGCCGCATGGCGGCCGCGTCGAGGTTCGAGACCTTGCCGAAGTGGGGGTCGGACTCGACGGAGAAGTAGATGTCCCCCTCCAGCTCGTAGGCGGCGCCGGCGTCGCGCAGCCGCTCGACGAGCGGGACGATGCCGGGTATCGCCTCGACCGCGCCGATGTAGTGCTTCGGCGGCAGCATGCGCAGGGCGGTCATGTCCTCGCGGAAGAGGGCCGTCTCCTTCTCGGCGAGGGCGGTCCAGTCGATGTCGTCGCGCTGGGCGCGCTCCAGCAGCGGATCGTCGACGTCGGTGACGTTCTGGACGTAGTGGACCTGCCGCTTGGTGTCGAGCCACACGCGCTGAACGAGGTCGAACGCGTTGTAGGTCGCCGCGTGCCCCATGTGGGTGGCGTCGTACGGCGTGATGCCGCAGACGTAGATACGGGCGACGGGACCGGGGTCGAGGGTGACCAGACCGCCGGTCGCGGTGTCGTGGATCCTCAGGTCGCGGCCCTGACCAGGCAGGGCGGGGACCTCGGAAGCGGGCCAGGCATGCATGTCATGAGCCTAACCGGACGGATGTTCCGTATACGAACCGGACCGGGCCGGATGGCCGGTAAGGCGGTCTTGCGCGTTACCGGCCGGTGTGCTCCTACACCGGCGGCCAGGGGATGGCCGGCCACTCGCCGCCGGGCTCGGGGTGCCTGCCGGACTCCAGGAGTACGTCGACCCGCGCGCGGGTGGCGTCGAGTTCGGCCGGGGTGATCAGCGCGGCCAGGCGTGCGGCGAGCGCTCCGCCGTCCGCGAGCCCTTCCCTGAGCCCCTTGAGGACCTCGACCGCCTCCCCCGTCAGGGGCTCCCCCGCCCAGCCCCACAGCAGGGTGCGCAGCTTGTTCTCGGCGTTGAAGGTGACCCCGTGGTCGATGCCGTAGAGCCGCTCCCCGGCCGGCAGCAGGTGGCCGCCCTTGCGGTCGGCGTTGTTGATCACGGCGTCCAGCACGGCGAGCCGGCGCAGCCGCTCGTCGTCGGCGTGCACCAGCAGGGCCGTCTTCCCGTCGCCGACCTCCGCGAAGCCGATCGCCTTCCAGCCCGGCCCGGGCTCCTCGCCGTCCACCAGGGCGAGCAGCTCGGCCTCCCCGCTCACCTCGACCCACAGCTGGACCATGCCCTCGCCGTAGGGCCCCTCGCGCAGCACGGTCGGCGGGACGAGCCCCCAGCCGGTCGCCTCGGAGACCTCGTACGCGGCGACCTCCCGCTGGGCGAGGGTGCCGTCGGGAAAGTCCCACAGCGGGCGCTCGCCGGCCACGGGCTTGTAGACGCAGGCCGTCTCCCGGCCCTCGTGAGAGACCGTGCAGTACAGGGCCGCGTTGGACGCCTCGCGGATACGGCCGCGCACCGTCAGCTCGCCCTCGGCGAGCAGCTGCGTGGTCGTCACGCTCCGCGGCGGTATCCGTTCTGGCGCGGACATACGTGTCCTTCCGGGTCCAGCGGGAGGCTGCACAGCGGGCACGGCGGCCGCCCGGCGTTGACGACGTCGAGGGCGCGCTTGGCGAAGGCTCTGGCCTGCGCGCCGGTCAGCCGGACCCGCAGCATCGGGGGCCCGTTCTCCTCGTCCTGCAGCAGGCGTTCCTCGGCCTCGGCGAGGTCCTCCTCGCTGTCGGCGTCGAGTTCGACGAGGGCCTGCGCCTCGACGATCATGCGCTGTTCCTCGCCGTCCCAGGCGAGGGCCATCGTGCCGACGCGGAACTCCTCCTCGATCGGTGTGTCGAGCGGGGCCGTGTCGGCGACCTCCGTGGGGGCCACGGCCGGGACGGCTGCGCTGCCGCCACTGCGCCGTACGACCTCGTCGAGCAGTTCTTCCATGCGCTCGGCGAGGGCGGCGACCTGGGTCTTCTCCAGGGCCACGCTGGTCACCCGGGGGCCTGCGGTGGCCTGGAGGAAGAACGTACGGCGTCCGGGCAGTCCGACCGTACCGGCCACGAAACGGTCCGGGGGGTCGTAGAGGAACACCTGACGGGACACGTCCTGTCTCCTGGGTCTGGATCTGGATCGGCTTCGGGACCGGCGGCTTGTTGCGACCGCTTCACCCTACTGCGCCCGACGATCACGGTGCGCCCGCACCGCCCCCGACCGGGGCGTCGTCGGCCGGCGGCTCCTCACGCGGCACCAGGGACGTGAAATCACCGGTGTCACCGAGGCGGACGAGAAACGGCCTCAGGCGGGTGTAACGGATCGCGGTGATGGAACACGGTTCAACGGAAATCCTCTGGAAGAGGTCGAGATGAAGTCCGAGTGCGTCCGCGACGAGCGACTTGATGATGTCGCCGTGCGAGCACATGAGGTAGACGGCGTCGGCGCCGTGGTCGTGCTCCACGCGCGCGTTCCATTCTCGTACGGCCTCGGCCGCGCGGGTCTGCATCGCGCGCATCGACTCGCCGCCGGGGAACGCGGCCGCCGACGGGTGCGCCTGCACGACCTGCATCAGCGGCTCGTCCTTGAGCTCGGCGAGCTTGCGGCCGGACCAGTCGCCGTAGTGGCACTCCCCGATCCGCTCGTCGGTGTGGGCGGTCAGCTCGGGGCGGGCCTCGAGCAGCGGCCGCAGGGTCTCCTGGCAGCGCTGCAGCGGGCTGCTGACGACCTCGGAGATCGGCAGCCCGGCGAGCCGCCCGGGCAGCGCGGCGGCCTGCGCGGCGCCGCGCTCGTCCAGGGCGACACCGGGTGTCCACCCGGCGAGCAGTCCCTCGGTGTTGGCGGTGGATCGTCCGTGCCGGACCAGGATCAGCGTGGGCATGCGGCCCAGGGTAGGCATACGCCCGCGTACGGCGGGCGCCCGAGGACGGGAGAATACGCTCCGTGATCGTCGACTGTGCCATCTACCGAGACGGCCACCGGACGGAGGGGCCCGAGGACTTCTCCGACGCCCTGGAGGAGGCACGGGTGGCGGGCGGCTTCGTGTGGATCGGGCTGCACGAGCCGTCGGAGAAGGAGTTCGACCTGGTCACGCAGGAGTTCGCGCTGCATCCGCTGGCCGTCGAGGACGCTCTGACCGCCCATCAGCGGCCGAAGCTGGAGGTCTACGACGACTCGCTGTTCGTGGTGCTCAAGCCGGTGGTGTACGAGCCGGACAGCGACCGGGTCTCCACGGGCGAGGTCATGATCTTCCTCGGCGACTGCTTCGTGGTCACCGTCCGCCACGGCGAGGGCTCGCCCCTGGGCGCCGTGCGGCAGCGCCTGGAGCGCGAGCCGGAGCTGCTCGGCAAGGGGCCCACCGCCGTCCTGTACGCGGTCTCGGACGCGGTCGTCGACCACTACCTGGACGTGGCGACCGAGTTGCAGACCGATCTGGAGGAGCTGGAGACGGAGGTGTTCCAGCCGGACGGCGGCGGCTCGCGGAACACGGCCTCGCGGATCTACGGCTTCAAGCGGCAGATCCTGGAGTTCCGCCGGGCGACCGGCCCGCTCACCCTGCCGCTGACCCGGCTCGCGGGCTCGGGGCCGTTCGGCGTGACGGTGCCCTACGTCAACGACAAGGCGCGGCCCTTCTTCCGTGACGTCGGCGACCACCTCGCGCGCGTGAACGAGTCCGTGGAGGGCCTGGACCGGCTGGTGTCGGACATCCTGTCGGCGCATCTGGCGCAGATGAGCGTGCGGCAGAACGACGACATGCGGAAGATCTCCGCGTGGGCGGCCATGGCCGCGATCCCCACGATGATCGCGGGGGTCTACGGCATGAACTTCCAGCACATGCCGGAACTGCACTGGGTGTGGTCGTACCCGGCGGTGATCGCGGTGATGGCCGCCCTGGAAGTGGTGCTGTACCGGCTGTTCAAGCGGCGCGGCTGGCTCTAGGCGAACTCGGGCGCCGTGGTGGCGGGTCCGCCCAGCGCGTCGCGCCGTTCGGGCATCCGCAGGCTGACCATGCGCCGCCAGCCGGCGAACCGCTCGTAGGCGTAGACGGCGTGGATGCCGGCCGCGAGCACCGCCGCCTTCGCCTTCGGCCAGCCCAGGATGCGGCCCATGTGGTCCATCACGGCGAGGCTGACGTCCCGGTAGACGCGGATCTCGGTGAGGGCGCACTCGCGCAGGGTGCGCTGGATGGCGCGGCCGTGGCCGGCGCGGGCGAGGCGGAGCAGTTCCTCGTGGCAGTAGGCGAGGTGGTTGTCCTCGTCGGCGGAGATCATCTTCACCGCGCGGCCGATGTCGGGGTGGTCGGCGAAGTGCCGGCGCAGCAGTTCCATCTGCTCGGAGGCGCGCTGTTCGGTGACCCGGCTGTGGGCGAGGTAGGTGACGACGTCCTGCACGGTGAGCGGTTCGTCGCTCTTGAGCTTCTCGTGCGCGAGGCCGATGCCGTACCGCTCCAGGAGCATCGTGTAGTCCGTCTCCGGCGGTACCGGGACGGGCTTGAGGCCGCGCTTCTTCATCAGGGCGTTGAAGATGCGTCCGTGCTTGTCCTCGTCGGCGCCGTGCCGGGCGATCTTCGGGGCGAGGGGGCGTTCACCCTCGGGTACCAGCGCCGCGATGCGCGCGTTCTCCCAGCCTCCCTGCGACTCCCCGCTGGCCGCGATGGAGCAGAACAGCGCGAAGGACTGGTCGTCGTCGAGGATCTCCTGGAACAGACTCTTGGCCGAAAGCATCGTGAGCACCTCTCTGCAGCACGCGGCGGAATCCGCAGAGAACGAGTCAAATGCGGCCAGAGGGGCGCGGCAACAGCTGTGTCGGACAACTCCGCCGAAAGAAGGACCACCGGGGTCACTTCGGGGGCGTAACCGCGCGCGCCACGGCGCGTTGTTCCCCGTGACGGCCGTGGCGGGGAAGACCCCCGAGCCCCCACCACGGCCGCGGAAACCTCCGGCGGTCGCACCCCCGCTCACGCCAGCCCAGCGCGCTCCAGGGCCTCGACGCCGGCCCGCAGCGAGGCGATCCGCTCGTCGAGGGTGAAGCCGGCCGGGGAGAGCGAGAGGGTGGTCACGCCGGCCGCCGCGTACTCCTTCATCCGGTCGGCGATGCGGTCGACGGAGCCCAGCAGCGTGGTCTGGTCGATCAGGTCGTGCGGGAGGGCGGCCGCGGCGCCCTGCTTGTCGCCGGAGAGGTACTTCTCCTGGACCTCGGCGGCCGCCGCCTCGAAGCCCATGCGCTGGGCGAGCTGGTTGTAGAAGTTCTGCTTGGCGCTGCCCATGCCGCCGACGTACAGCGCGGTGTAGGGGCGGAAGGCGTCGGCGAGCGCGGCGACGTCCTTGTCCTCGCCCACGGCCAGCGGCAGCGTCGGGTGGACGTCGAACCCCTCCATCGTCTTCCCGGCCTTCTCCCGCCCGGCCCGCAGGTGCCTGAGGGTCGTCTCCTCCAGGTGCTCGGCGGAGGGGAAGATCAGCAGCGCACCGTCGGCGATCTCGCCGGTCTGCTCCAGGTTCTTCGGGCCGATCGCGGCGATGTACAGCGGGATGTGCTCGCGGGTGGGGTGCACGGTCAGCTTGATCGGCTTGCCGGGGCCGCCGGGCAGCGGCAGGGTCCAGTGCGCGCCGTCGTAGGTCAGCCGCTCGCGGCTCATGGCCTTGCGTACGATCTCGACGTACTCACGCGTGCGGGCCAGCGGCTTGTCGAACTTGACGCCGTACCAGCCCTCGGAGACCTGCGGTCCGGAGACGCCGAGGCCCAGGCGGAAGCGGCCGCCGGAGAGGGAGTCCAGGGTGGCGGCCGTCATCGCGGTCATCGCCGGCTGGCGGGCCGGGATCTGGAAGATGGCCGAGCCGACGTCGATGCGCTCGGTCTGGGCGGCGACCCAGCTCAGCACGGTGGCCGCGTCGGAGCCGTAGGCCTCGGCGGCCCAGCACACGGCGTACCCGAGGCGGTCGGCCTCCTGGGCGACCGCCAGGTTGTCCGCGTCCATTCCGGCGCCCCAGTAGCCGAGGTTGATCCCGAGCTGCATGGCCGATTCCCCTTACCGATCAGTAACGTCCCTGTTCGGGAGACCCTAGCGCGTGGAAACTGGTTGTCCACAGGCCCCCACACCGTAGGTTCCGGCCAGTAATCTCGGCGTTCATGGAGCAGAGGCATCTCGGCCGTACGGGCCTTCGCGTGTCCCGCATCGGACTCGGCACGCTGACGTGGGGCAGGGACACCGACGAGCACGACGCCGCGGACCTCCTGAAGACCTTCTGGGAAGCGGGCGGGACGCTCGTGGACACGGCGGACGTGTACGGCGACGGAGAGGCCGAATACCTGCTGGGACGCCTGATAGAAGGGCTGGTCCCGCGCCGGGATCTGGTGATCTCGACCAAGGCGGGCAGCGTGCCCGACCCGGACCGCCGGTTCGACGGCTCGCGCGGCCATCTGCTCTCCGCGCTCGACGCCTCGCTGGCCCGTCTGGGCACGGACTACGTCGACGTCTGGCACATCCACGCCTACGATCCCTCAACGCCCCTGGAGGAGACCCTCCAGGCCCTCGACCTGGCCGTCAGCAGCGGTCGCGCGCGCTACGCGGGCGTCTCGAACTTCTGCGGCTGGCAGCTCGCCAAGGCGGCGACCTGGCAGCTGGCGGCGCCCGGGACGCGGACGCGGCTGGCCAGCACGCAGATGGAGTACTCGCTGCTGCAGCGCGGGGTCGAGCGCGAGGTGCTCCCGGCCGCGCTGGACCTCGGCATCGGGCTGCTGCCCTCCTCCCCGCTCGGCCGGGGCGTCCTGACGGGCAAGTACCGGGGCGACGCGACGCCCCCGGACTCCCGGGGCGCCTCCGAGCACCTGGCGCCGTTCGTCGCGCCGTACCTCGACGACACCGCGAGCCGGATCGTGGACGCCGTGCAGACCGCGGCGGACGGGCTCGCGGTGACGCCCCTCCAGGTCGCCCTCGCCTGGATCCGCGACCGGCCCGGAGTGACCGCGCCCGTCATCGGCGCGCGCAACGCGCAGCAGCTCACGGCGGCGTTGTCAGTGGAGGCCCTTAGTCTTCCTGACGAGATCTGCCGGGCGCTCGACGACGTGTCGGCGCCCGTGCACCGCTATCCCGATCACGACTGGAGCACGCTGTGAGCACGGACCCGCAGACCACGGAGAACTCCGAGCCGGGGATGCCGGGGGACGGGGGCGAGCCCGCGGCCGACGGCACCGGAGCCGAGGGCGCTGCGGAGGGCTCGGGGGGCGGCGCGTCCGAAGTCGCCGGCGGTGCGGGCCAGCCGGCGGAGGAGGGCGGGGAGTCCGGCACCGGTCGGACCGACGGTGACAAGCCGGCCGCCGCCCAGTTGTCCGAGGCCGAGGCCGAGTTGGCGGCGCAGCGCCTGGAGCGGGAGCGGATCGAGCGGCGCAAGGCCGAGAAGAAGGGGCCGATCGAGGCCGGCACGAAGCTCAGCGGCACGGCCGCCGATCTGCTGGCGGCGGTGCGGGCCGTGGAGAGCGGGGAGAAGCCCGTGGCCACCGTCTTCGACGAGGCGGCGCCCGCCCCGCGCCGGCCCGCTCCCGAGCCGCTACGGCGACCGCAGCCCACCCCGGCCCCCGTCGCGCCCGCGGCCCCCGCGCCGGACGCCGTCGACGCGGTGCGGCGCGTGCTGGCCGACGGCGGCGCGCCGGACACGCTCACGGCGCAGGTCGCCGCCGTGCTGGGCGAGGGCGCGGACGAGCAGCTGCGGGCCGACCCCTGGCAGTTGCTGCGCGTCGGCGGGGTGCGGCCCGAGCAGGCCGACGGCTTCGCGCGGGCGCTGCTCGGCGCGGAGTGCGGACCGGACGACGAGCGGCGCGGCCGGGCGGTCACCGGCTGGCTGCTGGAGCAGGCGGCGCTGGCCGGGCACACGGCGCTGGAGATGCCGGCGCTCACCGCGGCGCTGGGCCGGCAGACCGTGCCGGACCCGGAGGCGGCCGTGCAGAACGCCGTGGCGGAAGGCGAGGCGCTGGTCTTCCAGGACGCCCTCGACCCACGCGCGCCCGAGCCGGAGGACGAGGACGAGGAGCGGCCGGTGCGCGTCCTCGTCGGGCTGGAGCGGTACGCCCTCGCGGAGGAGAGCCTCGCCGACGGCCTGGCCCGGCTGGTCAACTCCGTGCCCAAGGACGACGACGGCCGGGCCGAGAGCTGGGAGCGGGTGGCAGGCGCGACCGCCGACGCGGCCGCCGAGCTGTCCCGCGCGGTCGCCGGTCACGGCCTGGTCCTGCACACCGGTGGCCCCGCCTCCCTCGTGGAGCCGGCGGCCCTGGTCCGGGAGGCGCACCGGCAGGGGCTGCGCGTGTGCGCCGCCGCCCACACCCCGCAGGGCCGGGACGCCTTCGCCGCCCTGCTCGGCCTGCCGGCCGACGGCCACGGCCCCTCGGCCACCACCGTCGCCGGGCTGCTCGCCGGCGCCGAGGGCCCCGGCCGGGACGCGGAGGGCGCCCTGGCGGTGGATCTCCTGGTCGTGCTCGACGCTCCCCAGCTGGACGTCGAGACGGCGGCCCTGCTCGTCGAGTCCCTGCCCGACGGCGCCCGGCTGGTGCTGGCCGGGGACCCCGCGGTGCTGTGGTCCGCCGGGGCGGGCCGGGTCTTCGCCGACCTGCTGGCGGCCCGCGTCTGCCCCCGCGTCGCCTCCCGCCGCCCCGACCCCGGCCCGGTGGGCGAGCTGGTCTCCGCCATCGGGGTCGGCGAGCTGATCACGGTCGACGCCCCGCACAAGGAGGTCGTGATCGTGCCCGTGCGGGACGCGGGCGAGGCGGTGCACCGGACCGTGCAGCTCGTCACGGACTCGGTGCCGCGAGCCGTCGGCATCCCCGCCGACGACACCGTGGTGATCACTCCGGGCCACGGCGGCGCGGCCGGCACGCGCGCGCTGAACGCCGCCCTGAAGGAGCGCCTCAACCCCGGCCCCGGCCGCTTCGGCGGCTTCGACCCCGGCGACCGGATCGCCTACTCCCCCGCCCCGGGCCGTACGGTGCCGGGCCGGGTCGAGGGCGCCGACGCCGACGGACTGCGCCTGACCTGCGCCGGGGCCGCCGTCGTCGTACCGAAGGAACGGGTCGAGCAGTCCGTACGGCACGGCTGGGCCCTCACCGCCCACCAGGCCGTCGGCGCCCGCTGGCCGGCGGCGGTCGTGGTCCTGCCCGGCGACGCGGCACAGTCCCTCAACCGCCCCTGGGTCTACACGGCGTTCGGCCGCGCGACTCGCCACCTCTCCGTGATCCACGGTGTGGACCAGGCGCTGCCCCGCGCCGTGGCCGACCTCCCGGCCAAGCCCCGCACCACACGCCTGCCGGTGCTGCTGGCCACGCAGCTGCCCACGACCGGCTGACACACCGGGA
>NZ_JBTWMV010000094.1:0-14051 GCF_054850255.1 Streptomyces sp. 7R007 | reverse complement strand
CCCAATCGGACGGGGGCAGATCGTTCACGGGCAAGGCCGAGTCCTGCGCGCCTGCCTGGCCTGAGCGAGCACGGTCCCGGCTCCAGTGGGCGGCGCGCACTGCCCCGCCCGGCCGACCGAAACCGCGACACCCCCTGCGCGAACGGTCGCTCCACACCCCCGCGCACCTCTTCGGCCACCACAACTCCTGCGCGGTCGACCCGACTTGCCCGAAGGTCTACGCGCTCCAGCTCGCTCCGGCCGACGAGGAGGCCGTCTTCGGCTCCTCCAGGTCGGGCGTCATCACCGGCGGGTCCGCACTCGCGCTGAGCGGCGCCCGGCGCGAAGGGCCCGGCGGCAGGCGACACCTGACCGGCCACCGGGCCCGCTCGGGAGGGGAGTTCAGCCCACCTGACAGGGCAGGGTGGTCGTGCTGTCGCCGCCGTCGCCGGAGACGACGTAGCCGAAGGTGGTGCTCTGGCCCGGACTGAGCGAGCCGTTCCAGTCGGCGTTGTGGACCATCACGTCCTGCCCGGTGTAGGTGGCGTTGCCGTTCCACAGGCTCGCGACCTGCTGGCCGCCGGGCAGCGTGAAGTCGACCATCCAGCCCAGCATCGGCACGTCGCCGGTGTTGGTGACGGTGACCTCGGACTGGTAGCCGCCGCTCCAACTGCCCGTCGTCTTGCGGGTGGCGGAGCAGGTGCCGGGGACGGGGTCGGTCGGGTTGCCCGGGTCGTGGATGCCCGTGACCTCGCCGTTGCCGCCGTCGAAGACGACGTCGGAGCAGGAGTAGAAGGTCTCCGCGCTGTCCGAGCGCTGCCAGACCATGTAGATGACGTGGCGCCCCGACTTGTTGCCGGGCAGCTTGCCGGTCCAGGAGTAGTTGGCCTCGACCGTGCCCGGGGTGCCGTTGAGCGGCGGGTGGTCGATCGTGAGGAACGGGGTGTCCTCGATGTCGTCCCAGGTCAGCGGCTTGGTGGGGTCGTAGCCGTCCTTGGTGATGTAGACGTAGAACCAACCCGGGTGCGCGGCCCAGGCGTTGTAGGAGAAGTCGACGGTGGCGCCCGAGGTGAGGTGGGTGACGGGCCAGTCGTCGCGCGGCAGGTTGAAGCCGGTGAAGTTCGGGTTGCCGCCGCTGCACAGCTCGCCGTCGGGCACGAAGCCGCGGGTGCGGCCGGCGCCGTCGGAGCGCAGCACGGAGAACCAGTTGTAGAACGGCGTGGTGCCGCTGACCTGCTGGGCCGCCTTGCAGGCCGGGTTGACGGGCTTGATCTCACCGGTGTCGGTGAGCGCGTCCTGCCAGCACAGGAAGGTGCGGCTGCCCGGTTTCATGGGGGTGCCGTGGGCCTCGGCGGGGACGCCGGCCGTCAGCACGAGGGCGAAGGCGGGGAGCGCGGCAAGGAGGGAGACCAGCACGAGGAGGAGGGCCCTGGTGCGGGTGGAGGTTAATCGCGGAGCGGGGCCTCGCATCGCTGTCTTCGATGTTCTTGTCAGGATCATGACAGATGGGTTCCTTCTGGTACGGCCGTACGGACGCGGGTGTACCGGATGAGCGGGGTGGGGGCGACCCAGGGGCGGCGGGTTCCGGTCCACCGGCATGGGAGCGCTCCCACCCCACCTGTCCGGCAAAGTAGCGCCGGTTGGGCCGGTTGTAAACCACTGGCGCGAGACGCGTGAGACGCCGCGCTCGGCACCCCTTCCTCTCCCGGCCGATCCGCCCCGGCCGATACTGCTGGTGTGGCAGAAGACGAAATTCGCAACGTGCACTTCAGGTCCCTCTATCAGCACGGCTTCGCGCGGGTCGCCGCCTGCACCGGGCACGCCGCCGTCGCCGAGCCGTCGGCCAACGCGGAGGCGGTGCTGCGGCAGGCGCGGCAGGTGGCCGAGGAGGGGGTCGCGCTCGCCGTCTTCCCGGAGCTGTGCCTGTGCGGCTACTCCATCGAGGACCTGCTGCTCCAGGACGCCGTGCTCGACGAGGTGGAGAGGGCACTGGAGACGGTGGTGGCGGGGTCGGCGGAGCTGCTGACCGTCCTCGTGGTCGGCGCGCCGCTGCGGCACCGCAACCGGATCTACAACTGCGCCGTGGTCGTGCACCGCGGGCGCATCCTCGGCATCGCGCCCAAGTCGTACCTGCCGAACTACCGCGAGTTCTACGAGAAACGGCAGATCGCGGCCGGTGACGACGAGCGCGGCGGCACGATCCGGGTCGGCGGGCGGAGCGTGCCCTTCGGCACCGACCTGCTCTTCGCGGCCGAGGACGTGCCCGGGCTGGTGGTGCACGCGGAGATCTGCGAGGACATGTGGGTGCCGGTGCCGCCGAGCGCGGAGGCCGCGCTGGCCGGGGCGACCGTGCTGGTGAACCTGTCCGGCAGCCCGATCACCGTGGGCCGCGCCGAGGACCGCAAGCTGCTGTGCCGCTCGGCGTCCTCGCGCTGCCTGGCCGCCTACGTCTACGCGGCGGCCGGGCTCGGCGAGTCGACCACGGACCTGTCCTGGGACGGGCAGACCATGATCTACGAGAACGGTGTGCTGCTCGCCGAGACGGACCGTTTCCCCCAGGGCGACCAGTACGCGGTGGCCGACGTCGACCTCGATCTGCTGCGCCAGGAGCGGCAGCGGATGGGCACGTTCGACGACAACCGGCGCACGCTCGCCGCGCGCACCGACGGGTTCCGGCAGGTGTCGTTCCGGCTGGACGCGCCCACCGCCGACCTCGGGCTGCGGCGCCGGGTCGAACGGTTCCCGTTCGTGCCGGCGGACGCGAGCCGGCTCGCGCAGGACTGTTACGAGGCGTACAACATCCAGGTCGCCGGCCTCCAGCACCGGCTGGCGGCGATCGGCGACCCCAAGGTCGTCATCGGGGTGTCGGGCGGGCTGGACTCCACGCACGCGCTGATCGTCGCGGCCCGGGCCATGGACCGCGCCGGGCGTCCGCGCAGCGACATCCTCGCCTTCACGATGCCCGGTTTCGCGACCGGGGAGCACACCAAGGGCAACGCCCACAAGCTGATGCGGGCGCTCGGGGTGACGGCGGCCGAGCTGGACATCACGCCGACGGCGCGGCTGATGCTCCAGGAGATAGGGCACCCCTTCTCGTCCGGCGAGCCCGTGTACGACGTGACGTTCGAGAACGTGCAGGCCGGGCTGCGTACGGACTATCTGTTCCGGCTGGCCAACCAGCGCGGCGGGATCGTGCTCGGCACCGGGGACCTGTCGGAGCTGGCGCTGGGCTGGTGCACGTACGGGGTCGGCGACCAGATGAGCCACTACAACGTCAACGGCGGTGTGCCCAAGACACTCATCCAGCACCTGATCCGGTGGGTCATCACGAGCCGGCAGTTCGACGACGAGACCAACGACACGCTGGCGGCGATCCTCGACACGGAGATCAGTCCGGAGCTGGTGCCGGGTGAGGAGCTCCAGTCCACCGAGTCGAAGATCGGCCCGTACGCGCTGCACGACTTCACCCTCTTCCATCTCCTGCGCTACGGCATGCGGCCCTCGAAGATCGCCTTCCTGGCGTGGCACGCGTGGCGGGAGAAGGACGCGGGGGCGTGGCCGCCGGGCTTCCCCGAGGCGGAGCGGACGACGTACGACCTGCCGGAGATCTGGCGCTGGCTGGAGTACTTCTGCCGTCGCTTCTTCGGCTTCGCCCAGTTCAAACGCTCGGCCATGCCCAACGGCCCGAAGGTCCTGGCCGGCGGCTCCCTCTCGCCCCGAGGCGACTGGCGCGCCCCGTCGGACAGCACGGCCCGGGCGTGGCTACGGGATCTGGAGCGCTGGGGGGTGCCGGGGGGCAGCGAGAAGTAACCGGGAGGGCACGAGAGGGGACCGGCCTCTCCTCGCCGAGCAGCCGCCCCCCTGTCTCCCGCCCCCTGCCCTCAGCGCACCCGGGCTCCGCAGTCCTCCGTCGGCTGACGGGCGGGGTGTGTCGGTGCGGGGGCGGGGGCGGCCGGGAGGGTGATGGTGAACTCGGTGTGACCGGGGGTGCTGGTGGTGTGGATGTGGCCGCCGTGGGCCGTGGTGATCGCCGCCGCGATGGCCAGGCCCAGACCGGAGCCGGACTGGCTGCCCCGGGCGCGGGTGCGCGCGGTGTCGGCGCGGCTGAAGCGTTCGAAGACCCTGGGCAGCAGGTCGGGCGGGATGCCCGGCCCGTTGTCGCGGACGCGGACCACGCAGTGCTCGCCGTCGGCCTCCACCTCGGCGACGACCGTCGTGCCCACAGGCGTGTGCACACGCGCGTTGGCCAACAGGTTGGCCACCACCTGATGCAGCCGCGCCTCGTCCCCGACGACCAGCGCCGGCGCCTCCAGGGCCAGCGACAGCTGCCACTCGTGCCCCTCCCCCGCCGCCCGCGCGTCCCACACCGCCTCGGCGACCACGGACGCGAGGTCGACCTCGGCGGTCTGCAGGGGCCGCCCCTCGTCCAGCCGCGCGAGCAGCAGCAGGTCCTCCACCAGCCCCGTCATCCGCGCGGACTCCGCCGACACCCGCCGCCACGCCAGCACCGGCTCGATCCGGTCCGTCCCGCGGTTCATCAGCTCGGCGTACCCGGCGATGGACGCCAGCGGAGTGCGCAGTTCGTGGCTCGCGTCGGCCAGGAAGCGCCGCATCCGCTCCTCGCTGTGCCGCACCTGCTCCTCGCTGCGCCGGCGTTCGGCGAGCGAGGACTCGACGTGGTCGATCATCCGGTTGAGCGCGGCGCCGACCTGCCCCGCCTCGCTGCCGGGGTCGGTGTCCCGTTCCGGCACCCGCGTCAGACCGGTGACCTCGCCCCGGCCCAGCGGTGCCCGGGAGACCTCGACGGCGGTGGCGGCCACCCGGCCGAGCGGCCGCAGCTGGCGTCGTATGACCACCGCGCACAGGGCGCCCGCGACGGTCAGCCCGGTCACCGCGACCGCCGCCTCGGCCACCACCAGGCCCCTGATCATGCTCAGCACGTCGTCCATCGGCAGCCCGGTCAGCACGCGCAGGCCGCCGGTGTCCAGCGCGGTGATCCGGTAGGTGCCCAGACCCGGCACGCTGACGGTGTGCCTGCGGCCGTCGGCCGTGATCCCCTCCAGGGCGTCGCGCTGGGCGGTGTTCAGGTTCTGCGGCGGGGCGTTCTGGCTGACGACGGCCGCGGAGAGGATCGTGCCCTTGTCGTCGAACCGGGCGGCGAGCAGTCCGACGGGGTGGCCGGTCTCGGTGAGGAAGGACAGGCCGGCCGCGTCCTCCGGGTGCAGCGCGGCGCCGCCCAGGCTGCGCTCGGCCGCGTTGTCGACCCGGGTGTCCAGGTCGCCCATGAGGTAGGTGCGTTGCAGGGCGGCCGTGGTCACCGCCATCGCCGCGCACACGACGACGAGGGTGGCGCCGATGAAGAGCAGCAGGCGGGTGCGCAGGGAGCGGCCGCCCGGCCGGGGGCTCATCTGCCGTCCCCCGCCGGCCTGATGGTGTACCCCGCCCCCCGTACGGTGTGGATCATCGGCGCCCGGCCCTTGTCGATCTTGCGCCGCAGGTTGGAGATGTAGACCTCGACCAGGTTGCCGCCGCCGTCGAAGGAACTGCTCCACACGTGGTCCAGGATCTGCGCCTTGCTCAGCACCTGCCGCGGATGGTCGAGAAGCAGCCGGAGCAGGTCGAACTCCTTGGCGGTGAGCGGGATGTGCGCCCCGGCGCGGTGCACCTCGCGGGTCTCCTCGGCCAGCACCAGGTCCCCGAGGACGCGGACCGACTCGTCGCAGGCGCTGTGCTCACCGCCCGCCCGTCGCAGCAGCCCGCGCAGCCGCAGGACGACCTCCGCCAGGGAGAAGGGTTTGGTGACGTAGTCGTCGGCGCCGTTGCCGAGCCCGTCGAGGCGGTGTTCCAGCGCGTCGCGGGCGGTGAGCATGAGCACCGGCAGCTTCGGCGTCTCGTGCCGCAGCCGGCGCAGCACCTGGATGCCGTCGAGGTCGGGCAGCATCCCGTCCAGCACGACGGCGTGCGGGGCGCAGGCGCGGGCGAGCCGGAGCGCGGCGCGGCCGTCGGCGGCCGGGTAGGGCTGCCAGCCCGCCTCGGCGACGGCGGCGGACAGCACGTCGGTGAGGGCGGGCTCGTCGTCGACGATCAGGACGCGGACGCGACCGGTCCGGGACACGGAGGTGCCAGTCATGTCCCGATCCTGTCCCGGTCCGCTGAGGGAACCCTGTGTTCCACCTTTGGGTGGGTGATGACATCGGACGGATACCACCGGACACGGCGAAGGGCCGCACCCCCGACATACGGGGATACGGCCCTCGACTGCTGTGCGTCGCCGCCTACTTGCGGATCAGGCTGCGCAGCACGTACTGCATGATGCCGCCGTTGCGGTAGTAGTCGGCCTCACCGGGGGTGTCGATGCGGACGACCGCGTCGAACTCGACGCCGGTGTCGGTGCCGACCTTGACCGTGCGCGGGGTGGTGCCGTTGTTGAGCTCCTCGACGCCGGTGATGGAGAAGGTCTCCTCGCCGGTCAGCCCGAGGGAGTCGGCGGACTGGCCCTCCGGGAACTGCAGCGGCAGCACGCCCATGCCGATGAGGTTGGAGCGGTGGATGCGCTCGTAGGACTCGGCGATGACGGCCTTGACGCCGAGCAGGGCCGTGCCCTTGGCCGCCCAGTCGCGGGACGAGCCGGAGCCGTACTCCTTGCCCGCGAGGACGACGAGCGGGATGCCCTGCTCGATGTAGTTGCGGGAGGCGTCGTAGATGAAGGAGACCGGGCCGCCGTCCTGCGTGAAGTCGCGGGTGTAGCCGCCCTCGGTGCCCGGCGCGATCTGGTTGCGCAGGCGGATGTTGGCGAACGTGCCGCGGATCATGACCTCGTGGTTGCCGCGGCGGGAGCCGTAGCTGTTGAAGTCGCGGCGCTCGACGCCGTGCTCCGTGAGGTACTTGCCGGCCGGGGTGTCGGCCTTGATGGCGCCGGCCGGGGAGATGTGGTCGGTGGTGACCGAGTCGCCCAGCTTGGCCAGGACGCGGGCGCCGGAGATGTCGGAGACCGGCTCCGGGTCCATGCCCATGCCCTCGAAGTACGGGGGCTTGCGGACGTACGTCGACTCCGGGTCCCACTCGAAGGTGTCGCCGGTCGGGATGGGCAGCGCCTGCCACTGGGCGTCGCCGGCGAAGACGTCGGAGTAGGACTTGTTGAACATGTCCTCGCCGATGGCGTTGGCGACGACGTCGTTGACCTCGGCCTCGGAGGGCCAGATGTCCTTCAGGAAGACCGGGTTGCCGTCCTGGTCGGTGCCGAGCGCGTCCTTGGTGATGTCCACCTTCATGGAGCCCGCGATGGCGTACGCGACGACCAGCGGCGGGGAGGCCAGGTAGTTCATCTTGACGTCGGGGTTGATCCGGCCCTCGAAGTTGCGGTTGCCGGAGAGGACCGAGGTGACCGCGAGGTCGTGGTCGTTGACGGCCTTGGAGACCTCCTCCGGCAGCGGGCCGGAGTTGCCGATGCAGGTGGTGCAGCCGTAACCGACCAGGTTGAAGCCGACCTTGTCGAGGTAGGGGGTCAGGCCCGCCTTGTCGAAGTAGTCGGTGACGACCTTGGAGCCCGGGGCGAGGGTGGTCTTGACCCACGGCTTGCGGGTCAGGCCCTTCTCCACGGCCTTCTTCGCCACGAGCGCGGCGGCGACCATGACGTAGGGGTTGGAGGTGTTGGTGCAGGAGGTGATCGCGGCGACCGTCACGGCGCCGTGGTCGATCTCGTACGTCGAGCCGTCGGGGGCGGTCACGGTGACCGGGTTGGACGGGGTGCCGTTCGGGATGGTGGAGGGGGCGTCGGAGCCGGGGAAGGACTCCTTGCTGGCCTCGTACTCGTCGTTGACGTAGTTGCGCACGTCCTGCTTGAACTGCTCGGCCGCGTTGGCGAGGACAATGCGGTCCTGCGGGCGCTTCGGGCCGGCGATGGAGGGCACGACCGTGGAGAGGTCGAGCTCCAGCTTCTCGGAGAAGTCCGGCTCGGCCTTCGGGTCCAGCCAGAGGCCCTGCTCCTTGGCGTACGCCTCGACGAGGGCGACCTGCTGGTCGCTGCGGCCGGTCAGACGCAGGTAGTTGAGGGTCTCGTCGTCGATCGGGAAGATCGCGGCGGTGGAGCCGAACTCCGGCGACATGTTGCCGATGGTGGCGCGGTTGGCGAGCGAGGTGGCGGCCACGCCCTCACCGTAGAACTCGACGAACTTGCCGACGACGCCGTGCTTGCGCAGCATCTCGGTGATGGTGAGCACCAGGTCGGTGGCGGTGGTGCCGGGCTGGAGCTCACCGGTGAGCTTGAAGCCGACGACGCGCGGGATGAGCATGGAGACCGGCTGGCCGAGCATGGCGGCCTCGGCCTCGATGCCGCCGACGCCCCAGCCGAGGACGCCGAGGCCGTTGACCATGGTGGTGTGCGAGTCGGTGCCGACGAGGGTGTCGGGGTACGCCTGCCCGTTGCGGACCATGACCGTGCGCGCCAGGTGCTCGATGTTCACCTGGTGGACGATGCCGGTGCCGGGCGGGACGACCTTGAACTCGTCGAAGGCGGTCTGGCCCCAGCGCAGGAACTGGTAGCGCTCGCGGTTGCGGCCGTACTCCAGCTCGACGTTCTGCGCGAAGGCGTCGTTCGTGCCGAACTTGTCGGCGATGACGGAGTGGTCGATGACCAGCTCGGCCGGGGCGAGCGGGTTGATCTTCGCGGGGTCGCCGCCGAGCTCCTTCACGGCCTCGCGCATGGTGGCGAGGTCCACGACACAGGGAACGCCGGTGAAGTCCTGCATGATCACGCGGGCCGGCGTGAACTGGATCTCCTGGCTGGGCTGGGCCTGCGAGTCCCAGTTGCCGAGGGCGCGGATGTGGTCGGCGGTGATGTTCGCGCCGTCCTCCGTGCGGAGCAGGTTCTCCAGCAGGACCTTGAGGCTGTACGGCAGGCGGGCCGAGCCCTCCACCTTGTCCAGCCGGAAGATCTCGTACGACTCGTCGCCCACCTGCAGCGTGCTGCGGGCGTCGAAGCTGTTCGCCGACACGACAGTCTCCTTCATTGATGTGCGCGTACTCACCACGATCCTGCCGCCACGGCATCCCGACCGATCCGCTAAGGTAAGGCTAAGTTAGGTAAGCCTTACCCCAGACTGGTGTGGCGTGCGGCTGCGGTGCTCCTCGGCAGATATCTCGATGTCGAGATAACTCTAGTACATGGGGCCCGGATGGTCATGCGCGCCCTGCTGTTGTCCTGCTCTCAGCGGCAGACCGTCGTCCGGCTCCCGGGGCAGGCCGGGACCCGGACCCCGGCGTCCGGGTCCGGGCCCCGCGCGGGCCGGCTCACGCCTCCTCGTCGCCGGCCTTCCCTGCCTCGGGCAGCCGTGCCCGGATCTCGTCCATCACCGACGAGTCGGTGAGCGTGGTGACGTCACCCAGGGCGCGGTTCTCGGCCACGTCCCGCAGCAGGCGGCGCATGATCTTGCCGGAGCGGGTCTTGGGCAGCTCGGCGACGACCATGATCTGCCGGGGCCGGGCGATCGGCCCGATCTCCTTGCCGACGTGCCCGCGCAGCTCGGCGGCCACCTCCCCGGCGTCCCGCTGCCCGGCCTCGCCGCGCAGGATGACGAAGGCGACCACGCCCTGCCCGGTCGTCGGGTCGGTGGCCCCCACCACGGCGGCCTCCGCGACCAGGGGGTGGGAGACCAGGGCGGACTCGACCTCCGTGGTGGAGATGCGGTGGCCGGAGACGTTCATGACGTCGTCGACCCGGCCCAGCAGCCAGATGTCGCCGTCCTCGTCCTTCTTCGCGCCGTCCCCGGCGAAGTACATGCCGGGGAACCGGGACCAGTAGGTGTCGACGTAGCGCTGCTCGTCGCCCCAGATGGTGCGCAGCATCGCCGGCCAGGGATCGGTCAGCACCAGGTAGCCGCCCGATCCGTCCGGCACCGGCTTGCCCGTGTCGTCGACGACGTCCGCCCGCACGCCGGGCAGCGGGCGCAGGGCGGAGCCGGGCTTGCAGGTGCTCACGCCCGGCAGCGGGCTGATCATCTGGGCGCCGGTCTCGGTCTGCCACCAGGTGTCCACGACGGGACAGCGGTCGCCCCCGATGTGGCGCCGGTACCAGATCCACGCCTCCGGGTTGATCGGCTCGCCGACCGAGCCCAGCAGCCGCAGGGAGGTGAGGTCGAAGCCGTCCGGGATGTCGCCGCCCCACTTCATGAAGGTGCGGATCGCGGTGGGGGCGCAGTAGAGGATCGACACGCGGTACTTCTCGACGATCTCCCACCAGCGGCCCTTGTGCGGGGTGTCCGGGGTCCCCTCGTACAGCACGGAGGTGACGCCGTTGGCGAGCGGGCCGTACACGATGTACGAGTGGCCGGTGACCCAGCCGATGTCCGCCGCCGTCCAGAACACGTCCCGCTCCGGCTTGACGTCGAACACCGCCCAGTGCGACCAGGCCACCTGGGTGAGATAGCCGCCGGTGGTGTGCAGGATGCCCTTGGGGCGGGCGGTCGTGCCGGAGGTGTACATGATGTACAGCGGGTGCTCGCTGTCGAACGCCTCCGCCTCGTGCGCGGAGGACTGGGAGTCCACCAGGTCGTGCCACCACACGTCCCGGCCGTCGGTCCAGTCGACCTCCTGCCCGGTGCGCCGGACCACCAGCACGCTGCGCACGTCCGGGCACGCGCGCACCGCCTCGTCCACCGCGGGCTTCAGCGCCGAGGGGTTGCCCCGGCGGTAACCGCCGTCCGCGGTGATCACCACGCGCGCGTCGCAGTCGACGATCCGGCCGCGCAGCGCCTCGGCGGAGAAGCCCCCGAAGACCACGGTGTGCGGGGCTCCGATGCGGGCGCAGGCCAGCATCGCCACCACGGTCTCCGGGATCATCGGCATGTAGATCGCCACCCGGTCGCCGGCCCGCACGCCGAGCGAGAGCAGGGCGTTGGCGGCCCGGCAGACCTCGTCCGTCAGGTCGGCGTAGGTGAGGGTGCGGGTGTCGCCCGGTTCGCCCTCCCAGTGGAAGGCGACCCGGTCGCCGAGGCCGGCCGCGACGTGCCGGTCCAGGCAGTTGTACGCCGCGTTCAGGCGTCCGCCGGTGAACCAGCGGGCGAACGGGGCGCGCTCCCAGTCCAGCACCTGCTCCCAGGGCCGCGCCCAGTGCAGCCGGCCGGCCGCCTCGGCCCAGAAGGCCAGGCGGTCGGCGTCGGCGCGTGCGTAGTCCGCCGCGGTGGCGTTGGCCGCGGCGGCCAGCTCCGGGGGCGGCGGGAACCGTCGCTCCTCCCGGAGCAGGTTGGAGAGTGTCTCGCCACCGGTGTCGGTCATGCGTGGGCTCCGAACGGCCCGCGGTGGCGGGTGCGGCGCGGCCGCAGGTGATCACCGAGGTTGGGGAAGACCGGCACCACGGCGCGCTGGTAGGTGGAGTTGGTGACGCCGGCGAAGGACGCGTACCAGGCGCACACCGCGGTCACCAGACCGAGCCAGCCGCCGGCCTTGAGGGTGTTCGGGGACTGCGCGAAGTCCGCGACGGACAGCACGATGAACGTCGCCGACAGGGTGACGAACACGGCGAGGACGGCCCCCGTCGTGCGGGTCGCGGCGACGGTCATGTAGACCGTGAAGACCGCCCACACCAGCAGGAACAGGCCGCTGGCCTGGTGCGCCGTGGAGGCCGGCAGGTCACCGGCGACGAACTTGGCGTACGCGGCGTACGACAGCCAGAAGGCGCCGTAGGAGGTGAAGGCGGTACCGGCGAAGGTGTTGCCCTTGCGCAGCTCCCACATGCCGGCGAGCAGCTGGGCCAGCCCGCCGTAGAAGAGGGCGAGCGGCAGGACGACGGCGACCAGCTTCTTGTCGTCGATCAGGTCGGCGTTGAAGGTGCTCAGGACGAACGTGGTCGCGGCGAAAGCGGCGAGGCCGAGCGGGCCGGGATCGGCGACGGGGGCTGCAGAGTTCGTGGTTAGGGTGCTCATCTGCGATCCCTCCTGTGATCCAGATCACATGGATGTAAACCCACCGTACGAAGTGCA
The DNA here is from genome assembly GCF_054850255.1 of Streptomyces sp. 7R007. Taxonomy (NCBI): domain Bacteria; kingdom Bacillati; phylum Actinomycetota; class Actinomycetes; order Kitasatosporales; family Streptomycetaceae; genus Streptomyces; species Streptomyces sp. 7R007. Next base: position 2,097 of record NZ_JBTWMV010000094.1, on the reverse strand, counting down.
CCTGTATGTACGAAACAAACATCCGGCAAGGCATCGCCGAACGGTCCCCGGCGTGCGCCGAACGGCGTCCGCCGCCCGCCGACACGCACGGTCGACCCTTGAGCACGCACGGTCGGGGTAGCCGAGAGGTGTCCGAACCCCCCGTCGAAAGGAGGCGCGATGCCCCTCACGTTCCGCAAGAGCTTCCGGATCCTGCCCGGCGTACGGCTCAACATCAACCGGCACTCCTGGTCCATCACCACCGGCGGCAGCCACGGACCCCGGCACACGCACAGCAGCACGGGCCGCCGTACGACGTCGATGGATCTGCCCGGGCCCTTCGGGTGGCGGCGCACCCGTACCGCAAAGCGGCGTTGACGGACCGTCAGGGGCGGCGGGGGGCGTCACTCGAACAGACCCCCCAGAATGCCCCATCTCATATCTGAGATAGCCTCAACCCCATGGCAGACGATTACCTCGTACGTATCGGCAAGCTCATCCGTGACGCCCGTCAGCACCGGGGCTGGACCCAGGCGCAGCTGGCGGAGGCGCTCGGCACCAGCCAGAGTGCCGTCAACCGCATCGAGCGCGGGAACCAGAACATCAGCCTTGAGATGATCGCTCGGATCGGTGAGGCGTTGGAGAGCGAGATCGTCTCTCTGGGGTACGCGGGGCCGATGCACCTGCGGGTGGTCGGCGGGCGCCGGCTGTCCGGGGCCATCGACGTCAAGACGAGCAAGAACGCGTGTGTCGCGCTGCTGTGCGCCTCCCTGCTCAACAAGGGGCGCACGGTGCTGCGCCGGGTGGCCCGCATCGAGGAGGTCTACCGCCTCCTGGAGGTGCTGGGCTCCATCGGCGTGCGCACCCGGTGGATCAACGACGGCGTCGACCTGGAGATCGTGCCCCCGGCCGAGCTCGACATGGGGGCCATCGACGCCGAGGCGGCCGTGCGCACGCGGTCCATCATCATGTTCCTCGGCCCGCTGCTGCACCGCATGGACCGCTTCAAGCTGCCCTACGCCGGCGGCTGCGACCTCGGCACCAGGACCATCGAGCCGCACATGATCGCGCTCAGGCGGTTCGGGCTGGAGGTCGCGGCCACCGAGGGGCACTACCACGCCGAGGTGGACCGGTCCGTGCGTCCCGACCGGCCCATCGTGCTGACCGAGCGCGGGGACACGGTCACGGAGAACGCGCTGCTGGCCGCCGCACGGCACGACGGCGTCACCGTCATCCGCAACGCCTCCTCCAACTACATGGTCCAGGACCTGTGCTTCTTCCTGGAGGCGCTCGGCGTCAGGGTCGAGGGCATCGGCACCACCACCCTCACCGTGCACGGCGTGCCGGAGATCGACGTCGACGTCGACTACTCCCCCTCCGAGGACCCGGTCGAGGCGATGAGCCTGCTGGCCGCGGCGGTCGTCACGGAGTCCGAACTCACCGTGCGCCGGGTGCCCATCGAGTTCCTGGAGATCGAGCTCGCGGTGCTGGAGGAGATGGGCCTCGACCACGACCGCACGGCCGAGTACTTCGCCGACAACGGCCGTACCCGCCTGGTCGACCTGACGGTCCGCCCCTCCAAGCTGGAGGCGCCGATCGACAAGATCCACCCGATGCCGTTCCCGGGCCTGAACATCGACAACGTCCCCTTCTTCGCGGCGATCGCGGCCGTCGCGCAGGGCAAGACCCTCATCCACGACTGGGTCTACGACAACCGCGCGATCTACCTCACCGACCTCAACCGCCTCGGCGGACGTCTGCAACTCCTCGACCCGCACCGGGTGCTGGTGGAGGGCCCGACCCGCTGGCGGGCCGCCGAGATGATGTGCCCGCCCGCGCTGCGGCCGGCGGTGGTCGTCCTGCTGGCGATGATGGCCGCCGAGGGCACGTCGGTCCTGCGCAACGTGTACGTCATCAACCGCGGCTACGAGGACCTCGCCGAACGCCTCAACTCCATCGGGGCGCAGATCGAGATCTTCCGGGACATCTGAGCCCACGGAACCCCGCGGGGGGGGGGGGGGGGGGGGGGGGGGGGGGGGGGGGGGGGGGGGGGGGGGGGCGGGGGGGGGGCGGGGGGGCGGGGGGGGGGGCCGGCGCGCGGGGGCCGGGCGCCGCCGG
>NZ_JBTWMV010000093.1:0-14971 GCF_054850255.1 Streptomyces sp. 7R007 | reverse complement strand
GTCGGGGTGAAGATCGGCTCCTGGCCGCACCGCCAGCTCACCACCTGGCAGACCCTGGATCTTGGTCAGCAGCAGCTGATGGCCGCTCTCGGCCTGACCCCCGAAAGCAACCCCCTCACCCCGCGCGCCGCCCTCGTCGCACGTTCGAACAGACCGTCCAGTTCCTGGAACTCTTCCTCCACCGCGAAGGCCGCGCCCCCGCCGCACGCGAGACCATCCGCGTCGACGGTGAGACGGTCAGGATCGGCGCCTGGCTCGCCAAAGCCCGCACCAAGCACCGTGCCGAAAAACTCCCCACTGAGCACGTCGACCTGGTTGCCGCGCTGTTCGACGGTGACTGGACCGCCGAAGACGCTGCCCCCGCTGTCCTGGGCTAGAGCCGCCGGAACACCCGTGAGGCCGCGTCTGGGAGCCCCTGGCGTACGGGGTCTGGCGCCAGGGTTAGGGGCATGGGGCTGGTGCGGTCACTCCTGCGGAGTGTCTGCACGGGCGTCATACGGCCCGTGTCACGGCGGCGTGCAACTCGCGTACGCCGCTGGTGCGCGGGTGCCGCTCGGCGAGCTCGGTGACGATGCGGCGGATCGCGGGCCGGTCGCGGACCTCGCCGGGGCTGGCCCGGTATGCGTCCAGCAGGGCGCCGGCGGTCTGCTCGGGGCGCTGCCAGGCCCACCAGGCGCGCGCCATATCGGTGCCCAGGCGGGCCTTGCGCTCAGCGGTCGGGAACTGCTCCGGCCGCAGGTTCTTCCCGGCATCGAGTGCGGCACCGGCGTCGCCGAGTGCCCAGTGCACGCCGACCGCGTACAGGTCGACGGCGGCCGGGCTGATGGCGAACAGCCGGCCGGGTGGGGCGGCCTGGGGCAAGCGGCGGGCGGCGCGGAGGGCCTCCTCGGTCATCGCCAGGGCCTCGGTGCGCTGCCCAGCCCGGGCGGCGGTGTAGGCCAGGGTGCACAGCATCTGTGCGTAGGCGGCGGCCGCGGCGTCGGCGCGCAGCCCGCTCGTCTCGAGGTCGTCGGTCACCGAGGACATCAGGCGCTGAGCGGCGCCGTGCTGGTCCTGGTGGCGCAGCACGATGGCCAGTTCCCGTGACGCGGCCGCAGCTGCGAGCGGGGAGCCGGAGATCTCGGCCCAGGTACGGGCACGGTCCGCGGTGAGCCGGGCGCGGTCGTAGGAGCCGAGCTTGATGAGCACGGCGGAGGCGAGGCTGTACACGGCGGACAGCCGGGCCTGGTCGAGACTGTGGCGGGAGACGGCGCCGTGATGCGCGTCGGCGATGAGGCCGGGCAGTGCGGCCAGGAGCCGTGCGTGCGCGCCTTGGTCGTACAGGGCGCGGGCGCCCGTCAGACGGCTGTCCAGCGGCCCGGCACCGGATGGGGCGGGGGTGCCGGCCAGGGCGTCGTCCAGGCCCATCAGCAGGGCGGCGGGGCCTGCGGCCGCCGTGGCGGCGAGCAGCGTACGGCGGCGCATGGGGTCCTCCTCGGCGTCACGCTGACTGGCTGTCACTCTAGTAGTCGCCGTTGCCGTAGCGGGCGGTGGCGCGAGGGATGTCATGAGGATGTGTCCGGGCACGCCGACTTCCCGTGCGGCACGGTGCACCAGGGCCAGGTCGGCGATCCGGGTGCGGCGCTCCAGACGGGAGACGGTCGCGGGCGAGCAGCCGATCCGGTCCGCGAGCACGGCCAGCGTCCAGCAGTGGTGCTGGCGACCGAGCCGGATGAGCGCGCCGGGGCGCCGCTGCGCGGCTAACTGCAGTGCTGTCGTGCTGTTCCAGAGCGGGTCAACGGGCACGCGTCCCTCCCACACCGCACAGACAGGGGGTCCTCCACGCTACGGGCGTCGGCCGGGCGCGTCGAGGCTGCTTGCACACCATGCAAACGCTGTGCACACAGCGAGACTTGATCACCGGGCAGCCGCTCGGCGCGGTGTGCTGGGGGCCACTGCCTCGCGCCGCGGGGCACCGTCCATCGAAAGGCACTCCATGGAAGCCACCGCCGCTGTTGCGTCCCGTCCGGCCGCCAACCCGACGACCGGCCCGGTCCGCTGCGCGCGCGACGTCGTGCCGGCCGACCTGTGGGACAAGCAGGTCGGGCTCCTCATGCGGGACTACCCTTACGACTCGGTCATGGCCGCCCGGGTCCTCGGCCAGGGCTACGCCTACCTGCTGACCGCGATGAACCACCGGGGCGAGGGGCTGGGGCTGGCGCCCAGTAAGCTCGTCGACATCGGCGTCCACACGGTCATCCTGGACACCGTCGCGTACGCCGAGCTGTGCAAGAAGTTCAGCGACGGACAGTTCTTGCACCACGTGCCCAAGGTGGACGTGAAGAACGATGGCTCCGTAATGAAGACGGCCCACATCGTCGCCGCCGACGGCTGGGAGGTCGACCTGCCGCTGTGGACGGACGCCGCCGACTGCGGCCCGTGCCACCCCGGCAACGACTCGCACTGACCGCGCCGCAACGGCGAGCTCCTCGGGCCCCGGCCGCACGGCTGGGGCCCGAGGAGCACGACCGGGTGAGATTTCAGCGAATCGGTCCGCGGCCCGGTCGCGGCCGCCAGTATGGGCCGGGTGACCACCAGCACCGCGGACCTCTGGCACCACTACGGCCGCGCCCGCGCCACCAGTGACCGCACTGTTCCCGGCACCTTCTACTGGAGTTGGGGCCAGGACGCCGGGCCCGGCCCCGAGGTCCTCGGTGACCTGACCGGCCGCTGTGTGGGCGACCTCGGCGCCGGCGCAGCCCGGCACGCAGCACATCTGGCGGTCCATCACCAGCCTGCCCACGTCACCGCCATCGACGCCTCGCCCGCCCAGCACGCTATGGCAACGGACCTCTACGCCCACCTCGCGCCACGTCTGCGCATCGTGCAGTCCGACGCGGTGCCCCACCTGCAGGCGATGCCCGGCGCGTACGACGTGCTGTACAGCGTCTTCGGCGCCCTGGACTTCACCGACCCACGCGAGCTGCTGCCGGCGGCTGCCACCGCGCTCAAGCCGGGCGGGCGACTGGTGTTCGCAACCCTCGCCCACTACCTGAACGGGGCGCCCGCCCAGCCCGATGCCGTGGCCGCCGACATCCCGGCAAAGACACCGGACGGCGAAGCCACCACGACGCGCCGCTGGGTCCTCCAGGAGCACGTGTGGACCAAGCTGCTCGACGCGGCCGGATTCACCAACATCACAGTCGACGTGCTGCCTTCCGCCACCGGCGGGCCACGCACCGCCGACACACTGCTGGTGAGCGCGCACCACCCGTCCTAGCCTCCCCGTTTCGCTTCAAGTGGTTGAGCTGGGGTGATGGCGGAGGACTGGTGCTGTCGGCCCCTGGTCGTTGAGCGGGCATGGCTTGGGCCCGACGCTCGGGCCGGGGTCTCCAACGGGTTCCTTGGTGGTGGGCGGGCAGGGGCAGTGCCGCAGGTCAGGTGGCCGGTCGCGGTAGTGCGGTGAGGCGGGCGAAGGCGTTGATGAGTTCGTGCCGCCAGGGCCAGGTCGCGGCGATCCGCAGGCGAAGGCGGCGGCCGCCGCGAGTGATGCGGGCGGCTGCGTGCAGCAGCCGGTAGCGCAGCTTCTTCGGTTCAGTGGTGGCCAACTCTCCTTCCAGCAGCAGGGTCTGGGTCCAGGCGAGCAGGTCGGTGGCGGTCAGGGACAGTTCCAGCCACGCTTGGTTGAGGGTGAGGTGGCGGGAGGGGAAGCGGCCGAAGCCGGTGGTCTTTCCGCAGCGGATGCGGTCCTCGACGCGTGCGTGTGCGCGGTGGCGGACCTCCAGGTGCTGCAGTGAGCCTTCGCCGTAGAGGGTGTCGGTCAGGAAGACCTGGTGGCGCATGCCCTCGTCGAGGTCGAAGGGGGACAGTTGGGCGCCGGGGTGGGGGCGCTCGCGGCGGGCGATGATCCGGGTGCCGTCGGGGTAGCCGTCCAGGTCGACCGTGCCGGTCAGCTCGGCGACCTCGGCGCCGGCGCGGAGGGTGCCGTCTTGCTCCAGCGCGGGGTGCCAGATCTCCTCGGGCAGGGCGCGGATCGCGCGGCGGACCGGCTCGGTGACGGGATGTCCGGCCGAGAAGGATGTGTGGACGCCCCGGGCGCGCATGACCCGCAGGTGGGCCAGGAACGCTTTGGTTTCTCCTGCGCTGTCGGTGCGGACGAGGATGGGGGTGCCGTGGCGGCGGTCGTCGGGGATCTGGGCGAGCGCCGCATCGAAGACGGTGATGTGGTCGGCGGCGGTGTTGGCGCCGGCGTTTCCTGGCCGCAGCAGTCCGGCCAGGGCTTCGCCGGTGTTGTCCAGGAAGCACAACAGCGGGTGGTAGCCGAAGCCCCGCTTGTAGGTGGCTGCGGCCTGCTCTTTCTCGGAGTGGCAGGTGACCAGGGTGGCGTCCATGTCAATGACCAGCCCGGGCAGGTCCCGCCCGCCGGCCTGGGCCGCGGGTATGCCGCTGTCCGCCTCGGCGGTCTGCAGCCAGGCGACCTCGCGCGCTGCAGCTCGGGCCGTGCGCAGTGCTGCCAGTGCCGTGTGGTCGATGTCGGCCAGGAGGCGCCAGGCGGTCGGAAGTGGAGGCCACCGGGCCGAAGACCTCGGCTTGGTCACGCAGTAGGGCCAAGTCGGCGATAGCTTCGCCGCCGTCCGCGAGCATCAACGCCACGTCCACCGCGATCCTGCCCGGGTTGTGTCCGGTGCCGCGTGGCCGCAGGCGGCGCAGCGCGTCGGTGAACGCGGCGGTCAGGCCGGTGGCGTCAGCGAGATCGGCCAGCAGACGGGATCCGGCATGGCTGACCACCCCGTGGCCGTCGGCCGAGACGACGAGCTGGGGGCGCGAGCCGGTAGTGTGCACGCAGAAAGTGCCTTCCTGCTGGGATGACAGAGACCTTCGACAAGCCTCATCTTCCCAGCTCAGAGGGCACTTTCGTGTTTCCGATCAAGATCCGGGCACTGCGGCACGTGAAACGCGCAGGCTAGAGCGTCGCCGTCCACTCCGCCACCGTCGCGACCTCGCCCCGCTTCGCGAGGAGGTCCTTCATCAGGACGTCGTGCAGCGCCGGGCTCGGGTCGGCGCATGCGTCCGAGAGTGTCGTGAGCCGGTAGTCCAGGTCGAACGCCTGGAGCGCCGTGGAGAGCACGATGCCGCCGGTCGCGATGCCCGCGAGGGCGAGGTGGTCGATGCCCTGGGCGCGGAGGATCTGGTCGAGGTTGGTGCCCGCGAAGGCGCTGACGCGGTTCTTGTACAGGACGACCTCGTCGGGCGCGGGGGCCACGTCCGGGTGGATCTCGGTGTCCGGGTCGCCCGGTATGAAGCGGTCGTGCGGGAGAGTGCCGAACACTGCGTTGTTCGGGTGCGCGTCGACGTGCCCGGCGCGCAGGCGGAGGGCGACGTGGAGGACGAGGACTCCCTTCTCCCGCGCGGCCTTCAGGGCGGCGGCGGCCTGGGCGAGCGCGGTGGAGTCCACGCGGGTGGCGTGGGCGTTCTGGAAGTCCATGAGGAGCAGGGCGGTGCGGGACATGAGGGTGCCTTTCACTTGCGGGATAACAGGGTGGGAGGGGGAGTCAGTCCGACGTGCCGATCCGGCCGAGGGAGCGGTCGAAGAGGGTCATGACGAGGAACACCGCACCGGCGCCGAGCATGATCCACGACAGTTCGTGCATGCCGCCCGTGTCGGCGCGCTCCCCGAAGGAGGCGGCGCTCGCGGACGAGGCGACCATCGAGCCGAGGTAGGCGAAGGTGCGCAGCAGCCCGGCGGAGGACGCGGTGCGCTCCGGATCGGCCTGGAAGTAGACGGAGTTCTGGAAGGCGAGGTTGTTGAGCCCCTGCGGGACGCCGAAGACGAGGGCGACGAGGAGCAGGCCCCACAGCGGGCTGGAGCCGGAGAGCGTGAGCAGGATCAGGCACGCGGCGATCTGCCCGAGCGCGCCGACGAGGAGCTTGCTCCGTACGCCCTTGCGGCGCCCGGACCAGATCGAGACGCCGATGGCGAGAAGGAACATGGGGATCTGCACGAGCCCGGCGCGGAACGGCGAGAGCCCGTACCCCTCCTCGGTCCACTGGCTGAAGCCGTAGAGGAAGGAGTACGCGACGACGTACGCGACGAGGGCGCGCCCGTACGTGGCGAGCAGCGGCGTGTTGCCGGCGAGTACGCGGAGGTCGATGAACGGCGTGGCGGCGCGCGACTCCCGGAGCGCGAAGGCGCTTCCGGCGAGGAGCGTGATGACGAGCAGGTACCAGTGCCGCGGGTGCAGGTTCATGAGGAACAGCAGCAGCGAGGTGAGGGTGACCGCAAAGAGCGCCATGCCGGGCAGGTCGAGCTGGGCGGCGACCCGGCCGCGCTGCGGGCTCTCGCCCGTACCGCCCGACTTGGGCAGTCGCCACCAGCCGAGCGCCACCGCCGCGACGGCGAGCGGGATGTTCAGCGCGAACGTCGCGCGCCAGCCGCCGACCGTGATGAGGAGGCCGCCGAGGAGCGGGCCGATGACGGCGATGGTCTGGTTGGCGACGGCGAGCGCGGTGAGCACGCCGCCGGGGCTGTCGCGCCCGGTCCGCTTCGCCTCGCTCCGTACGAGTGCCATCGCGGCCGGATAGCCGCCGCACGTGCCGAAACCGAGGAGGACGCGGGCCGCGATGAGGACGCCAAGGTTGGGTGCCAGGGTGCCGAGGACGCCGGCGAGGCCGACGATGCCCGTGCTGATGAGGAAGAGCCTGCGCGGCCCGAAGATGTCGATGAGCCGTCCGACGACGGGCTGCCCGAGCGAGGTCGCGAGGTAGAGCGCCGAGACGAGCCACGCGGTCTTCGACGGGGGCGCGCCGAGCGCGTCACCGATGGGAATGAGCGCGACCGAGATGATCGTCGAGTTGATCGGGTTGAGGACCGAGCCGAGCATCATCGGCGGCAGCAACCGCCGGTTGAATCGGGGTTTTTGGGCCTGGGGATTCTTGTCGCTCGTCCCGGCCGCCGTGGCGGGCTCAGTCATGTGTCAGCCGCTCCAGTACGGACATGGCGGCGATGACCGCCTGAAGCTCCTCCTCCGTGCACTCCTCCTGGAGCCGCGTCGCGAGCCATTCGGCACGGGCCTGGCGGCCCTCGTGGACACGGCGGCGGCCCTCGGGCGTGAGGGTGATCAGCAGCCTGCGGCCGTCCTCGGGGTCCGGGGTGCGGACGACGAGGCCGCGCGCGGCGAGCGCGGCGACGGTCGCGGTCATCGACTGGTGCCGGACGCCTTCGGCGGCGGCGAGCACGCTGGTCGTGACCCCGGCCGCTGTCGCGGGCGTCTCGGTCTCGCGGGCGAGGCGGGCGAGTGCGGTGGACTGCCCGAGTGTGAGGTCCTCGGCCTCGGAGGCCCCGAGGATGCGGCGGCGCAGGCGGCTGATGACGACCCTGACCTCACGGGACGCCTGGACGGCGGCGGGCGAGAGGCGGGGCGGCGAGCCGGGGGTGCCGCTGGCGACGGAATCAGTGGGCATACCACCTACCGTAACTTGTACAGGGTTATCTGTACAGTCTTGCCTGCATACAGGGGCGGGCGCAGGTGACTGCCGGAGGTGGGTGATGCCCGCCGCCCGGGGACGAGCGGGCTCGGCTCGGCCCCCGGCGGAGCGGGGGTTTCGGTCAGGGGGACAACGAGGGGAGCGGTTTCCCGGCGTGCCGGCCCGAGTGGGCGACGGTGGCCTCTCCTGCCTGTCAGCCCCGGTCCGCCGCGACAGGCCCGGGCGGGCAGCGGTGTGGGCAGTCGGGTGGGCAGCGGTGTGGACAGCTGCGAAGGCCGGCACCGCGGGCACCGGGGCGGGCAGCCCCCTTACGGGACGGCCCGCGGCCGGGGGGACGCAGTCCGCGTCCAGCCCGGCCGGTACCGCCGCCCGCGAACGCCGTCACCCAGGGAAGGACGTGCCGAGGGGACCGATCGTGAGCGTGCCGCCGCAGACGCGGATGTCGGCCGTGTCGGAGGAGATGACGGCCTTGGTGTTGCCCGGGGCCTAGACCTGGTCTAGGGTCCGTCTTCAAAGATCATCTCGTGATGGATCATGGTGGGTGTGATACGCCGCCATGAACTCACCGACCATGAGTGGGAGTTACTCGCTCCACTGATACTTCGAGCCGTGACGGGTCGGCCTCGGGTCGAGGACCGGAAGATCATCAACGGCACGGTCTACAAGATCCGCACCGGCATTTCCTGGCGCGACCTGCCAGCCCGTTACGGCCCGTGGAAGACGGTGTACACCCGCTTCCGCCGCTACGCCCTGGACGGTGTGTTCACCCGGGCCCTGCAACAGATCCAGGCCCAGGCCGACGCAGCCGGCGACATCGACTGGCTGGTCCACATCGACTCCAAGTCCGCCTCGCCTGCCCGGACATCACCCGGGCCTGCGACCTCGCCCGCGTCTTCCACGACCTCGTCTCCCACCGGCGCGGCCACCTTCTCCTGGAGTGGATCCGCCAGGCCGAGCAGGACGCACCCCGCCGATCCGCAACTTCGCCGGGTTCCTGCGCCAGGACCTCGACGCCGTCACCGCCGGGCTCACCCTTACCCACAGCTCCGGCGTCGTCGAAGGACACATCCACCGTCTAAGACGATCAAGCGGCAGATGTATGGCCGCGGATCGTTCCAACTCCTGCGCACGCGCGTCCTGTTGCGATCGTGACCGTCACGAGATGTCGCCCAGACCCATTTTCAAGAATCGCCATCATGGCCTCGTCGTGGCCCTGATCGGAAGCGCGTACCTCGGAAAGGCCGCGAAGGAACAGGGCGCCGCGCTCGGGCTGGCCCAGGCTTCGAGGTCCGCGGCCGTCGCGGTCTGCTTGCCCGTTTCCAGCCTGCTGACCTTCGAGCGCTGCCAGCCCAGCCGCTCCGCCAGGTCCTTGCCCTGTAGGCCGGCCTCGGTGCGCAACTCCCGCAGACGCACACCGAGGGCTTCACGGCCAGACTGGTAATCCGTGCTCACGTGGCAGACGGTACCTGCGCCTGGAACTCCCTGGTAGGGACGGCGAAGTGCATGGCGGCGTCGCGGGCCTGGCAGGCGCGTACGACGCTCTCGGCGTCTTCCAGGACGTACACGCCGACGGTGACGTCGTTGTCGTCGATGACGAACTTCACGACCGTGCGGGAGTCGAAGAGCCAGAAGTCGTAGTCCGGCAGGCCGAGCCGTACGGCGTCCGCGCGCCACATGTTGCGGATGTCCTCGCCGGCGGCCACGTTGCCGAGGCCGCTGGCGAGGAGGAACCGTTGTCCTTCCGTCGGCGGGTTGTCGACCAGGCGTACCCGCGCGATGCGTTTCCCTGCCTCTGTCTGCGTGCGGATGTTGGCGTGCCAGGGGCTGTTCGGGTTGTAGTCGAAGGTCTCGCCGTTCTTGAAGCGTATCCAGCTCGCGCTCGCGCGGTCGCTGGCGTAGCCGCGCTGGGTCTCCAGACGCCAGGCGGTGTGTTCGAAGTCTGTGAACAGGTGAGTGATCTCGTCGAACGGGATCAGGTCCGGCACCGTGGGTTACTCCTTCACCTGGTCGGCGTTGGCAGGGCTGGTGTCCTGGGGCGTGAGGCGGGTGAGGAGGTCCCCGGGGGACGACCACGAACGTCTCGGAGTCCTTCACGTCGCGGAGCTGGGCGAGGTGTTCGGGGTCGGTGAGACGGTCGCCTTGGACGACGATGTCGCCGGTCTCCACGACCTCGTACAGGGTGGGGCAGTTGCCGTTCTCTGATGTGGTGCCGAGGAACCTGAGCGTCATGTCGCCCTCCACCTGTGCTGGTTGAAGGTCCAGGATGCTGCGCGTCGCGCGTGCCTGCGCAAGGATTGCGCGGGATTGCGCCTGCTGACGGCTTGCCGGGAGCGTACGCGCAACCGTTCACCGCAGCGGCTCGGGCGGCCGGTGCTCGGGCGCCGTGCCGCGCTGGGAAGGGACGTCCTGCGCCATCTGCGCGGCCTCGAACGCCTCGACCTCGGCGAGCGGGAAGAGCACGGGAGCCGCGCGGCCCTTGCCCCGCTTGAACGCCTTCGGCGCCCGGCCGCGGTGGCGGAGGATGCGGATGGCCTGCGGCGTGGTGTTCCACCGTTCCGCGAGCTGCTTGACGGTGAGGTGGATGGGGGCCGGCGTCATGGCTGGACAGCCTTGGCACGGGATACGCGGGATGCTCATCACGTCATGACGGCTGCCCTCGCGCTGTGCGGGCTGCTCCGCCTGATCGCGGGGATTGCCCAAGCAGATGGCTCAGCGTGCGATCCCCGGCCGGGCACGCCAGGCTGACGGTATGGCTTCCGTGATGCCCGTGATCGTGTGCCCACCCCACGAGGAGAAGGGATCGGAGACAGCTCCGACCAGGTCCGCCAACGGGGTTGAGCAGCGGCGCGAGGTGCAGTACGTCACCGAGCCCGGCTTCTACCGCGTCATCGGCCAGAGGCGGGGGCCTTTGTCGTTGCTGTCCTGCTCGGCGGTGGCCCGGACGCGTGGGAGCACTGAGACCGTGGGGCGATCAGTGTGCCGGGGACTCCACGAAACAGGGTGCAGCTCGGAAGTCGGCCGGTGAACGGACGGGGTGCAGCCCAAACATGACAGCGGGGGGTGCCTCCCCCCGGCATCTACTGCTCCCACCGTGCAATGGCCGTGTCACGGCCAAGATCGTCCACCCGAGCCGGCTGCTTGTGGGCTGCTGGCCGTCAGTGTGGGGGGCCGAGGCGCGCCGATGTCAGGTGGCGGTCCAGTCGCGTAGCTGGCGGGCGATGCGGGCGACGCCGAGTGTTGCGGAAGCCGCGTCCCGTACGAGCGCGGCGGCGGCTTTGGGCGGGTAGTGGAGTTCACGCCCGTTGAGGATCAGGTAGGCCTCGGTCGCGTGCCAGGCGAAGGGTTCGTTTGAGTGCTCCAGGCAGGGCAGTCGTGCCAGGGTCTGCAGCAGCGCCGCCGCCTTGAGATGGAGCGATCCGTAGATGTCACGTTGCATCGCCCTGGCGTTGACGCGGGCGACGGCGGCGTAGAGGGGGCCGTAGTCGTCGACCTGTGGATCGCCGTCGAGGAGCTCGGCGGCGTGCAGCAGGAAGGAGACGTCGAGCGGATGGAGCGGCTCGGGCTGGGTCACGCGGCGTGGCCTCGCTCCGGGTGCTGATCGAGTTCACGGCGCGCGTCCTGCTCGGCGGCACGCTGCTCGGGGGTGGGATCGGCGCTGCTGGGTTCGGCGGCGAAGGCCGCGCCGCTGCGCGCCATGGATGCCTTGAACCCGTCCAGGAACCGCCGCTCGACGGCGGTGGCACGCTCGTAGGCGGCGGAGAGGATGTATTCCTGCATGCTGACGCCCGCCTGCTTGGCAGCGGCCGCGATGGCGGCCTGCTGCGCGGGATCGGGGAAGCGCAGGCTCATCGCCTTCTTCGATTCCGGCATGGTATCCACGATACCAGCGATACCGCACGCGTGCCGGTCCCCGCGCTGAGGACGGCACCCCCAAAGCACCGCGCACCCAGGGCAGGACCGTTCTTACCGCGCGTGCGCCTACCCGTAGGGGGGCGCCACGACGGCGCCGCCACCCGAACGGTTCGCGCCGACTGGTCGGCCTTGACGATGCCCGCGTCCGCGCCCGCGACCTTGACTGCGCCTTCGACCTCGCTCTCGACCACCAGGTCTGCCCCGGCGTTTTCGACCGGGGACTCGATTGTGCTGCTGAAGACGTTGCCGGTCGGCTGGTTCGACTGCTGCCGGTGCTCACACCCCCTGCGGTACCAGCCGCCTGCTCCCTCGCGCACGTAGGGCTGGTCCCTTGTCGGTTCCGACGTCGACGCCGCGCTGGCCCTGGACTGCCCCAGGACGGGCGCGGTAGCCACAGCAGCCTCCGCGGCGCTTTCATGAGTGACGGCAGTCTGGCCTGTTCTGTCATCTCTGCCGCACTGGGGAATGCCCCCCACCGTCTGGACGGGAAGGCTTGAGTAGCTGTTGTCGTTCCGAGTCTGAGGGCGGTGTTTTCGCTGGTCAGGCATAGGGCCGGTGAATCGGTGGGAGTGGTGGCGTGTTGTGTCGTCGCTCCCCGGGAGGTTGTGGATGCCGTCGGTCGTCGGACTGCTGGAAGAGCGCGAGCTCGCTGCTCGTCGTCGGGTCGACGGGTTGCGTGAGGAAGCCGATCGCATCCAGGCCGAGTTGGCCGCGGCCGGGCTGGAATGGCAGGAGTGGGTGATCGCTCGCAGGCGAGTGGGCACGGTCTTGGCTCCGGACGGCGGCGGCATCACTGATGAGAAGGCCGCCCCCGGCCCGCGGGACGCGGACGTGCGCTCGGCGCCCGGACAGGCGGCGAAGTCGAAGTCGCAGGTGCCGGTGTGGCGTGAGAGACTGGCCTGGTCGGTGCTGTCGGTGGACTATCAGCGCATCCTTGAAGCCCTGGCGGACCGACACCGCCTCCATCAAGGGCCGCTTACCTGCCAGGAGTTGGCCACTTTGCGGTCGGACGAGGGGAATATCCCGGACCCCGACGGGGTTTCCACGTTCCGCACGGACAAGATGCGACTGGGGTGGGCGCCTCCTCTACCCCGGGACCGGTGGTGTCCTGCCCTCGCCGGCGAGTCCACGAGGGTCACCTGGCGCTCTTCCGCGCCGAGTCCTGAGCTGCCGCTTGCATCACCATCGCGCAGCTGATCAATCACGAGGCATAGCCAGAGATTCGCGTTTGCTCACCCGTCCAGACTTCCCCTTTGCTTGTTACCTCCCGATGGCCAAGGACGTTCTTGAGCGTGATCGTCCAGCTTCACACCCCGCCGTTACCAGCAACGCATGTGGACGCAGGGGACAGGCCATGGACACTGGCCTGGGCTATCAAGTCCTTTCTGCTGTATGCCACTTGATCAGTGCGACCTCGTGTCGCACCCCGCCACTTGATGCCATTGTCGACGAGGTAGCGGATCGCATCGAGCACGGCCCGGTGGCAGTACACCTCCGGCTGCCCTCCCCGGCCGCGCATCCAGCCCGGCACCGGCAGCAGTGACCGGACCACGGCCCACTCCGCGTCCGTCATGTTCGAGGGATACCGCCGAACACGTTCCGGGTGATCGGCTGCGTTTGCGAACCGGTGAGCGACACAATCACCCGTCGGTGCAGGCGAGTTGAACTCCACCGGTGCGAGCGCGTACAACTGCGGCAACAGGGTCTCCTGGATCTCGGTTGGCTTCGCAACCCCGAGCTGCCAAGAGGCCCTGCCTTCATGCCCGCAGCCGGCGGCAACCACCCGATCGAGCACACCGTTCGACGTGCAGCCCTCAAGATCGGAACGACAACAGCTACTGAGTTTTGCGGACAACGGACAGACTTGAAAGGCCCTCAGAAGTATGGCGCCCTACACGGACCAGGCGGCGAGTACGTCGTCGCCGGACCACACCAGACCCACACCGTCGCGGGGGACATCCGGGGAGATGCCGGACAGCGACACGACCGCCAGGCCGGTGCGCGACGGATCGAACCCAGGCACCTGGGGCGCGGTCCGCTGCAGGTCGACCAGGTCGTGGCTGTCGAATTCCGAATCCAGCCACTTGATCGACCCCACGAAGTCGATCCGTCCGGCCACCGGCGCCCGGTCGGCGCCGACCAGGTCGAGTTCCGGGCTGAACTGTCGGTTCCACCAGCCGCCGACCACTTCCGTGTCTGGCCAAGGAAGCTGCCCGGCGCTGGCAGCCAGCTCCAGTGCCTCGCGGACGAGCGGCTCCACGGCGCGGCCGCGCCAGCTGGGCCACTGCCGCTGGATGGCGCCGAAGCCTACCTGCGGCCGGCCGCGCTGGGCCTGCTCCTGAGCGGTGCGCAGCACCGCCAGGTACAGCCGCAAGTTGCTGTCGGACACGCGGTACAGCGACGGCTTGCCCGGCCGGGTGGACAACGGCGCATCGACGGCCAGGACGTGCTTTTCCTCCGCCAGCCGGCGCAGCAGCGGCGAGAGTGTGCCCGAGGGCAGCGCGCCCTCGCGGCTGCCCGCGGTGGAGGCGATGTTGGCGTGAGTGCGATCCCCGGCGCCGATCGCTTCCAGCACCCGCCGGGCGGTGTTCGGGCTGGGGAACTCGGCCATCAGGGTTGTCTCCGGCACCCCGAAGACGGGTGAGGCCGGGTCGCTGCACTCGGCGCGCAGGAACTTCAGCGCCGGGGTGCCGTGCGGCCAGACCCGCAGGATGCCCGGCAGGCCGCCGGAGACCAGGTGGGCATCCAGCGCCTCGGCGCCCGTGAGGCCGAGCGCGGCGCCGGTCTCGGCCGGGTTTAGCGGGCCCAGCACGAGGTTATCGGCGCGGCCGTAGAACGGCCGGTCGTAGGCGGTGAGCCGCTCCATCATGTGCAGGTCTGAGCCGAGCAGCAGCAGGAGGACCGGCCTGGAGGACAGCAGCCGGTCCCACGCGGTCTGCAGCGCCCCGTCGAAGACGCTGTCCTGTTCCGCCAGCCACGGCAGTTCGTCCAGTACCACCACGCTTGGCTGGTCGGGTAGCAGGCCGGCCAGCACGCGGAAGACGTCGGGCCAGCTGCCAGTGCCCAGCTGCGGCACCAGTTCGCGGTCGCGGACCAGGGTCGAGTCGCGCAGCTCGTCTAGCAGCGCCGAGGCGGCCTTGATGGGGGACGCGCCCTTGGTCGCCGTGAAATACAGGTAGGGCACCTGGGCGCGGTCGCAGAACTCCTGGACCAGGCGGGACTTGCCGACCTGCCGACGGCCGCGGATTGCCAGGGCCACGCCGCTGCCGGAGGTGCGTACCCGCTCCAGGCGCTTGCCGAGCAGGGCCAGCTCGTTGGCCCTGCCGATGAACTCGCTCACACTTGCAGCTACCTTTGTAGATGAAATCTACGTAGATCTAATCTACCAAGAGCGGAGCGTCAGTGCAACGCTCTCGCACTTGTTTCGATCTGGGGCTCTGACGCTGTGGTGCTCCGCGGTGTCTTCTACCTGCCGAGTTGCAACACCAGAAGATCGTAGGCCTGGGGGGTGGCGGCGAGGACCTGGCAGGCGGAGCACTGTGTCTAACCGGTGTCGGATGCCTGGTGGGTGTGCCCGCGATAGCCACAGGCACCG
>NZ_JBTWMV010000092.1:0-15005 GCF_054850255.1 Streptomyces sp. 7R007 | reverse complement strand
ACGGCACGCCATCCCCACGATCGCCACCGGCTCGTCATGGGGCGCGCGGATGGGCGTGGGCGTGGGAGTGGAGGGGTCGGTCGTCCGGCCGGGCAGGCGGGTGTGCAGGTAGCGGGCCAGCGCCTCGGGGGTGGGGTGGTCGAAGATCGCGGTGCTGGGCAGGGAGATGCCCGTCGCCGTGGTGAGCCCGTTGCGGAACTCCAGCGCGGTCAGGGAGTCGAAGCCGAGGTCCTGGAAGGCGCGGGTCGGGTCGATCGTCTCGGGGTTCGGGTGGGCCAGGACCGCCGCGATCTGGTCCCGTACGACGCCGTTGAGGGCCGTGTCCCGTTCCGGCTCCGGCAGTGCCGCGAGACGTTCGGCCCACGACGCGGACGCGGGCCGTGCCGGGGCCGGCGTCGGTGTGCCGACCAGGTCGCGCAGGACCGGCGACAGTGATCCGGCGGCGGACTGGGCGCGCAGTACGGCGTGGTCGAGCCTGGCCGGCATCAGGGCCGGCTCGCGCGTGCCGAGTGCCGCGTCGAGCAGCGCGAGCCCCTGTTCCAGGGACAGGGGCGCGATCCCCGAGCGGGTGATGCGGGCCGCGTCGGTGACGGCCAGGTCGTCCGCCATGCCGCCGTCGGCCGCCCAGCGGCCCCAGGCGAGCGAGGTTCCCGCGAGGCCCTCGGCCCGTCGGTGCGCGGCCAGGGCGTCGAGGAACGTGTTCGCGGCGGCGTAGTTGCCCTGGCCGGCGCTGCCGACGACGCCGGCCGCCGAGGAGAACAGCACGAACGCGGCGAGGTCGTGTCGTCGGGTCAGGCGGTGCAGCTGCCAGGCTCCGTCGGCCTTGGGGGCGAAGACGGCGTCCAGGCGTGACGGGGTCAGGGCGGTGACGACGCCGTCGTCGACGATTCCGGCGGCGTGGATGACGGCGGTCAGCGGGTGCCGCGCGGGGATCGAGTCGAGCAGGGCGGACAGGGCCGCTTCGTCGGTGACGTCGCAGGCGGCGACGCGGATGTCCGCGTCCAGGCCGGCGAACTCCCGCTCGATGGCGGCCGGATCGGGGCGGCGGGCGGCGAGCAGCAGGTGTCGTAGGCCGTGCTCGGTCACGAGGTGACGGGCGACGGCGCGGCCGAGTGCTCCGGTGCCGCCGGTGATGAGGACGGTGCCGTCGGGGTCGAACGCGGGCGGCTCGGGGGCGTGGTCGGCACGCGCCTTGGCCAGGCGCGGTACGAGGACGGTGTCGGCCCTCACCGCGGCCTGCGGCTCTTGCGAGGCGAGGGCGGCCCGCAGGGCGCCGGGCGCGGTCTCCTCGTCCAGGTCGAGCAGGGTGACGCGGCCGGGGTGTTCGGCCTGTGCGGCGCGGACGAGGCCCCAGACTGGGGCGGTCACCGGGCTGGGCGGCTCGGCTGCCGCTCCCCTGGTGGCGATCACCAGGCGGCCGGCCGCGAGCCGTTCGTCCGTCAGCCATTCCTGCAGTACGGCGAGCACGTGGCCGGTGGCGGCGCGGGCTCGCGCGGGTACGTCGCCGTCGTCCGGTCCGGCGGTACAGTCGACCACGACCAGGCTCGGAGCGGGCTGCCCGGCCGTCACCGCCGCCCGCAGCGCGGCGAGGTCGGGGTGCGTCGCCGCGTCGGCGAGGCCGAGGTCGTGCCGGCCGATGACGGCGCAGCTCACGGGCGGGGACGCGGTTGCGGACGCCCCCACCGGCCGCCAGGTCAGGCGGTACAGGGTGTCGTCGGCCGTGGGGTGCGCGGGGCGTCGGCGGTCGGTCCACTGGCCGGCCGGCATGGTCCGCATGCGCAGGCGGTCGACGGTGAGGACGGGTGCGCCGCCGGGGTCGGTCATCCGCAGCGTGAACTCGTCGGGGCCGGCCGGTGTGATCCGGACGCGCAGCCGGGAGGGGCCGGTGGCGTGCACGCGCACGTCACCGAACGAGAACGGCAGGCGTACCGCAGGGGCGTCCCGTGGGTAGGACTCGTCGATCGTGTGGAGTGCGGCGTCGAGCAGGGCCGGGTGGGCGACGTAGGCGCGGGTGTCGCCGTACTGCGGGGTGGTGGGCCGGATGTCGGCGAGCAGTTCGTCGCCGTGCCGCCAGGCGGAGTGGACGCCGCGGAAGGCGGGGCCGTAGTGGTAGCCCTGCTCGGCCAGGCGGGCGTAGAGCCCTGGGACGTCGATCTCGACGGCGCCGGTCGGCGGCCACGGCGCGCTGATGCCGGTCGGTTCGGGCAGTTCCGGCGGTTCGGGCGTCGATGCGGAGGCGAGCGTGCCGGTGGCGTGCCGGACCCACGCGTCCTCGTCGGCGAGACGCGCGTGGATCGTGAGCGCGCGCCTGCCGTCCTCGTCGGCGACGCCGACCGAGACCTGTACGTCGGCGCCGCTGTCGGCGGGCAGGAGGAGCGGGGTGTGCAGGGCGAGGTCCTCGATCCGGTCGCAGCCGGCCCTGGACGCGGCGGCGAGGGCCAGTTCGAGGAAGGCGGTCGCGGGCAGCGGCACGGCGCCGGCGATGTCGTGATCGGCCAGCCAGGCGTGGGCGCGCAGCGAGAGGCGGCCGGTGAGCAGGAGTTCTCCGGTGGCCGACTCGACCGTGGTGGCCAGCAGGGGGTGGTCGGCCGCGCGGACGCCGGCGGCGCTCGTGACGGCGGCGTCCGGGACGGGCCGCCAGAAACGCTGCCGCTGGAACGGGTAGGTGGGCAGCGCCACCGCGCGGGTGCCGGGAGGCAGCAGTGCGGCGAAGTCGGCCGTGGCACCGTCGACGTGCAGACCGGCCAGTGCGGTGAGGAAGGTGCGGGTCTCCGGGTGGCCCTCGCGCAGGGCCACGGCGAACGTTTCGCCGTCCGGGGCGGGTTCGCCGGCCGAGAGGCACTCCCGGGCCATGGCGGTGAGGACGGGCGCCGGTCCCAGTTCGAGGTAGCGGGTCACGCCCTCGGCGCGCAGGGTGCGCACGCCGTCGCCGAACCTGACGGGCTGCCGGACGTGCCGTACCCAGTACTCGGGGTCGCCGAGCTGCTCGTACCCGGCGAGTTCGCCGGTGAGGTTGGAGACCACCGGGATGCGCGGCGGTGCGTAGGAGAGGCCGCGCGCGACCTCGCGGAACTCGTCGAGCATGGGGTCCAGGAGCGGGGAGTGGAAGGCGTGGCTGACGCGCAGTCGTTTCGTCCTGCGTCCCCTGCCGCGCAGTCGGGCCGCGATCTCCTCCACGTCGTCTTCCGCGCCCGATATGACGACGGCCGTCGGGCCGTTGACGGCGGCCAGGGAGAGACGGTTCTCCCGTCCGGCCAGCAGCGGCAGCACCTCCGACTCGGGCGCCTGTACGGCCGCCATCGCGCCGCCGGCGGGCAGCGCCTGCATGAGGCGGCCGCGCGCGGCGACCAGCGTGCAGGCGTCCGCCAGCGACAGCACGCCCGCCACGTGTGCCGCCGCGAGTTCCCCGACCGAGTGTCCGCTGAGGTATCCGGGGGTGACACCGGTCGCCTCCGCGAGCCGGAACAGCGCCACCTCCAGCGCGAACAACGCGGGCTGGGCGAAGCCGGTCCGGTCCAGCTCGCCGTCGCCGGGCGCCCACACCAGGTCGCGGACGGAGCGGCCGAGCAGCGGGTCGAGGTGTGCGCAGACGGCGTCGAACGCGTCGGCGAACGCCGGGTGTTCACGCCAGAGCTCGCGGCCCATGCCGGGGCGCTGGCTGCCCTGCCCGGTGAAGAGGACCGCGGTGTCGCCGTCGCGCACGGCGCGGGCGGAGCGGGTCAGGCCGGGGTGCCGGCGTCCGTCCGCCAGGGCCGCCAGTGCGGCGCACAGCTCGTCGCGGCTGCCGCCGATCAGCACCGCCCGGTGCTCGAACGGCGTGCGGGTCCGGGACAGCGACCAGCCCACGGCGCCGGCATCCGCCTCCGGCCGCACCGCCAGATACCCGACGAGCCCCTCCGCCTGCGCCGTCAACGCCTGGGGAGAACGTCCGGAGAGGGGCCAGGCCACCACCAGGGTGGGGGGCGGGGTGGAGGATGCGGAATCCGTGGCGGGTAGGGGCGCCGGCGCCGGGGACGCGGCCGACACCGGGGATACGGGGGCCGTGGCCGACACCGAGGATACGGGGGCCGTGGCCGACGGTGCCGGGTCCGGGGCCGTGGTCGTGGCCGACGGTGCCGGGTCCGGGGCCGTGGCCGCAGGCTCCGGAGCCGGTGACTCGGGATCCGCGATCGCCGGCACCGGATCCGAGGCCGGGGCCGAGGCCGGGGCCCCAGAATCCACGACCGCCGACGCCGAATCCAACGCCGATGCCCCAGAACCCGCGACCTCCGACGCCGAATCCAACGCCGATGACCCGGGACCAGGGACCGCCGACGTCGAATCCGAGGCTGGTGCCCCGGGACTTGTGATCGCCGGTGCCTGAGTAGTCGTCGGTGGCGTGGGGGTCGTGGGCGATGGGTGGGCAGGCGTCGTCGGGGCTTCCTCGATGATCAGGTGGGCGTTGGTGCCCGATATGCCGAACGACGACACCGCCGCCCGGCGCGGGTGGGCGCGGCGTGGCCAGGGGACGGGTTCGGTGAGGAGCCGGAGCGGGCCGCCGTCCCAGTCGACGTCGGGTGTGGGCCGGTCGATGTGGAGCGTGGCGGGGAGCCGCTCGTTGCCGAGCGCCATGACCATCTTGAGCAGGCCGGCGATGCCCGCCGCGCCCTGCGTGTGCCCGAGGTTGGACTTGACCGCGCCCAGCCACAGCGGCCGGTCGTCCGCGCGGTCCCGTCCGTAGGCGGCCAACAGGGCCCGCGCCTCGATCGGGTCGCCCAGCCGCGTGCCGGTTCCGTGCGCCTCCACGGCGTCCACGTCGGCGGCGGTCAGCCGTGCGGAGGCGAGGGCCTGCTGGATCACCCGCTGCTGGGACGGGCCGTTCGGCGCGGTCAGGCCGTTGCTCGCGCCGTCGGAGTTGACCGCCGAGCCGCGGATCACGGCGAGCACCTGGTGACCGGCCCGCCGCGCCTGCGACAGGCGTTCCAGCAGGACGAGTCCGACCCCCTCGGAGAAGCCGGTGCCGTCCGCGGCGGCCGCGAACGCCTTGCACCGGCCGTCCGGCGCCAGCCCGCGCTGCCGCGAGAACTCGGTGAACACGGCGGGGAGGGTCATGACCGTGACGCCGCCCGCGAGCGCCATGCCGCACTCGTCGCGCCGCAGCGCGTTGCAGGCGAGGTGCACCGCCACCAGCGACGAGGAGCAGGCCGTGTCGATGGTCAGTGCCGGGCCCTCCAGGCCGAGCGTGTACGCCACGCGGCCCGACAGCACGCTCGGCGCGTTGCCGGTGATCAGGTGGCCCTCGGCGGTGCGGTCGATGTGCGGGGTGCCGAAGCCGGGCAGGGCCGTTCCGACGTAGACCCCCGTCCGGCTGCCCTTGAGCGTGGCCGGGACGATGCCCGCGCGCTCCAGCACCTCCCAGGACACTTCGAGGAGTTGGCGCTGCTGGGGGTCGAGGGTGAGCGCCTCGCGCGGGCTCATGCCGAAGAACTCGGGGTCGAAGAGGGCGGCGTCGTCGAGGAAGCCGCCCTCCCGGGCGACGCTGGTGCCGGGGTGACCGGGGTCGGGGTGGAACAGCCGGTCGGTGTCCCAGCCGCGGTCGGCGGGGAACGCTCCGATGACGTCGCCGCCGGAGCCGACCAGGTCCCACAGGTCCTCCGGCGACCGCACCCCGCCGGGGAACCGGCAGGCCATGGAGATCACGGCGATCGGTTCGGCGTCCCGCTGTTCCGCTTCGTGCAGTCGCCGCCGCGCATCGTGCAGGTCGGTGGTGACGCGGCGCAGGTAGTCGACGAGCTTCTGCTGGCTGACCATCGTGAGATCACAGACCCAGTTCGTTGTCGATGAAGTCGAGGAGCTGGCCGGCGTCGGCTTCGCGCAGCCGGTCGGCCGCGTCGTCGCCGGCGTGGTGTGCGGCCTTCCACCGGGCGAGCAGCGCCTCCAGCCGTGCGGTGACGGCGTCGGCGTCGCGCTCGTGGGCCGCGGTCAGGGCGTCCTCCAGGCGCGCGAGGTCGTCGGACGGCCCGCCGGGGTCTCCGGTTGGCCCGGCCGGCCCGGTCGCCGTGTCCGGGGCGAGTCGCTCCAGCAGGTGGTCGGCGAGCACGGCAACCTCCGGATAGTCGAAGACGAGCCCGGTGTGCAGGCGCAGTCCGGTCGCGGCGGCGAGCCGGTTGCGCAGTTCGACGGCGGTGAGAGAGTCGAACCCGAGGGACTTGAACGAGGCGTCCGCGGGGACCGCGCCGGTGCCGGTGTGGCCGAGTACCGTCGCCGCGTTGCCGCGGACGAGGGTGAGCAGCGTTTTCCTCCGCTCGGGCGGGGCCATGCTGCGCAGCCGCGTCGTCCAGTCCTGCTGACGTTCTCCCGGTGCTTCGGCGCGGCGTCCGGGTGTGCCGGGTGCGGCGGCGAAGTCGCGCAGGGGGGCGGGCAGTTCGCCGGGCGGGCGACCGGTCAGGGCGCTGGCGTCGAAGCCGAGGGCGACGAGTGCGGGGCGGCCGTCGCGGCGTGCGGCGTCGAAAAGGGCGAGGGCCTCGTCGGTCGGCAGGGGTGTGATGCCCAGCCGTGCGAACCGGGCCAGGTCGGCCTCGGTCAGCTTCCCGGTCAGCCCGCTGATCTCGGCCCACAGGCCCCAGGCGATCGACAGTCCCGGCTGCCCGCGGGCCCGCCGGTGGGCGGCGAGCGCGTCCAGGTAGGCGTTGGCCGCGGCGTAGTTGGCCTGCGCGGGGGTGCCCAGGGTGGCGGCGAAGGAGGAGAAGACGACGAACATGCCCAGCCGCAGCGGGGCCGTCGCCTCGTGCAGGTGGTGGGCCGCTGCCGCCTTGGCGGCCCACACGCGTGCGAGGTGACCGGGTGTCAGCGAGCGGACCATCGCGTCGTCGAGGGTCCCGGCGGCGTGCACGACGCCGGTCAGCGGGTGGTCCGGGTCGGCGGCGACGAGTCGGCGTACGGCGTCGGGGTCGGTGAGGTCGGCCGCGACGATGCGCGCGTCGGCGCCCAGTTCCGCCAGCCGGCCGCGCAGTTCCGTCGCCCCGGGGGCGTCCGGGCCGCGCCGGCTGACCAGGAGCAGGCGCCTGGCCTGCCGGGTCCGGGCGAGGTGTTCGGCCACCGCCGATCCGATGGTGCCGGTGCCGCCGGTGATGAGCACGGTGCCGTCCGGATCCAGGGCGGCGGGCACGTCCAGCACCAGCTTGCCCGTGTGGCGGGCCTGGCTCATGAACCGCAGCGCCTCCCGCGCCCGGCCCAGCGGCCAGGCCCGCACCGGAAGCGGCTTCAGCGTCCCGTCGGCGAACAGCGCGGTGAGCGTGGCGAGCATCGCGCCGACGCGCTCCGCACCGGCGTGGGCGAGCAGGTCGAAGGCCACGTAGGAGGCGCCGGGGCAGGCCGCCGGGTCGCGTACGTCGGTCTTGCCCATGTCGATGAACCGCCCGCCGGGCGCGAGCAGGCGCAGGGAGGCGTCGGTGAGGTCGCCGGCCAGGCTGTTGAGCACCACGTCGACGCCTCGGCCGCCGGTGGCCGCGCCGAACGTCTCGGCGAAGCCCGCGTCGCGTGACGACGCCCGGTGCTCCGCGTCGATCCCCATCCCGGCGAGCACGGGGTGCTTGCCGGTGCTCGCGGTCGCGTACACCTCCGCGCCGAGGTGCCGGGCGATCTGCACCGCCGCCATGCCGACGCCGCCGGTGGCCGCGTGCACCAGGACCCGTTCTCCGGCGCGCAGTCGAGCGAGGTCGACGAGGGCGTACCAGGCGGTGAGGAAGGCGACCGGGGTCGCAGCCGCCCGCCGCAGGTCCCACCCGTCCGGTACCGGTACGACGGTACGGGCGTCGGCCACCGCGATCGGTCCGAGGGCTCCGTCGAACAGCCCCATCACCCGCTCGCCGGGCGCCGGTCCGGCCACGCCGGGTCCGACGCCGAGGACGACGCCCGCGCCCTCGCTCCCGGGCTGGGCTCCGGTGTCGGGGTACATGCCGAGCCCGATCAGGACGTCGCGGAAGTTCAGGCCGGCGGCGTGCACGGCGATGCGGACCTGGCCGGGGCCCAGCGGCTCCAGCACCTCGGGGCAGGCCACCGCGGTCACGTCGTCGAGCGTGGCGTCCGCACCGGCGGCCAGCCGCCACGCCCGCTCACCGGGCGGCCCGGTCAGCTCGGCCGGCTCGCGTACCGGAGCCATGCGGGGTACCAGGACCCGGCCGTCGCGCACCGCGACCTGTGGCTCCTCGGCGGCGAGGGCGTGCCGGAGGGCCGGGGCGAGGTCGTCGTCGTGCTCGATGTCGGCCAGGACGAACCGGCCCGGTTGCTCCGACTGGGCGCTGCGGGTCAGCCCCCACACCGCGGCGCCGGCCGGGTCGGGGTCGTCCGCGGCGACGGCGCCCCGGGTCACCAGCACCAGCCGGCTGTCCCGCCGGCGGGGTTCGGCGAGCCAGTCCTGGAGCAGGCCGAGCGCGCGTTCCACGGCGGCCGGTCCGTCGCCGGTCGCGAGGTGCGCCACGGCGACGGGCGGCGCCGGTGCGTCGGCGTCCAGCGTCTCGACGTCCTGCCAGTCGATCTCGCCGGCCGGGTCGGCGGGTGCCGTCCGCGGCGTCCACTCGACCGTGAACAGCCCGTCGGGCACGCGCCGCAGCCTGTCGATGCTCACCGGCCGCAGCGTGATCGACTCGGCGGTCAGCACGGGAGCTCCCGCCGGGTCGGTGACGACGACGCGTACGCCGTCCTGGGGGCGCTCGCCGCGCGGTGAGACGCGGACGCGTACGGCGGTGGCGCCGGTCGTGTGCAGGGAGACGCCGGACCAGGCGAACGGCAGCCACAGGCGTCCGTCGTCGAGCGGTCCCGTCAGCAGGACCGGCTGGAGCGCGGCGTCGAGCAGGGCGGGGTGGATGGCGAAGCCGCCGGTGTCCCCCGCCGCCTCCGGCAGGGTCGCCTCGGCCAG
Organism: Streptomyces sp. 7R007; assembly: GCF_054850255.1. Taxonomy (NCBI): domain Bacteria; kingdom Bacillati; phylum Actinomycetota; class Actinomycetes; order Kitasatosporales; family Streptomycetaceae; genus Streptomyces; species Streptomyces sp. 7R007. The sequence continues at coordinate 6,109 of NZ_JBTWMV010000092.1, read as the reverse complement.
CAGGTCGCGGCCCCGCCGCCAGATCGCCCGCAGGCCGCGGAAGGCCGGGCCGTAGGCGTAGCCCGCCGCCTCCGCTCGGCGGTAGAGGTCCTCGACGGGCAGCGGCTCGGCGCCGGCCGGCGGCCAGGGTCCCGGCTCGCCCGCGTGGTCGGGCGGTCCGGGCGCGAGGACCGCCGTGGCGTGCTGCGTCCACTCGGCGGTGCCGGAGGTGGAGTAGGCCCGCGCCTCCCGGCGGCCGTCGGGGCCGGGCGGGTCGACCAGCACCTGGACGTCGAGGGCGCCGGACGCGGGCAGGAACACCGGATGGAGCAGCGTCAGTTCCTCGATCCTCGCGCAGCCGGCGTCGCCGGCCGCCCGCAGCAGCCACTCCGCCTCCGCCGCGCCCGGCAGGATCCGGTCGCCCGCGACCAGGTGCTGGGCCGCCCAGCCGTCGCGGGCGGCGGACACGCCGGCGGTCAGCATCCGCCCGCCGTCGGCCAGGGCCACCGACCCCGGCGGCAGCGCCCCGGCCGCACGGGTGGCGGTCCGCCCGCCGGCCCGGTCCGCCAGCCAGTACCGCGTGCGCTGGAAGGGGTACGTCGGCAGGTCGACGAGCCGGGGGGCCGGATCGCGGGGGAACCAGGCGGCCCAGTCCACGGCGGCTCCGGCGGTGTACGCCTCGCCGAGGGAGAGGGCGAGCCGGGTGAGGTCTCCCTCGCCGCGGCGCAGCGTGGGCACGGCGGCGGCGGTGACCTCGGCCGCCTCGAACGTCTCCGCCAGGCCCACGGTCAGCACCGGGTGCGGGCTGGCCTCGACGAACAGCCGGTAGCCGTCGTCCAGCAGCGCCCTGACGGTGCCGGCGAACCGCACCGGCCGGCGCAGGTTGGCGATCCAGTAGGCGGCGTCGAGTGCGCGGGGGTCGATCCGGGCGCCTTCGAGGGTCGAGTAGAACGCCACCTCGCAGCTCGTGGGCGTGACGTCCGCCAGCGCCTCGGCCAGGCCGTCGGCGATCAGGTCGACCTGCGGGCCGTGCGAGGCGTAGTCCACGTCGATCAGCCGCGCCCGCACTCCGCGCCGCTCCGCCGCCGCGATGACGCCGGCCACCGCGCCGGGCGGGCCGGAGACGACGGTGGAGCGGGGTCCGTTGACCGCGGCGATCGTCACGTCGCCGGTCTCCGGCAGCAGGGCCGCGGTGTCGTCGGCGGACGCGCCGACGGAGGCCATGGCGCCGGTTCCCGACAGCTTGCGCAGGGCCCGGCCGCGGGCGGTGAGGATCGTCGCGGCGTCGGCGAGCGACAGGGCCCCGGCGACGCAGGCGGCGGCGATCTCGCCCTGGCTGTGCCCGATCACCGCGGCGGGCTTGACGCCGTGGTGCTCCCATACGGCGGCCAGCGCGACCATGACCGCCCACAGCGCCGACTGCAGCACGTCGACGCGGTCGAAGTCCGCCGCGCCGGTGCGCAGCACCTCGGTCAGCGACCAGTCGACGTGCGGGGCCAGGGCCGTCTCGCACGCGGCGATCCGGGCGGCGAAGACCGGTGAGGTCCGGAGCAGTTCCCGGCCCATGCCGGCCCACTGCGACCCCTGGCCGGGGAACACCAGCACCGGTTCCGCCCCCACGACACGGCCCGACACGACCGCGGGATGCGCCTCGCCCGCCGCGAGCGCCGCCGGCGCGGACGCCCGGTGGTCGGCGAGGATGACGGCGCGGTGTTCGAAGGCCGCACGACCGGTCGCCAGCGACCAGCCCACCTCGGTGTCCGTCGCGTCCGGGCCGGCCGCCAGGTATTCCGTCAGCCGCCGTGCCTGTGCGCGCAGTGCCGCTGTGCTGCGGGCCGACAGTACCCAGGGCACGACCGGCGGCTCGGCGGCGGGGCGTGCGGGTGCGGGCTCGTCCGGGGCCTCCTCGACGACGAGGTGCGCGTTCGTCCCGGAGATGGCGAACGAGGAGACCGCGGCCCGGCGCGGGCGGTCGCCGCGTGGCCAGGGCGTGGCCTCGGTGAGCAGCCGTACCGCCCCCGAGTCCCAGTCGACGTACGGGGTCGGCTCGTCGACGTTGACGGCGGCGGGCAGCAGGTGCGCCCGCATCGCCAGCACCGTGCCGATCACGCCGGCCGCGCCCGCCGCCGCGACGGTGTGTCCGATGTTGGCCTTGACCGACCGCAGCCACAGCGGGCGGTCCGGCGGCCGGTCGCGTCCGTAGGTGGCGAGCAGCGCCTGGACCTCGATCGGGTCGCCGAGGCGGGTGCCGGTGCCGTGCGCCTCCACGACGTCCACGTCGGCCGCCGTCAGCCCCGCGTTGGCCAGCGCGCGGCGGATGACCTCTTCCTGGGCGAGGTCGTTCGGGGCGGTCAGCCCGTTGCTCGCGCCGTCCTGGTTGACCGCGGAACCGCGGATCACCGCGAGCACCCGGCGGCCGTTGCGACGCGCCTGTGACAGCCGTTCGAGCAGCAGCAGACCGGCGCCCTCGGCGAACACCGTGCCGTCGGCGGCCGCGGCGAACGGCTTGCACCGGCCGTCGGGCGCCAGGCCGCGCTGCCGGGAGAACTCGGTGAACAGGGCGGGGGTGGACATCACCAGTACGCCGCCCGCGAGCGCCAGCGTGCAGTCGTCCTGGCGGAGCGCCTGGCAGGCGAGGTGGATGGCGACCAGGGAGGCCGAGCAGGCGGTGTCGACGGTCACCGCCGGGCCCTCGAACCCGAACGTGTAGGCCACGCGGCCGGAGATGACGCTGGTGCTGCGGCCCGTCGTGGCGTGGCCCTCGAAGCCCTCGGGCACCCCCGGCAGACCGGACAGGTAGTCCTCGCCCGACATGCCCGCGTACACGCCGGTGCGGGTGCCGCGCAGGGAGTGCGGGTCGATCCCGGCCCGCTCCAGGAGTTCCCAGGACGTCTCCAGCATCACGCGTTGCTGCGGGTCCATGGCCAGCGCCTCACGCGGGCTGATCCCGAAGAACGCGGCGTCGAAGCGGTCGGCGTCGCGGAGGAAGCCGCCGCGCCGCTGGTAGCTGGTGCCGTGGTGGTCGGGGTCGGCGTGGAAGAGCTCGTCCAGGTTCCAGCCGCGGTCGGCCGGGAACGGGGAGAGTGCCTCGGCGCCGTCGGCCAGCAGCCGCCACAGCGCCTCGGGAGAGTCGGTTCCGCCGGGGAGGCGGCAGGCCATGCCCACGACGGCGATCGGCTCGGCGGCGCGCTCCTCCATCCGGCGCAGGCGCTGCCTGGTCTGGTGGAGGTCGGCCGCGACCCGCTTGAGGTAGTCGACGAGTGTGTCCTCATCCGCCATGGTGGGTCACCTTCAGATGGCTCCGAGTTCGTTGTCGATGAAGTCCAGGACCTGCTCGGCGGACGCGGACCGCAGCCGGTCCACCACCTCGGTCTCCTCCGTCTTCTCCGCCTCGTCGGGCAGCGCGCGGTCGGCGGCCGAGCGCCGGTTTCCCGAGGGGGCCGTGTCGTCGGCGCCGAGCCGCCTGAGCAGTTCGCCGGCCACGCCCCGCGGGGTGGGGTGCCCGAAGATCAGGGCGACGGGGAGTGTCAGTCCGGTGGCCGAGGCGAGCCGGTCGCGCAGGTCTACGGCCATGACGGAGCCGAGGCCCAGGTCGGTGTAGGTGGCGTCGGGCGGCACGCCGGCGGGGCCGGAGTGGCCGAGCACGGCGGCGGAGTGGCCGCGCACCAGGTCCAGGACGAGGCGCTGGCGTTCCCCGGCGGTCACGCCCGCGAGCTTGCCGGCCCAGTCCTCGTGCCGCTCTTCCCGGCCGGCCGAAGCGGCGGTCCGGCGCCGGACCACACCGCCGTTCGTGCCGTCGGAGCGGCCCGCTCGCGTCTGCTCGGCGGCGGACCGCAGCGCCTTCTCGTCCGCCCGGCGCAGGGTGACCTCCGCGTCGAGCACCGGCCCGCCCGCCGGGTCGGTGAGGGTGAGCCGTACGGGCTGGTCGGGTTCGGGGCCGCGCGGCGAGAGACGGACGCGGACCGAGGTGGCGCCCGAGGCCCGCAGCGCCACGTCGTTCCAGGTGAACGGGAGCCAGACCGCCGCGTCGGCGAACCGGCCGACCAGCAGCGGGTGGAGCGCGGCGTCGAGCAGCGCCGGGTGCACGCCGTAGCGGTCGTGGTCGCCGGCGCCGTCGGGCAGTTCGGCCTCGGCGAAGACGTCCGCGCCCCGGCGCCACACCCTGCGCAGGCCCTGGAAGGCGGGCCCGTAGCCGTAGCCGGCGGCCGCCGTCCGCTCGTAGAACCCGGTCAGGTCGACCGGCTCGGCGCCGGCGGGCGGCCAGGTGTCCGACGACGGCCGGTCGGGACCGGCGGGTTCGCCGCCGCCGAGCACTCCGGTGGCGTGCCGGGACCACTCGCCTCCGGTGTGGGCGTACACGTGGACCGGGCGCCGCCCGTCGTCCCCGGCCGCGCCCACGACGACCTGGATTCTCGCGCCGCCCGGCTCGGGCACCACCAGCGGCGTGTGCACCACCAGTTCCTCGACGGCGCCGCAGCCGGTCTCGTCGGCGGCCCGCAGGACCCATTCGAGCTGCGCCGCCCCGGGGACCAGCAGTGTCTGGGCGACCAGGTGATCGGCGAGCCACGACGGCCGGTGCGGTGTCACCCGGCCGGTGAGCAGGACGCCCTCGCCGTCGGCCGGCTCGACGCTGGCCCCGAGTACCGGATGCCCGGTCGGGCCCAGGCCGAGGTCGGCCGGGTCGGCGGTCCCGGAGCGGCCGGTCAGCCAGTAGCGCCGGCGCTGGAAGGTGTAGGTGGGCAGGTCGGCGACCTCCGGGGGCGGTCCGGCCGGGCTACGGCTGCTCCAGTCGACCTCGACTCCGACGGTGAACGCCCGCGCCAGAGCCCTGGTCAGCTGCTCGGGTCCGCCCTGGTCGCGGCGGAGGGTGGGCAGGGCGGCGGCCGGAACGCCGGCCTCTTCGGCGCACTCCTCGACCGCGGCGAGCAGCACGGGGGTGGGGCTGGCCTCGATGAACACCCGGTGCCGGTCGGCGATCAGGGCGGCGACGGCGGCGGCGAAACGCACGGGCCGGCGCAGGTTCGTCACCCAGTAACCGGCGTCGAGAGCGGTGGTGTCGGTGCGTCGGCCGGTCACGGTGGAGTAGAAGGGGACGTCGGCGGGCTTGGGGGCGATGTCCGCCAGCGCCGCGGTGAGTTCCGCGGTGACCTCGTCGACCTGGGGGCCGTGGGAGGCGTAGTCGACGTCGATGATCCGGGCCCGGACTCCCTGGTCCCGGGCGGCGGCCACGACGGCGGCCACCTGGTCGGGCGGTCCGGAAATCACTGTCGCAGCCGGGCTGTTGACGGCGGCGACCGCCATGCCGGCGCCCTCTCCGACGAGTTGGAGCGCCTGCGCCTCGGACGCCAGCAGCGACGCCATGGCGCCGTGACCGGACAGGCGGCGCAGGGCCTTGCTGCGGACGGCGACGATCTTGGCGGCGTCCTCCAGCGAGAGGGCGCCGGCGACGCAGGCGGCGGCGATCTCGCCCTGGGAGTGCCCGATGACGGCGGCGGGAGTGACGCCGTGCTCGGCCCATACGGCGGCCAGCGCGACCATCACCGCCCACAGCGCGGGTTGGACGACATCGACGCGCGCGTACTCTGTTCCGTCCCCGCGCAGCACCTCGGTCAGCGACCAGTCCACGTGCGGGGCGAGGGCGTGCTCGCACTCGGTGATACGGGCGGCGAACGGCGTTGAGGTACGCAGCAGTTCGGCGCCCATGCCGGCCCACTGCGAGCCCTGACCGGGAAACACCAGCACCGGAGTGGTGCGGTCGGCCGCGGTGCCGGTCAGCACGTCCGGGTCGGGTACGCCGTCCGCCAGTGCCGTCAGACCGCCGAGCAGCCGGTCGCGGTCGTCGCCGACCAGCGCGGCCCGGTACGCGAACGCCGACCGGCTCCTGATGAGCGACGCCCCGACCGCCGCCGGCGTCAGCTCGGGGTGGGCCGTCACGTGCTCGGCGAGCGTGCGGGCCTGCGCGCGCAGCGCCTCCGGCGACTTCGCCGACAGCGGCCACAGTCCGGCCGACAGCTCCACTCCACGCTGCTCCGGTGCCTGTTCGAGGATGAGGTGGGCGTTGGTGCCGGAGATACCGAACGACGACACCCCCGCCCGCCGGGGACGATCCACCTCCGGCCACTCCCGCGCC
>NZ_JBTWMV010000091.1:0-15175 GCF_054850255.1 Streptomyces sp. 7R007 | reverse complement strand
CCCTGCACCACCATGAACATCGTCACGCCCCGCTCCCGGGCCAGCGTGCGCAGGCCTTCGAACGTCCCGGCCGACACCTCCACTGCCGTGGTGTGTCCGCGATATCCCGGCGTTGTCGGTCGGCTGTGGTCCGTGGGAAGGGTCAGTTCCTCCGGGAGGTCCGCCAAGGTCTCACGCCAGTAGGCCAGTTGGCGGGACAGGACGCTGCCTGTTTCGTCCTCCTGGCCCAGCAGGTCCCGCTGCCACAACGCGTAGTCCGCGTACTGCACCGGCAACGGCTCCCAGCCGGGAGTCTCGCCACGGCGCCGAGCCGCGTACGCCGACGAGAAGTCCCGTGCCAGCGGTGCCATCGACCAGCCGTCCATGGCGATGTGGTGCACCACCAGGACCAGAACATGCTCCTCGGGGGCCAGCCGGAACAGGCGGCAGCGGATCGGCACATCGGCCGACAGGTCGAAGGTCTGTCCGGTCACCTCCGTCAGCCGCGCCGGCAACTCCGTCTCGGTGACCGCCACCACCGGCAGCTGGAAGCCGGCCTCGCCGACCGTGAGCACCCGCTGATACGGGACACCGTTTTCGGCCGGGAAGACGGTACGCAGCACCTCATGGCGCTCCAGCACATCACCGAACGCCAACTCCAGAGCAGCGCTGTCGAGTTCACCGCTCAGCCGGACGGCCGTCGGGTTCACATACGTCGTACTCGCACCCTCCAACTGGGCCAGGAACCACAACCGCTGCTGCGCGAACGACAACGGCACCCGCTCCGGACGCTCCCGCACCGTCAGCCCGCTCCGGACACCACCGGCAAGATCCACCGACCCCAGACGCCCGGCCAACGCCGCCGGCGTCGACGCCTCGAAGACCTCCCGCATACCGAGCTCCGCACCCAGTGCCACACGGATCCGGCTCAGCAACCGCACCGCCAGCAGCGAATGCCCACCCAGCGCGAAGAAATCGTCCTCCACACCCACCCGCTCCAGACCCAGCACCTCGGCAAACGCCGAGCAAACGATCTCCTCCACCGGAGTCGACGGCTCCCGCCCCTGTGCAGCGGTCGGATCCGGCGCGGGCAGGGCCTTGCGGTCCAGCTTCCCGTTCACCGTCAACGGCAGTGCATCCAGCACCACCACCGCCGACGGCACCATGTACTCCGGCAACCGACCCGCCACGAACGCCCGCACCAGAGCCGGCAAGTCCCCCTCCACCGGCTCGTCGGCCGCCACGACATAAGCCACCAACCGCGGGTCACCCGGAATGTCCTCACGCGCGACGACCGCCGTCTGGTCCACGCCGCCATGGGCCGCCACCACCGCCTGCACCTCACCCGGCTCGATCCGGAAACCGCGGATCTTCACCTGCTCATCCACACGACCGGCGAAGACCAGGTTCCCGTCAGCGGTCCACCGCGCCCGGTCACCCGTGCGATACAGGCGTGAGCCGTCACCGGTGAACGGATCCGCCACGAACCGCTCCGCGGTCAGGCCCGGCCGGCCCAGGTAGCCACGCGCCACCTGGACGCCGCCGATGTAGACCTCGCCCACTGCGCCGACCGGCACGGGTTGCAGGGAGTCGTCGAGGACGAGCGTGCGCATGTTGGCGATCGGCCTGCCGATCGGCACCACATCGCCGACCTCGTCCCCCTCACTCAGCGTGAACGTGCAACACCCCACCACCGTCTCCGTGGGACCGTACTCGTTCACCACCACCGACCCCGGCGCCGCCTCCCACCACGACCGCACGGCAGCCCCGGTCAGCGCCTCACCACCCACCACCCAGCGACCCGCACACCTATCCAGCACATGCGCCGGCACCAGCCCCGCCACCGCCGGCAGATGCCCCGGCACCACCTTCACCACACTGAACCGGCCGCCCCCCGCAACAGCCTCCGCCAGACCGTCCACACCACCAGCGCCCGCGACCCACACCGCCGCACCCGACGCCAACGGCACCGCCACACTCGTCACCGTCAAGTCGAACGACAACGACGAATGCAGTACCCCGCCCACACCACCCGGCACAATCCCGTACTCACCAGCCGCCCACACCGCATAATTCACCAGACCGGCATGTGACACTCCCACGCCCTTGGGCCGTCCCGTCGACCCCGACGTATAGATCACATACGCCAACTGCTCCGCTACCAGCTGTACTCCCGGATCCACCGACGGCATCCCAGACACCATCACCTCCGTCAGCGGATCATCCACACACACCACCCGCGCATCCCCGGCCGGCAGATCACCCACCACGTCCTCGGAACCCAGCACCACCCCGACACCACCATCAGCCAACATGAACGCCAGCCGCTCCACCGGATACGCAGGGTCCAACGGCAGATACGCCCCACCCGCCTTCCACACCGCGAGAACCGCCACCAACAGATCCACCCCAGCCGGCAGGCACAACCCCACCACCGACTCCACGCCCACGCCCTGGCCCGTCAGAAAGTGCGCCAACCGATTCGCCCGCACCCCCAACTCGCCAAACGTCACCACCACATCCCCGTCAACCACCGCCACCGCATCAGGACACCGATCCATCCACCCCCCGACCAACCCTGGCACCAAACCATCCGGCACCCCGACCGGCACACCCGTCCCAGCACGAACCAAGAACTCCCACTCCTCGCCACCCAGAACGGGCAGGGACCGGAGTGAGGCGGAGGAGTCCTGTTCCAGTGCGTCCACGAGGTTGGCCACTGCTGTGGCCATCAGACGGCAGACATGTGCGGGGCTGTTCGGCTGGATCACTCCCACGGAGATGACAAATCCGGTGCCGGTGTCGTCGACGGCCACGTCCAGCGGGTAGTTGGTGGCCTGACTGTTCCGCAGGCGTTGCACTGCTTCGGGTGCGATACCGGACTGCGGTGTCTCGACCGGCCCTCTGCCGTGCCGGTAGTTGAACAGGGCCGTGAAGAGCGGGAGCGGGGAGTCGACTCCACTGGACTGCTGGGCCAGGGCGAGCGGGGCGTGTTCGTGCACCAGCAGGTCGGCGAGTTGTGCCTGCATCGAGGCCACCGCGTCGGCGACGCCCGTCGAGCCGATCCGGACCCGTACCGGCAGGGTGTTCATGAAGGGACCCGCCACGCGCTCCGCGCTGTTGCCGGCGGTCATGCGACCCAGCAGCACGGTGCCGAACACGACGTCGTCGCGCCCTGACAGGGCCGCGAGTACTCGGGACCAGGCCACGTGGAACACCGTCGCCGCCGGTACGCCCAGTGCCCGTGCCTGTGCCCGCACCCGGGCCGAGGTCTCGTCGTCCAGGGCGAGGTGCGTGCGGCTGATCGGCGCGCCGGCGCCATGGGCGTCCATGAGACCGAACGGCGCCGTGGTCTCGGTGACGTCGCCGAGCAGTCGTGTGAAGTGCCTTTCGTGCTCCTCCCTGGGAATGCCCAGTCGGGTGTGCGCGACGAAGTCCCGGAACAGGGGCGGGTCCGGGAGTTGATCACCCTTGCCCTCCGCCAGGACGGGCAGTTCGGCCATGACCATGTCCCACCCGGTGTGGTCCTGCAGCAGGTGGTGCATCTGAAGGAGCGCCAACCAACGGCCGGAACCGTCTGGGGCCTCGGCCACGGTCGCCCGCAGCAGCGGAGCACTACCCAGTCCCATGCGGGAGCCGGCGGCCCTGAGCATCTGTTCCACCGGGTCCGTGCCACCGTCGACCACGGTCCGCACCACCGGGATCGCTGCCGACCGCCACACCACCTGCACCGGCTCCGGAAGCCCTTCCCACACGATGGCGGTGCGATAGACGTCGTGCCGGTCCACCACTTGCTGCAAGGCCGCCAGCACGCGTTCCATGTGCGCGCAGGACTCGAACTCGGCGAAGGTCGGCACCAGATAGACGTCTTGAGCGCCTTCATGGTCCGACATCAGATGGTGGAAGAACATGCCTTCCTGCAGCGGGGCCAACGGGTAGATGTCCGCGATGTTCGCCGCGCCGCCCTGGACACACTCCGCGATCCGGTCGAGGTCGGCCTGCGTGAGGTCGACCAGCGTCACCATGTCCGGGGTGATCCGTGCGGCACCGTCGGGGATCAGGTTCGGCGGCACCTCCACCTGGGGCGCCCCCGCAACGGCCGCGATGCCGGCCGGCGTCGGTGACGTGAAGAGTGCCTTGACGTTCACCGACACCCCGCGCGAGCGCAGTTTCTCGACCAGTGACATCGCGATCAGGGAATGTCCGCCGAGAGCGAAGAAGTCGTCGTCCACGCCGACTCGTTCCAGACCCAGCACCTCGGCGAAGGCCGTGCACAGCACCTCCTCCACCACGGTGGCCGCGCCGCGGCCGGAGGTGACCGCGTGCACCGGAGCGGGCAGGGCCTTGCGGTCCAGTTTCCCGTTCACGGTCAGCGGCAGCGCGTCGAGGACCACATATGCCGACGGCATCATGTACTCGGGCAGACGGTCGGCAGCGTGGGAACGGACGAGGGCGGGCAGGTCACCGCTGTCGGATGCTCGGGCGGGAACCACGTAGGCGACGAGCTGCCTGGTCCCCGGGATGTCCTCGCGCACCGTCACCGCGGCTTGTGCCACCTGCGGGTGCTCGGCGATGGCGTGCTGGATCTCGCCCGGCTCGATCCGGTGCCCCCGGATCTTCACCTGGTCGTCGGCCCGTCCGACGAACTCCAGCCGCCCGTCGGGCAGTTGCCGTACCAGGTCGCCGGTCCGGTACAACCGCGAGCCGGCGCCGGTGAACGGGTCGGCCACGAACCGCTCCGCGGTCAGGCCCGGCCGTCCCAGGTATCCGCGGGCCACCTGTGCTCCCCCGATGTACAGCTCGCCGGGGACACCGCTGGGTACCGGTTGCAGGTAGGCATCGAGGACGTGGATTCGGCAATCACCGACCGGCAAACCGACCGCGGGCGCGCGTCCGGTGATCTCGTTCACCTGGCCCGCGGTGACCATGACCGTGGTCTCGGTCGGGCCGTAGGTGTTCACCAAGGTCCGTCCGGAGCTCCATGCCCCGGCGATCCGGTTCGGCATCGCCTCGGCGCCGAGCAGCAGTGTCGACAAGTGAGGGAAGTCGGCAGGATCGAGGGTGTCGAGCACGGACGGCACCCAACTGGCCGCACGGGCTCCGCATTCGCGGGCCAGCACCGCCAGCGCCCCGCGCTCCAGACGCTGGCGGGCCGACGCGATCACGAGCGTTCCGCCGCCCGCCAGCGTCACGGCCACGTCGAACACGGATGCGTCGAAGCTGAACGAGGCGAACTGCACCACCGGGACCCCGGCCCCGGCGCCGAGGATCGGGCCGAACGCCGAGGAGAGGTGCAGGGCGCCGCGGTGCGGGACCTGCACGCCTTTCGGGCGGCCGGTGGAACCGGACGTGTAGATGACGTAGGCCAGTTGGTCCGGCTGAACCGGAACGCCGGGGTCGGCACTGGGCAGTCCGGCCAGTTCGGCGACGGTCTCCGCCGCGTCCAGCAGGAGCATGTCGCGGGGGCGGAGTCCCGCCGCGGTCGTGCCTTGGGCGAGCAGGACCGCGACGGCACTGTCGGACAGCATGAACGCACGCCGCTCCACCGGAAACTCCGGATCCACCGGGAGATAGGCCGCCCCCGCCTTCCACACCGCGAGGATCGCCACCACCAGGTCGATGCCCCGTGGCAGGCACAGGCCCACCACCGACTCCGCGCCGACACCGCGAGCGATCAGCCCGTGCGCCAGCCGGTTCGCCCGGGCCTCCAGCTCTCCGTACGTGATCGTGCTGTCCTCGCAGACCAGGGCGAGGACGTCCGGTTGACGCTCGGCCCGCCGCGAGATCACGTCGTGGACGCCGGTCGGCTCACGCCGTACGGCTACCGCCCGGCGGCGCTGTCCGCCGTCCAGGATGCCGATCCGGTGCAGTGGCGTGTCGGGGGCCTGTTCCAGCGCCGTCACCAGGTTCTCGACGGCCGTGTGCATCAGGGTGCAGACCTGCTGCGGATCGGCCGGGTCCTGTGCGCCGACAGCGATGAGGAATCCGGCACCTGTGTCGTTGACGGCCACGTCGAGCGGGTAGTTGGTGTGGCGGCGGCTGTAGACCAGGCCCACACCGTCCAAGGGCTGCCGGGTGGCCCCCGGGCCACGGTCGTGGCGGAAGTTGAAGATCGAGGTGAACAGCGGCGCGGGGGCCTCGACGCCGCTGGCCCGCTGAGCGAGCGCGAGCGGGGCGTGTTCGTGGACGTGCAGGTCGGCCAGCTGGCCCTGGATCGCGGACACCGCCTCGGCGGCACTGAGCGCGCTGATCCTCACCCGCAGCGGCAGGGTGTTCATGAACGGCCCGGCGACACGGGCGGCTGCGGCGCCGGCGTTCATGCGGCCGAACAGCACCGTGCCGAACACGACGTCGTCACGGCCGGAGACCGAGGCCAGCACACGAGCCCAGGCGACGTGGAACAACGTCGCGGGTGACACGCCGAGGTCCCGTGCCCGCGCCCGGACGCGGGCCGACAGCTCCGTGCCGACGGGCATGCGGTGTTCGGACGACTCCGAGCCGTCGCCGCGCACGTCGAGGAGCCCGTACGGGGCGGTGGTCTCGGTGACGTCGCCCAGCAGGTCCGCGAAGTAGCGCTCGTGCTCCTCGCGCGGTACGGCCGTCCTGGCGTGCGCCACGAAGTCGCGGAACGACGGCGGTTCGGGCAGCAGGCGGCCGTCACCGCGCACCAGGGCGTCGAGTTCGTCGAGTACGACTTCCCAGCCGGTGTGGTCCTGCAGCAGATGGTGCATCTGGAGCAGTGCCAGCCAGCGGCCGGAGCCGTCGGGGACGGCCGCCACCACGGCGCGCATCAGCGGAGCACGGCGCAGATCCATACGGCCGGCGGCGTGGGCGAGGATCCGGTCCAGCGCATCCAGGTCGGCGTCGGCGTCGAGGACCGTCTCCGTCACCGGGAGCTGAGCCTGGCGCAGCACGATCTGGAGCGGCTCGGGCAGCCCCTCCCAGAGGAGGACGGTGCGGTAGATGTCATGCCGGTTCACCACCTGCTGCAGGGCCGCCAGCAGGCCGTCCAGGTGCTCACGGGAGTCGCAGCCCACCACGGTCGGCGACAGGTAGACGTCGTCGACACCCTCGGCGGCGGTCAGCAGGTGGTGGAAGAACATGCCTTCCTGGAGCGGGGCGAGCGGGTAGATGTCCGCGATGTTCGCCGCGCCGCCCTCGACACGCCCCGCGATCCGGTCCAGCTCCGCCTGCGACAGGTCGACCAGCGTCACCATGTCCGGAGTGATCCGCTGTGCACCCGTCGGGATCAGGTTCGGCGGCACCTCCACCTGCGGGGCCCCGGCCTCGGCCGCGATCCCCGCCGGCGTCGGAGACGTGAACAGTGCCTTCACACTCACGGCGATCCCCTTGCTGCGGACCTTCTCCACCAGCGCCATCGCCAGCAGTGAGTGCCCGCCGCACTCGAAGAAGTTGTCGTCGACCCCGACCCGCTCCAGGCGCAGTACCTCGGCGAAGGCCGCGCACAGGATCTCCTCGACGACCGAGGACGGGCCCCGGGCCCCGGAGGTACCGGCCGTGAACTCGGGCTGCGGCAGGGCTTTCCGGTCGAGTTTTCCGTTCGGTGTCGTGGGCAGGGAGTCGAGGGCGACCACCGCCGCGGGGACCAGATGGTCCGGCAGCCGCTCCGCCACGTAGGAGCGGAGGTCCGCGGCGAACGCCGCCGGTGCGGACAGCTCCGGCTCGACGGGCACGGCGTAGGCGACGAGCCGGTGGTCGCCGTCCTCGCCGCGTTGGGCGATCACCGCTGCCAGGGACACGGCCGGGTGCGCCGTGAGGACGGCCTCGATCTCGCCCGGCTCGACCCGGAACCCGCGGACCTTGACCTGGTCGTCGGTCCGCCCGGCGAACACGAGTAGGCCGTCCGCCGACCACTTGACGCGGTCACCGGTCCGGTACAGCCGTGAACCGTCCGCCGCGAAGGGGTCGGGGAGGAACCGCTGGGCGGTCAGACCGGGACGTCCTGTGTAACCGCGGGCCAGGCCCGCGCCGGCGACGTAGAGCTCGCCGACGACACCGGGCGGCACGGGCCGCAGGAAGTCGTCGAGCACGTACGTCCGGGAATTGGGTACGGGGGTGCCGAGCGGCACCACTCCGCCGACCAGCGGTACGTCGCCCAGGCGCGCGGTCACCACCGCGATGGTCGTCTCGGTGGGGCCGTAGTGGTTGGCCACGATCCGGTCGCCCGGCACCGCGAGCGCCTCGGCGGCGAGGTCCGGAGAGACCACTTCACCACCGAGCAGGACGGCCCGGGTCGGACGGAGCAGGCGTTCCATGCCCACCGCCGAGGCCAGCGCGCGCAGGTGCGAAGGCGTCACCTTGAAGCAGTCGATGCCGTGCCGGGCGAGATAGTCGGCGACGGCTGCCGCGTCGGTGACCTGGTCCTGGGCGAGGAGGTGGACCTCGCCGCCGGTCGCCAGGGCGGTGTAGACGATGGTGTTGGCGAAGTCCGTGACCATCGCCTGCATCAGCAGCGTGCGGCTGCCCGGTGCGCCCCAGCCGATGCGGGGCGGGACCACCGCCACGTAGTCCGCCAGGCTCGCGTGCGTGACCTGCACGCCCTTCGGGCGGCCGGTGGAGCCCGACGTGTAGATGACGTACGCCGGGTGGGCGGGCAGCAGCGGTGTGGTGCGGTCGGTGTCGTCCAGGTCGTCGGGCCGGGCGGCGGCCACCCGTGCGGCGAATCCGGGCTCGTCCAGAACGTGGACCGGCCGGTCGGCGCCGGTCCGTGCCAGGTCGGCGAGTGCGGCCGTCGTCAGCGCGCAGGACGCGCGGGCGTCGTCCAGCACGAATGCGATGCGATCGGCGGGGAACTCCGGGTCGACCGCCGTATAGGCCGCTCCGGCCTTGAGGACGGCCAGCACGCCGGTGATCAGCTCGGGTCCGCGCGGCAGGCAGAGTCCGACCAGCGTCTCCGGGCCCACGCCGGTCGCGGCCAGTACCCGTGCCACGCGGTTGGCACGGGCGTTCAGTTCGGCGTAGGTGAGGGCCGTCTCACCGCAGACCAGGGCCACGGTGTCCGGGATGCTCGCGGCCCGCTGTTCGAACTCGGGAATCACCAGCCCCGGTGTCTCCGCCTCGGCGCGGTTCCACTGCCGCAGCACCTGCTCCAGTTCTCCGGAGCCGAGAACCGGCGCAGCACTCAGCCGTGTCGCGGGATCCTGGGAAACGGCTTCCAGGACCCGTACCAGGCGGTCGGCGAACCTCTGCGCCGAGTCCGCGTCGAACAGGTCGGCGGACAGCGTGACTTCGCCCCGCAGTCCGGCGACGGCGCCGTCCTCGTCGGTGGACTCGCCGGCGTGGACGTAGACGTCGAACTTCGCCGCGGTGGTGCCGGCGCGGGCCACCTCGACGCGTACACCGGGAAGATCGAGCATCGCCTGGTCGGTGTTGTGCATGGCGAGCATGACCTGGAACAGCGGCTGGCGTGCCAGGGAGCGGGTCGGCGACAGGTCCTCCACCAGGTGCTCGAACGGCACGTCCTGGTTCGCGAGCGCGGCCAGGCTCGTCCGGCGGGCCCGGTCGAGCAGGTCGGCGAACGTGGGGTCGCCCGAGACGTCGGTGCGCAGCACCAGGGTGTTGACGAAGAAGCCGACCAGATCGTCCAGCGCCTCGTCGGTCCGGCCGGCCACCACGGACCCGACCGGGATGTCGGTGCCCGCGCCGAGCCGCGCGAGCAGCATCGTCAGACCGGCCTGCAAAGCCATGAACACGGTCGCACCGCGGGCGCGCGCGAGGTCGGTGAGCCGTTGGTGCGCCTCGGGCGAGAGGTGCCAGCCGGCCGTGTGCCCGAGGTGGCTCGCGACAGCCGGCCGAGGGCGGTCGGCCGGGAGCGGCAGTTCCTCGGGGGAGTCTGCCAACGTCCGTCGCCAGTACGCGAGTTGACCGGACAGCACACTGTCCTGGTCGCTCTCGGAGCCCAGCAGTTCCCGCTGCCACAGGGCGTAGTCCGCGTACTGCACCGGCAGCGGCTCCCAGCCCGGGGCCTCGGCCCGGCAGCGCGCCGCGTAGGCCGTCGACAGGTCCCGCGCCAGCGGGGTCATCGACCAGCCGTCCGTGGCGATGTGGTGCACCACCAGGACCAGCACGTGCTCGTCGGCGGCCAGGCGGTACAGGCGGCCGCGAATCGGGACCTCTGCGGACAGGTCGAAGGACTCGCCGGCCGCCTCGGTCAAGATCGCGGTCAGCTCCTCCTCGGCCACCGGGACCACCGGCAGATCGAAGCCGGCCTCCTCGACCGTGAGCACGCGTTGGTACGGAACACCGTCCACCGCCGGGAAGACGGTGCGCAGCACCTCGTGCCGGTCCATGACGTCCCGGACGGCCGCCTCGAACGCGGCCGGGTCGAGGCGGCCCGACAGCCTCAGGACCATCGAGTTCACATACGGCGTCGCCGGGCCCTCCAGCTGGGTCAGGAACCACAGCCGCTGCTGCGCGAACGACAGCGGCACCCGCTCCGGGCGCTGACGGCCCGTCAGCCCGACCCGGGCGACGCCCGCCGACTCCAGACGTCCCGCCAACGCGGCCGGCGTCGGGGCGTCGAAGACCTCACGGATGCCGAGCTCCACGCCCAGCACCGCACGGATTCGGCTCAGCAGCCGCACGGCCAGCAGCGAGTGCCCGCCGAGTTCGAAGAAGTCGTCGTCCACACCGACCTGTTCGAGACCCAGCACGGCCGCGAACGCCGAGCACAGCACGCCTTCCAGCAGCGTGGCCGGCGCACGGCCGACCGTTGCGGCGGCATGCTCGGGAGCCGGCAGCGCCGCGCGGTCCACCTTGCCGTTCGCCGTCAACGGCACGCTCTCCACAACGACCACGGCGGGCACCATGTAGTCCGGCAGGCGCTCGGCGACGTACGCCCGGACCGACGCCGCCACTTCCTCGTCGGTCTCTGTACCCCGGCCGTCGGCTCTGACGACGTAGGCGACCAGCCGTCGTTCGCCGCCTGTGTCCTCGCGTGCGATCGCCACCGCCTGGCGCACCAGCGGGTGCCCGGCGACCACGGCCTGGACCTCACCCGGCTCGACCCGGTACCCCCGGATCTTCACCTGGTCGTCGGCGCGTCCGGCGAACACCAGGTTTCCCTCCGCAGTGCGCCTGACCACGTCGCCCGTCCGGTACAGCCTCGACCCGTCCGCCGCGAACGGATCGGCGACGAAGCGCTGCGCGGTCAGGCCCCGGCGGCCCAGGTAGCCGCGGGCCAGCGCGGCTCCAGCGACGTACAACTCCCCGGACACCCCGGCCGGTACGGGTTCCAGACGCTCGTCGAGGACGTACAGCCTGACGTTGCCGATCGCGGAGCCGATCGGCGCCAGCCCGTCGGCCAGCCGGTCCGGCGTGAGCCGGGTCGCGGCCACGCCGATGGTGGTCTCGGTCGGGCCGTAGTGGTTCGCCACGATCCGTCCGCCGGCCACGGCGAGGAGCTGCGCCACGAGGTCCGGGGACGCGGCCTCGCCGCCGAGCAGGAGTGCACGCCGGGGCAGGAACGGCTCCGGACCGCCCTCGGCGGCCAGGGCCGCCAGGTGCGACGGCGTCACCTTCATGACGTCGACACGATGTCGGGCGAGGTAGGCGGCCAGGCCCTGCGGATCGGTCGCCAGATCCTCGTCGAGGACGTGCAGTTCGCCACCGCGGGACAGGGCCGTGAACAGCACGGTGTTGCCGAAGTCGGTGACGGCCGCCTGCACCAGGGCATACTTCTCCCCCGGCGCCCCGATCCCGACCCTGCCGGGCACCGTGGCCACGTAGTTCGCCAGGCTGTCGTGGGTGACCTGCACACCCTTCGAGCGGCCGGTCGAGCCCGATGTGTAGATGACGTACGCCTGTTGTCCGGGCAGCACCGCCACCTCGGGATCGGTGGAAGGCATCGCGTCGAGCAGGATCCGGGTCTGCGGGTCGTCGAGCGCCACCGAGCGCGCCCGTCCGGCAGGCAGATCGTCCAGCACGTCCTCAGTCCCGATCACCACCGCGACGGCGCTGTCGTCGAGCAGATACGCCAGCCGCTCGACGGGGAGCCCCGGGTCGATGGGCAGATAGGCGCCACCGGCCTTCCAGACCGCGAGGATCGCGACCGGTACCTCGGTCCCACGCGGCAGACACAGACCGACCACCGACTCCCGGCCGACGCCCTGGGCCATCAGAAAGTGGGCCAGCCGGTTGGCCCGGGCGTCGAGGTCGCGGTAGGTGAGGCGCGCACCGCCGGCGACCACCGCGACCGCCTCCGGGTCACGCGCGACCTGTGCGGTGAACAACTCGGGCACCGACGCCCCCGACAGCTGTACGGCGGTGTCGTTCCCTTCGTGCAGCAGCCGGCCCCGCTCGGCCTCGTCGAGTACCGCTACGTCGCTCACGCGCACGGTGGGGTCGGCCGCCACCGCGTCGAGCACCCTCACCAGGCGGCGCGCGAACTGCTCCGCGGACGCCGGGTCGAACATGTCCGCGGCCAGGGTCACCGCACCGCGCAGTCCGGCGGGGGTGCCGTCGGCGTCGTAGGCCTCCTCCAGGGCCACACCGACGTCGAAGCGCGCGGCCATCGAGGGGTTGGGCAGCACCTCGACCGAGACGCCGGGCAGGTCGAGCACCGCCCCGGCGGTGTTCTGCAGGGCGAGGTTGACTTGGAACAGCGGGTGGCGGGCCATCGACCGGGTCGGAGCCAGCACGCCGACCAGGTGCTCGATGGGCACGTCCTGGTGCGCCAGGGCGGAGAGGCTGTTCTCGCGGACCCGGTCGACGAGTTCCCCGAAGGCCGGGTCGCCCGAGACGTCGGTCCGCAGCACCACGGTGTTGACGAAGAAGCCGACCAGGTCGTCCAGCGCTTCGTCGAGCCGGCCCGCCACCGGCGATCCGACCGGAATGTCGGTGCCCGCGCCCAGCCGGGACAGCAGCACCGCGAGCGCGGCCTGAGCCGCCATGAAGAGCGTGGCCCCTCGGCCGCGCGCCGCCGCCAGCAGGCGTCGGTGCGTCTCACCGGACACGTCCAGCCAGGCGGTGTGCCCCCGGTGGCTGGCCACCGGCGGCCGGGCGTGGTCGACCGGGAGCGCCAGCTCCTCGGGCGATCCCTCCAGCGCTGAACGCCAGTGGTCCACCTGACGGGCCAGCATGCTGTCCGGGTCGTCCTCGGAGCCCAGCCGCTCCCGCTGCCAGAGTGTGTAGTCGGCGTACTGCACCGGCAGTGGTTCCCAGTCCGGGGCCTCGCCCCGGCACCGCGCCGCGTAGGCGAGGGAGAGGTCGTGCATGAGCGGCTTCATCGACCAGCCGTCGCCGGCGATGTGGTGGAGGGCCACCAGGAGAACATGGTCGTCGGGGGCCAGCGCGAAGAGCCGGACGCGCAGCGGGACGTCGGAGGCCAGGTCGAAGGGCTCTCCCGCGGCCTCGGCGAGTTGCTCCGTCAGTTCCGACGCGGTGGCCTGGACGGCGGGAAGCTCCCAGGTGAGGGTGGCGGGGGCAAGAATGTGCTGATACGGCTCGCCGTCGCCGGACCGGAAGACGGTGCGCAACACTTCGTGCCGTGTCACAACGTCCCGGAACGCCTCCGCCAGCGCCTGCTGGTCCAGCGGGCCGGTCAGGCGCAGCGCGATCGGGTTGACGTAGGTCGTGCTCGGGCCCTCCAGCCGGTCGAGGAACCACAGTCGCCGCTGCGAGAACGACAGAGGCACCCGGTCCGGTCGCGGACGCGGCGTCGGCCGGGACCGGCCGGCCGCGCCCCGGCCGAGGCGGGTGGCCAGCAGGGCCGGACTCGGCGCTTCGAACACGGCACGGACCGGCACCTCCATGTCCAGGGCCGCGCGGATCCGGCTGACCAGCCGGGTGGCCAGCAGCGAGTGTCCGCCGACGGTGAAGAAGTCATCGTCGGGCCCGATCGCGTCCACGCCGAGGACGTCGGCGTACAGCGAACACAGGGCCGCCTCAAGGGCGGTGGCGGGGGTGCGGCCGGTGGAGTCCGCCCCGTGGTCGGGGGCGGGCAGGGCCCGGTGGTCGAGCTTTCCGTTGACGGTCAGCGGCAATGCGTCGAGGACCACGACGGCGGAGGGAACCATGTACTCGGGCAGGCGCTCGGCAGCGGACGAACGCACCAGCGCGGGCAGGCCACTGCCATCGGACCCGTCTCCGGGTACCACATACGCGGTCAGCCGCCTGTCCCCCGGGACATCCTCCCGGACGACCACCGCTGCCTGCGCCACCCGCGGATGCGCCGCGACCACGGCCTCGACCTCGCCCGGCTCGATCCGGAACCCGCGGATCTTCACCTGATCATCAGCGCGCCCGACGAACACCAACCGCCCGTCCGCACGCCAACGCACCCGATCCCCGGTGCGATACAACCGAGCGCCATCGGCCGCGAACGGATCAGCCACAAAACGCTCGGCGGTCGCCCCTCGACGGCCCAGATAACCGCGCGCCACCTGCGGACCGGCCACATACAGCTCACCCGTCACCCCGGGCGGGACCGGCTGAAGGAAGTCATCCAGCACATACACCCGGCTGTTGCCCGCCGGCATGCCGATCGACGGTGCCGCCGCCACACCTGAGTCCACCGACCCGCAGGTCACCATCACCGTGGCCTCGGTCGGACCGTACGTGTTCACCAGCCGACGGCCCTCGGCCCACACCCGCGCCGTCCCCGCGCTCAACGCCTCAGCGCCCGACACCACCGTCGACAACCACGGCAATCCGGCCGGATCCAGCACACCCAACAGCGACGGCACGACACTCGCCGAGCGCACCCCACCCCGGCGCACCACACCCGCCAGCGCAGAGGTCTCTGCCCGCTCCCGCCCGGAAGCCACCACCAGCGTGCCGCCACCGGCCAACGTCACAGCGATGTCGAACACCGAGGCATCGAACGCGAACGACGCGAACTGCAGCACCGGCACACCCGGCGCGACGCCCAGCACCGGTCCGAACACCGACGCCAGATTCACCACACCCCGATGTGCCACCAGCACGCCCTTGGGCACGCCCGTCGAACCCGACGTATAGATCACGTACGCCAACTGACCCGGCACGACCCGGACACCGGGAGCGGTGCAGGGCACGCCAGACAGTTCAGCGCCGGTCCGGGCGTCATCCAGCAGCACCACATCAGCGGCGCTCAGGCCGGCGACGGCAGCACTCCGGCCCACCAGGACCTCACACCCGCTGTCGGCCACCATGAACGCCAGCCGCTCCACCGGATACTCCGGATCCAACGGCACGT
>NZ_JBTWMV010000090.1:0-15223 GCF_054850255.1 Streptomyces sp. 7R007 | reverse complement strand
AGCGTCAACCGTCCCCGGCGTGTGGCAGCCAGCTGCTTCTCCACGCCTCGATGCAAATCGAGGCGCCCCGCTCCCAGTTCACGCAGACGAGCGTCCGACGGACCGTCAGACCTCCACCACCACCGGCAGGATCATCGGCCTGCGCCGATACGTGTCGGAGACCCACTTGCCCAGCGTCCGCCGGACCAGTTGCTGCAGCTGGTGGGGCTCGACCACGCCGTCCTGGGCCGAGCGTTCCAGCGCCTCCGCGATCTTCGGGATCACGTCGCCGAACGCGGAGTCCTCGATGCCGGAGCCGCGGGCCTGGATGTGCGGGCCACCCGTGATCTTGCCGGTGGACGAGTCGACGACCACGAAGACCGAGATGATGCCCTCGTCGCCGAGGATCTTCCGGTCCTTCAGCGCCGGCTCTCCGACGTCGCCGACCGAGAGACCGTCGACGTAGACGTAACCCGCCTGGACCTTGCCGGAGATCTTCGCCTTGCCCTCGACGAGGTCGACGACGACGCCGTCCTCGGCGATGACGATGCGGTCGTGCGGTACGCCGGTGAGAGCGCCCAGTTCGGCGTTGGCCCGCAGGTGGCGCCATTCGCCGTGGACCGGCATCAGGTTCTTCGGCCGGCAGATGTTGTAGAAGTACAGGAGCTCGCCGGCGGACGCGTGGCCCGAGACGTGCACCTTGGCGTTGCCCTTGTGGACGACGTTGGCTCCCCAGCGGGTGAGGCCGTTGATGACGCGGTAGACCGCGTTCTCGTTGCCGGGGATGAGCGAGGACGCCAGGATCACGGTGTCGCCGTCGACGATCCGGATCTGGTGGTCGCGGTTGGCCATGCGGGACAGGGCGGCCATCGGTTCGCCCTGGGAGCCCGTGCAGACCAGGACCACCTCGTCGTCGGGCAGGTCGTCGAGCGTCTTGACGTCCACGACCAGGCCCGGCGGGACCTTGAGGTAGCCGAGGTCCCGTGCGATGCCCATGTTGCGGACCATGGAGCGGCCGACGAAGGCGACCCGGCGGCCGTACTCGTGGGCCGCGTCCAGGATCTGCTGGATGCGGTGGACGTGGCTGGCGAAGCTCGCCACGATGATCCGCTTGCGGGCGCTCGCGAAGACCTGCCGCAGGACGTTGGAGATGTCGCGCTCGGGCGGGACGAAGCCGGGAACCTCGGCGTTCGTCGAGTCCGCGAGGAGGAGGTCGATGCCCTCCTCGCTCAGGCGGGCGAACGCGTGGAGGTCGGTGAGGCGGTTGTCCAGCGGAAGCTGGTCCATCTTGAAGTCGCCCGTGTGGACGGCCATGCCGGCCGGGGTGCGGATGGCGACCGCGAGGGCGTCCGGGATGGAGTGGTTGACCGCGACGAACTCGCAGTCGAAGGGGCCCACGCGCTCGCGGTTCCCCTCCGCCACCTCGAGGGTGTACGGGCGGATGCGGTGCTCCTGGAGCTTGGCCTCGATGAGGGCGAGGGTCAGCTTGGAGCCGATCAGCGGGATGTCCGGCTTTTCGCGCAGGAGGTAGGGGACGCCGCCGATGTGGTCCTCGTGGCCGTGGGTGAGGACGATGCCCTCGATGTCGTCGAGACGGTCACGGATGGACGAGAAGTCCGGCAGGATCAGGTCGATTCCGGGCTGCTCCTCCTCGGGGAAGAGCACTCCGCAGTCGACGATCAGCAGACGGCCGCCGTATTCGAAGACCGTCATGTTCCGGCCGATCTCGCCGAGGCCGCCGAGTGGGGTGACCCGGAGACCTCCTTCGGGGAGCGGCGGGGGCGGGCCGAGTTCGGGATGCGGATGACTCAAAAGACTCTCCTCACCACGCGCGCCACGTACCGGTAGGGCACGTGGCGCGCGTGACGTTCGTGCGTGTAGCAGTTGTCGTTGTGGGCGCAGGCACCGGTGGCCTGCCTATTCAGTTGTGAAGCCTGGTGGTGCCAAGTCTGTTGTCAGAGCTGTACCCCGCCGGCGGCAAGATCGATCTTGAGCTGCTCGATCTCTTCCGGCGTGCACTCGACCATGGGGGCGCGCAGCGGGCCCGCGGGCAGGCCCTGGAGGGTGAGCGCGGCCTTCGTGGTCATGACGCCCTGGGTGCGGAACATGCCCGTGTAGACGGGGAGCAGCTTCTGGTGGATCTCGGTCGCCTTCTGTACGTCGCCGGAGACGAAGGCGTCGACGAGGGCGCGCAGGTCGGGCGTGACGACGTGGCCGACGACCGAGACGAAGCCGACGGCGCCCACGGACAGCAGCGGCAGGTTCAGCATGTCGTCACCGGAGTACCAGGCCAGGCCGGAGCGGGCGATGGCCCAGCTGGCGCGGCCGAGGTCGCCCTTGGCGTCCTTGTTGGCGACGATGCGGGGGTGCTCGGCGAGACGGACGAGCGTCTCGGTGTTGATCGGGACGCCGCTGCGCCCGGGGATGTCGTAGAGCATGACCGGCAGCTCGGCGGCGTCGGCGACGGCCGTGAAGTGCCGGTACAGGCCCTCCTGTGGGGGCTTGTTGTAGTACGGGGTGACGATGAGCAGGCCGTGGGCGCCGGTCTTCTCGGCGGCCTTCGCCAGCTCGATGCTGTGGTGCGTGTCGTTGGTTCCGACGCCCGCGACCACGTGGGCCCGGTCGCCGACGGCCTCCAGGACCGCCCGTACGAGATCCGATTTCTCCGCGTCGCTGGTGGTGGGGGACTCGCCGGTGGTGCCGTTGATGATCAGGCCGTCGTTGCCTGCGTCCACCAGGTGGGCGGCGAGCCGCTGGGCGCCGTCGAGGTCGAGTGCGCCGTCCGCCGTGAAAGGCGTGACCATGGCGGTGAGGACCCGCCCGAAGGGGGTCTGCGGAGTGGAGGTCGGAGCCATGGGTAACACGCTACTCGTTGCGCACGACGTGGTCTGCCCTCGGGGGGTTGTGAAAAGTCAGGACAAAGGTGGAGCCCGGTACTGCCTGCTCGGGGGTTCAAGCAGTACCGGGTCCGTTTGATCAGGCTAGATGAACTTCTCCAAATGCCGCAATACGGACACTTCGCGAGGCTGATGCGCACATCTGTGCTGCGGCGGAGAACACGGGTGCCTTACGGGGCCACACGTCCGTTCGCGTTGAAGGCCTCGTAGGTGAGCGGCATGAGCCGCGCCCACTCCGCCTCCATCTTCTCGCCGACCATCTCGATCTCCCGCTGCGGGAACGACGGCACCTTCGCCAGCTCGTGCTGGGTGCGCAGGCCGAGGAAGTGCATCAGGGAGCGGGCGTTGCAGGTGGCGTACATGGAGGAGAACAGGCCCACGGGGAGAACGGCACGGGCGACCTCGCGGGCGACGCCCTCGGCGAGCAGCTTCTGGTAGGCGGCGTACGCCTGCTGGTACGACTCGTCCAGTACGCGGGTGACCGTCGCGTGCTGCGAGGGGGTTCCCTCGACGAAGACGTACTTGCCGGGCCGCCCCTCCTGGACCAGCTTCCGGGACTCGTCGGGAACGTAGAAGACGGGTTCGAGCTCGCGGTAACGGCCCGACTCCTCGTTGTACGACCAGCCGACGCGGTGCCGCATGAACTCGCGGAAGACGAAGATCGGGGCGCTGATGAAGAAGGTCATCGAGTTGTGCTCGAAGGGACTGCCGTGCCGGTCCCTCATCAGGTAGTTGATCAGGCCCTTCGAGCGCTCCGGGTCCTTCTGCACCTCCTCGAGGGACTGCTCGCCGAGGGTGGAGACGCGGGCGGCGAACAGGACGTCGGAGTCCGAGGCGCTGGACTTCACCAACTCGACGGTGACGTCACTGCGCAAGGAGAGATTGTGGTCGCCGGCGGAGGTCACGGAGGGTCCTTCCCATCACTTTCGAGGTCGCGCCCACTTTACGGCGAGGCGACCGGTGGTCCGGAAGTGGCTTGCCGTGACCGATTTGGCGAGGGTGGGCACCTTTTGGGGCGCTCGCTCGTCTGTAGGGACAGCAGTGGTTCGTTCGCATTCGTTGGATCCGAAAGGAGATGCACCACCCATGTACCGTCGGCGTGAGCCCGTCCCCTTCGCCTTCCTCGCCGAGGCAGACAGGTTCCGCAGCAACGTCACTCCCCCGCCCCGGGAGCGCGCGTCCCTCGGCCAGATAGCCGGGCGTTGGCTGCTGGGGCTCACCATCGTCGCCGGGATCGTCGGCTCGCTGGTCCTCGGCATGCCGGCGCTCTCGGCGAACCTCAGCACACCGACCCAGCAGTCGCAGGCGTCGCAGGGGCGCTGACTCCATCCGGACCCCTCAGGGTGGTGAGCGGGGACACGGGCGGATAGCCTCACCGGGCACAGCCCACGCATGGATTGAGTGAGGACCAGCCGTGCCCCTGCCCTTCCTGACGGCCGACCGAGCCTTCGACACGGCCGACGACGTCGCGCTGCCGTTCGACGACCGGGACCGCTGGCGGCGGCCCTACCGTCCGGGTCCGTGGCGCGTGGGGGTGGCGGCGCTTCTGCTGCTGCTCGCCTCGTTCGTGCTGTTCGCCGCGGTCGTCATCGCGTTCACCGCCTCGCTGTCCGAGGCCGGTGTGGTCTTCGGCATCACGCTGGCCGTCATCGCCGGTGCGCTGCGGCTGCTGCGCATGGGCGTGTGGGTGAGCGCGCGCGGGGTGCGGCACGTGGGGTTCTTTTCGACGCGTACGACGCGCTGGGACCGGGTCGTGGCGGTGCGGACGGTGCAGCAGCCGGTGCGGTGGCTGGGGCTGCCGCGGACGGTGCAGGGGCAGGCGCTGTTGCTCGTACGACGGGACCGGGCCGCCGACGCGGTGCCGCCGCTGCTGACGACGCACAACGCCGACTTCCTGGGGCGCCCGGACGCGTTCGACCGAGCGGCGGACACGGTCGAGGCGTGGGCCGCGGAGAACAGGCGGGGCTGAGCCCCACCGGCGCGGGGAGCAGACGAGCAGACGAAAGGGGCCGAACCCGCGTGAAGGCGGGCGGCCCCTCTTCGTAGGCACGGCACGGTCGGAGACGGCGCGGGCCGCGCGCCGTGGCAGGCGTGGCCCTGCGTCGTCACCGGGTCGTCACCGGCGTGGGTCAGGCTTCGGTTGGCTTGCCGTCGTGGAGGGCTATCGCTCGTTGCATCGCCTTGCGGGCCCGGGGGGTGTCCCGGGCGTCGTGGTAGGCGACGGCGAGGCGGAACCAGCTGCGCCAGTCGTCGGGGGCCGCCTCCGTCTCGGCCTTGCGCTTGGCGAAGACCTCGTCGGCCGAGTCACGGTCGATACGGCCGCCGGGGGTCCGCTTCAGCTCGTCCACCGGCAGGCCGCCCTCGGCGTCGAGTTCGGCGGCCAGCGCGTTGGCCCTGCGGACGAACTGGGTGTTCTTCCACAGGAACCACACCCCGATGACCGGCAGGATCAGCACCGCCACCCCGAAGGTGACGGTCAGCGGCGTGCCGGACTGGATGAGCATGACGCCGCGGCTGCCGACCAGGACGAAGTAGAACAGCAGGACGGCGGCCGTGACGGCGTAGGAGATCTTCGCGCGCATGACGGTGGACGGCTCAGCTCAGGTCCAGGAAGTGTTCCAGGCCGAAGATCAGGCCCGGAGTGCTCACCACGCGGCGCGCGCCGAGCAGGATGCCCGGCATGAAGCTGCTGTGGTGGAGGGAGTCGTGCCGGATGGTGAGGGTCTCGCCCTCGCCGCCGAGCAGGACCTCCTGGTGGGCGAGCAGGCCGCGCAGCCGGACGGAGTGGACCGGGACGCCGTCGACGTCCGCGCCCCGGGCGCCGTCCAGGGCCGTCCGCGTGGCGTCCGGCGCCGGGGCCGAGCCCGCCTTGGCGCGTGCCTCGGCGATGAGCTGGGCGGTGCGGGTGGCCGTGCCGCTGGGGGCGTCGACCTTCTTCGGGTGGTGCAGCTCGATGACCTCGACGGACTCGAAGTAGGGCGCGGCGATCTGCGCGAACTTCATGGTCAGGACGGCCCCGATGGAGAAGTTCGGCGCGATGAGCACGCCGGTCTCCGGGGACTCGGCCAGCCAGCCCTTCAGCTGCGCGAGGCGTTCGTCGGTCCAGCCGGTCGTGCCGACGACCGCGTGGATGCCGTGGCCCACGCAGTACTCCAGGTTGGCCATCACGGAGTCCGGCGTGGTCAGTTCGACCGCGACCTGGGCGCCGGTCTCGGCGAGGGTCTCCAGCCGGTCACCGCGGCCGAGGGCGGCGACCAGCTCCATGTCCTCGGCCGCCTCGACGGCCCGTACCGCCTCGGAGCCGATCCGGCCCTTGGCACCGAGGACCGCCACGCGCAGCTTGCTCATCTTCTTGCTTCCTTAGGGGGAGGGCTTACGCGACCGCTTCGTGCAGACGGGAGGCCTGCTTGTCCTTCAGCGGGCCGATGACCGACAGGGACGGCCGCTGTCCCAGGATGTCGCGGGCGACCGACCGCACGTCGTCCGGGGTGACCGACGCTATCCGGGAGAGCATGTCGTCGACCGACATCTGCTCGCCCCAGCACAGCTCGCTCTTGCCGATGCGGTTCATCAGGGCACCGGTGTCCTCCAGGCCCAGGACCGTGGAGCCGCGCAGCTGGCCGATGGCACGGCCGATCTCGTCGTCGGTCAGGCCGTGCTGGGCGACGTGGTCGAGTTCGTCGCGGCAGATCTTCAGCACGTCGTGGACCTGCGAGGGCCGGCAGCCGGCGTAGACGCCGAACAGGCCGCAGTCGGCGAAGCCGGAGGTGTACGAGTACACGCTGTAGGCCAGGCCGCGCTTCTCGCGGACCTCCTGGAACAGGCGGGAGGACATCCCGCCGCCGAGGGCGGTGTTGAGCACGCCGAGCGCCCAGCGGCGGTCGTCGGTGCGGGCCAGGCCCGGCATGCCGAGGACGACGTGCGCCTGTTCGGTCTTGCGGCCGATCAGCTCGACGCGGCCCGCGGTGCGGATGGTGCGCCGGCCGTCGCGCGGGGCGATGGGCTGGGCCTCGGGGTTGCGGAAGGCGCCGGACTTCTCGAAGGCGGACCGGACCTGTCGTACGACCTTGTTGTGGTCGATGTTGCCGGCGCAGGCCACCACCAGGTGGGTGGGGTCGTAGTGCTTCCTGTAGAAGCGGCGGATGCGGTCGGCGGTGAGGGCGTTGACCGTGTCGACCGTGCCGAGGACCGGGCGGCCGAGGGGGTTGTCGCCGAACATCGTGTGCGCGAACAGGTCGTGCACGCAGTCGCCCGGGTCGTCCTCGGTCATGGCGATCTCTTCGAGGATGGCGCCCCGCTCGACGTTGACGTCCTCTTCGAGGATCAGGGAGCCGGTCAGCATGTCGCAGACGACGTCTATGGCGAGGGGCAGGTCGGCGTCGAGCACGCGCGCGTAGTAGCACGTGTACTCCTTGGCCGTGAAGGCGTTCATCTCGCCGCCGACGGCGTCGAGGGCGGAGGAGATGTCCAGCGCCGACCTGCGGTTGGTGCCCTTGAAGAGCAGGTGCTCCAGGTAGTGGGTCGCGCCGTTCAACGACGGCGTCTCGTCGCGGGAGCCGACGTGGGCCCAGATGCCGAAGGTCGCGGAGCGGACCGAGGGGAGGGTCTCGGTGACGATGCGCAGGCCGCCCGGGAGGGTGGTCTTGCGGACCGTGCCGATGCCGTTCTCGCCCTTGATCAGGGTTTGGGTACGGGCGACGGCCCGCGCCTCCGAAGAGGTGCGGGCCGTCGCCGTGGCGCTGCTCGACGTCACTTGTCGGTGTCGTCCTTCGTCTCTGCGTCGTCTTCGCCCTCGATCACGGGGACGAGGGAGAGCTTGCCGCGGGAGTCGATCTCGGCGATCTCGACCTGGACCTTCTGGCCCACACCGAGGACGTCCTCGACGTTCTCCACGCGCTTGCCGCCGGCCAGCTTGCGGATCTGCGAGATGTGCAGCAGACCGTCCTTGCCGGGCAGGAGGGAGACGAACGCGCCGAACGTCGTCGTCTTCACGACCGTGCCCAGGTAGCGCTCGCCGACCTCGGGCATCGTCGGGTTGGCGATGCCGTTGATGGTCGTACGGGCGGCCTCGGCGGAGGGGCCGTCGGCGGCACCGATGTAGATGGTGCCGTCGTCCTCGATGGTGATCTCGGCGCCCGTGTCCTCCTGGATCTGGTTGATCATCTTGCCCTTGGGGCCGATGACCTCGCCGATCTTGTCCACGGGGATCTTGACGGTGATGATCCGCGGGGCGTTCGGGGACATCTCGTCCGGCGTGTCGATCGCTTCCATCATCACGTCGAGGATGTGGAGGCGGGCGTCACGGGCCTGCTTCAGGGCGGCGGCCAGGACCGAGGCCGGGATGCCGTCCAGCTTGGTGTCGAGCTGGAGCGCGGTCACGAACTCCTTCGTACCCGCGACCTTGAAGTCCATGTCGCCGAAGGCGTCCTCCGCACCGAGGATGTCGGTGAGGGTGACGTAGTGCGTCTCGCCGTCGATCTCCTGGGAGATCAGACCCATGGCGATACCGGCGACCGGGGCCTTCAGCGGCACACCGGCGTTCAGCAGCGACATGGTGGAGGCGCAGACCGAGCCCATGGACGTCGAGCCGTTGGAGCCGAGGGCCTCGGAGACCTGACGGATCGCGTACGGGAACTCCTCGCGCGTGGGCAGCACCGGCACGAGCGCGCGCTCGGCGAGGGCGCCGTGGCCGATCTCGCGGCGCTTGGGGGAGCCGACGCGGCCGGTCTCGCCGGTGGAGTACGGCGGGAAGTTGTAGTTGTGCATGTAGCGCTTGCGGGTCACCGGGGAGAGGGTGTCCAGCTGCTGCTCCATGCGGAGCATGTTGAGGGTGGTGACGCCCAGGATCTGGGTCTCGCCACGCTCGAACAGCGCGGAGCCGTGCACCCGCGGGATGGCCTCGACCTCGGCGGCCAGCGTGCGGATGTCGGTGACACCGCGGCCGTCGATGCGCTTCTTCTCCTTGATGACGCGCTCCCGGACCAGGGTCTTGGTCAGCGAGCGGTACGCGGCGGAGATCTCCTTCTCGCGGCCCTCGAACTCCGGCAGGAGCTTCTCGGCGGCGAGCTGCTTGACGCGGTCCAGCTCGGCCTCGCGCTCCTGCTTGCCGGCGATGGTCAGCGCGGAGGCGAGCTCCGGCTTGACGGCGGCGGTGAGGGCTTCGAGGACGTCGTCCTGGTAGTCCAGGAAGATCGGGAACTCGCCGACCGGCTTGGCGGCCTTGGCGGCGAGGTCCGACTGCGCCTTGCACAGGACCTTGATGAAGGGCTTCGCGGCCTCCAGACCGGCGGCGACGACCTCCTCTGTGGGCGCCTCGGCGCCGCCCTTGACCAGCTGGATCGTCTTCTCGGTGGCCTCGGCCTCGACCATCATGATCGCGACGTCGCCGTCCTCCAGGACGCGACCGGCGACGACCATGTCGAAGACGGCGTCCTCCAGCTCCGTGTGCGTCGGGAAGGCGACCCACTGGCCGTTGATCAGCGCGACGCGGACGCCGCCGATCGGGCCGGAGAAGGGCAGACCGGCCAGCTGCGTGGACGCGGAGGCGGCGTTGATCGCCACGACGTCGTACAGGTGGTCGGGGTTGAGGGCCATGACCGTGCACACGACCTGGATCTCGTTGCGCAGGCCCTTCTTGAAGGACGGGCGCAGCGGGCGGTCGATGAGGCGGCAGGTGAGGATCGCGTCCTCGCTGGGCCGGCCCTCGCGGCGGAAGAAGCTGCCGGGGATCTTGCCGGCGGCGTACATCCGCTCCTCGACGTCCACCGTGAGCGGGAAGAAGTCGAGCTGGTCCTTGGGCTGCTTGGAGGCGGTGGTGGCCGACAGCACCATGGTGTCGTCGTCCAGGTAGGCCACGGCGGAGCCGGCGGCCTGCTTGGCCAGGCGGCCCGTCTCGAAGCGGATGGTGCGGGTGCCGAAGGAGCCGTTGTCGATGACGGCTTCGGCGTAGTGGGTCTCGTTCTCCACTAGCGTTTTCTCCGTTACTTTTCGTCTTTTGTCCCGGTCCACCCGTGTGGTGGAGGGACATGAGCGGAGAAGCGCTCCTTCTGGTGCGGGCCGGTCTTCGATCGAAGCACCCGGGGTTCGCATTGCCCGGGGGCCACTACCGAGGACCGGCGGCGGCGAGGTGCACTTCTCCTCGTGTGTACCGCGTCGTGCTACTGCGCTGTGCTACCACACTACAAAGTGGGTGTGACACTGCGCACGTTCCCGCACGTACGGCAAAGGGAGCGGCCCCCGATCGTCCGGGAACCGCTCCCTTCACGGCGTCTTACTTGGCGCCCGCCGCACCGCGGCGGATGCCGAGACGGTCGACCAGCGTACGGAAGCGCTGGATGTCCTTCTTGGCCAGGTACTGCAGCAGGCGGCGACGCTGACCGACCAGGATCAGCAGACCACGGCGGGAGTGGTGGTCGTGCTTGTGGGTCTTGAGGTGCTCGGTCAGGTCGGAGATCCGACGGGACAGCAGAGCGACCTGGACCTCGGGGGAGCCGGTGTCACCCTCCTTGGTACCGAACTCGGAGATGATCTGCTTCTTCGTAGCGGCGTCGAGCGACACGCGTACTCCTCATAGTCTGTGAGTGGCCACCGAGTGCCCCCGGTCTGCTTCTCGGGGGAGCTTCCGTTACTCGGGAGGCGGGGATCCGCTGGGCGCGGCCTCCAGGGCCCTTGAGAGGGCTCCGGGGGTGCGTACACAAACGGCCGTCACTCAGGGTACCAGGCGGTCGGGGGCGGATTCGCCCGGGTCCGGAAGGCCGGGGACGGGGCGGGGTGCGGCCACTAGGGTGAACGCACAGATCGTTCGCGTACGTCGTTCGTACGTCGTTCGTACGTCGGGAAAGGACCGTTGCGGCATGGCGGAGACGGAAGCCGAGATCAAGGCGCGCAAGGAACGGGAGCGGGACGAGCTGTACGCCCTCGACATCTCCGGCGTCGAGTGGCACTGCGCGCCGGGTACCGAGGAACACGAGGAGCGGGTCGAGATCGCCTACCTTCCGGCCGGTGCCGTGGCCATGCGCTCCTCGCTCGACCCCGGCACCGTGTTGCGCTACACGGAGGCGGAGTGGCGGGCCTTCGTGCTCGGCGCGCGCGACGGGGAGTTCGACCTGGAGCCGGCACCGCAGAACGCCGGCGAGTAGGAGCCCGCGGAACGGCGGAGGAAACGGGCGGCACGCGTGCGTGCCGCCCGTTGTCGTCGTCCGGGTCAGTGTTTCAGGCCGGCGCTGCCGATGCCCACGGCCGTGAGCACCGGGTCCTTCGGGTGCTTGTCGTCGCGGTACAGCTCCCGTTTGGCGAAGAAGATCCGGCCCTGCTCGTAGACGATGTCGGACTCCTCCGGGTCGCCGAAGTCCAGCGCCTCGTCTTCCGGGAGGTTGAACAGCAGCAGCGGTGTCTCCCGGTCGGTCCGGGGGTTCCAGCGCAGGACGGCGGCGGGCTGCTGGTCGACGCCGCTCTCCCGGTAGATCAGCAGGTCGTCGCCGCTGGTCCGCAGCGGGTAGACCATCTGCAGGTCGCCTCCGTCGAACTTGCCGGCCGAGCGCCCGGTCTTCAGGTCGAAGGCGACGATCCAGTCCGCCGCCTGGCCGACCTCGTTGCTCTCCTTGCTCATCACGTACGCCTGGGTGCGGCCCACCACCACGCCGTCGCAGTTCTCCGTCGTACCGAAATAGCCCGCGCCGAAGTAGCGGTCGTCGCACTTGGGGTCGTAGCCGCTGAGGGAGATGGTGGCCAGGTGCCGGCCGTGGGCGTCGAGGCTGATCAGGTCGGTGACGAGGCTGTCGCCGGCCGCCACGGCGAGGACGGGCGGGTCGGAGGAGGGCAGGAAGACGTCCTGGACGCCGGCGGCGAGGCGGTACGTCCAGGTGGCCTTCCCAGTGCGCGGGTCGAGCTTCTGCACCTCGTACCGCTCGTCGGACGCCTGGCCGCAGACCTCCAGCGCGAGGAGCGCGGCGCCGCCGGCGAAGCCCTTGTCCTCGCACTTGGAGGTGGTGGTGCTGTTCCAGAGCTGCTTGCCGTCGTCCATGTCGTACGCCACCGAGCCGTGCCCCCAGGCCACGGCGACGACGCCTTCGGTCAGGGTCAGGTTGGCGTTGGTGACGAAGGAGGAGGTGGCGGACGGCATCTGCGCCTGCCACAGCTTCCTGCCGGAGTCGATGTCGAAGAACACCACCTCGTCGCAGATGCCGGCGCCGCTGGTGCCCTTGCGCTTGGCGGGCTGCACCAGGACGGCCGTGCGGCCGTCGGCGGTGACGTGGTCGCTGGTGGCGCAGAGGTGGCCGTCCAGCTTGAGGGTCCAGGCCGTCTCGTCGTCGCCGGGCTCGATCCGGTAGCCCTCGACGCGGTCGGCGACGCCCTTGGCGAGGATCTTGCTCGTGGCCCAAGTGCCCGGTGCGTAGCGCGGGTTGGAGTCCGTGAACCCCGCGAGGTCCTTCGCCTCGTGCTGGATCACCATCCGCCCCTCGGGCGAGACGGGGTCCCTCTCGACCGTTTCCCTGACCTCGTCCGGGGCCTGTGCGGCCATGACCGCCTTGTCGTCGTGCGCCGTGCCGTCGCCGCCGGACAGCAGCCGCCAGCCGCCGACGCCCGCGGCGGCCACCATCGCGACGGCGGCCACTCCGCCCAGCAGACGTGCGCGGCGGCGCTTGCGGGCTCGGTCGGCGGCCAGTGTGGACTGGGTGTAGATCGAGGGAGGTGGGCCGAAGCTCACGCGAAGAGGTCCTTTTCGGTCAGATTCCGACGGGGAGTTGCTCGAAGCGGTCCCTAACTATGCATGCCGCTCGGGGGTACGCCGAGGTCGGGGTGGGCCGGGACCCTTTCAACGCCCTTGCGCGCAGCGGCTCTTCGAAGGCCGCGTACTCGTCCCGGTTTCACCTTCTGTCCGGTGCATTCACGAATACCTCCCGGTTTGTTCACCGATACGTGCGCGATGCGCGCCACTTATGGGCGGGTTGTGACGCGGTGGGCGGGCGCTGGGGGGTGGACAGGCCTGCCGGGATGGGACTCGTGGTGATTAGGCTGGGAGCGGGCGCCTCGCCAGAACCCGTGGACCGGGCGGTGGTGTCCCAGGGGGAGAGCCGGTGGATCGGACGACCTCGAACGATTCTGGACGACAAGCACGTGGTCGCCCCGGCACGGCGTGGGGGTGCCCGGCCACATCAGGAGGAACTGTGAGCAGCGATCGGGACGGGATCCGCGGGGGCTGGGCCACACCCGGCGACGACCAGCCCGACGCCGAGTCCGCCATCGAGACGACGGGCGAGTTCACCATCGACTACGCGCCGCCTGCGTGGTACACGCAGAACGCGTCGGGGGGTTCGGATTCCGGGTCGTCGGACGGGCCGGGGGGTTCGGGGGCGTCGGGAGCATCGGGGAGCGCGGGGAGTTCCGGAGGTTCCGGGAGTACCGCCGATTCCGGGACTTCTGCCGTAAGTTCCGGGCATGCCGGGCATGCCGGGCAAGGCGGAAACGCGGCGGGGCCGGGCGCGGGTGTGCCCGGGACGCCGGGGGCGCCTCGAAGTGCTTCCGGTTCGCCGTCGGACTTCTCGCTGTCCTCGCTGCCCGGACTGACCCCGCCGCCGCACGTGGCCGCACAGCAGCGTCCGGCCGCCGGTCCGCCCCCGGTTCCGCCGCAGGCCCCGGCGCCCGGGGCTCCGTTCACGCCGCCTCCGCCCGCCCCTGCGCCGGGGGCACCCTTCACTCCGCCGGCTCCGGCGCCCGGTACGCCGTTCACGCCGCCCGCACCGCCCGCGCCTCCGACGGGCAGCCCGGTCGCGGTGCCCAAGCTTCCGGTGGGCAGCGGCTTCGAACCGCAGCCCGAGCCGCAGGGGCGGACCGAGGCGCCGGCGGCGGACGCCGCGTCGCCCACGGCCGCGCCCGGCGTTCCGGTCGCCGGGTTCCCGTCGCCGTGGGGGGCTCCGGCCGGTCCGGCCGCGCCCGTGTCTCCGGCGCCGTCCGAGGCTTCGGCTGACGCGGAGGAGTCCGACAACGGTGACCTGGAGAGCGGCGCCACCATGCGGTTCTCCGCCGCGGCGCTGAAGCGGGAGATCGCGGATCGCGCCGACGCCGCGGAGGAGACGCGGGGCGAGGCGAGCGGGACCGAGGCCGACGACGAGGACGCCGGTTCCGCGGAGGCCCCGTCGGCGGACGTCTTCGAGTTCAAGCCTGTCTCCGGGCCCGCGGAGGCGAACGAGGAGGACGGTCCGGCGGAAGCGGAAGCGGAGGACGACGGTGACGCCGTTGCGTCCGAGTCGCCGGAGCCTGCCGAGGTCGCCGGATCGGAGGAATCGGAACTGTCGGCGGCGGAGGTGAAGGCCGACGCCGAGGTTGACGCGGACGCCGAGGTGGAGTCCGACGTCGAGACTGAGGCCGACGGCGAGGCCGAGGCCGGTTCCGAGGCCGACGCGGAAACGGGGAGCGAGCCCGAGAGCACCGCGCACACCGACAGCGCGCCGCCGTCCGACGCCGAGACCGAGGACGTCGTACGGGAGGACGGCGAGCCTTCCGACGCAGTACCGGCGAGCGCCGAACCCGACCCCGAGGACGCCGTACGCGACAGCGCCGTACCCGCAGACGCCGAGCCCGAGGACAGCGTTCCCCAGGACGGCGTCCCCGAGGACAGCTCTGCCCAGGACGACGACGAACCCGCGACCGGCGAACCCCAGGACGCCGTTCCCGCCCCGTCCGACGGCCCGCAGGACGCCGCGCCTCCGGCCTGGGCTCCCCCGCCCGCGCCGCAGGCCGTTCCGCCGTTGCCGCCGGCGTACCAGCCCGCGACTCCCGCGACGGCGGGCCAGTGGCCGACTGAGCCGCAACCGCCGGCGCCTGCTCAGCCCCAGCCCACGGCAGCGCAGGGCCAGCCGCCCGTGCCGCCGCAGCCGTTCCATCCGCAGGCCCCGCAACCGGCCCCGGCGGCATGGAACCAGCCCCCGGCCCCGCCAGCGCCCCCGCAGACCCCTGGCCACCCGCAGCCGACCACCCCCGCCCCCACGGCCCAGCAGCCCCCGGCACCCCCCACCGGCTACGGCTTCCCACCCCCCGGCACCAACCCGGCGACACCTCAACAGCCGGCTGCCGCCCCCGCACGCACCCCGCAGGACGGCTACGGCTTCCCGCCCCCCGCCACCCAAACGGCTGACGCCCCCAACGCTCAAGCGGCTGACACCCCCGGCACCCAAGCGGCCGATGCCCCCGCCGCCCAGCAGCCCCCGGCCGCCCCTGCCCCGGCTCCCGCACCGAACCCCGCCGGCGGCTACGGCTTTCCGCACCCCGGCGCGCCCGCCCCGGCCGCTCCCGGCCCCCAGCCCGCCGCCACGCCAGGCACCCCGGCCCCCGGGCAGCCGTTCGGCGCC
>NZ_JBTWMV010000009.1:0-274670 GCF_054850255.1 Streptomyces sp. 7R007 | reverse complement strand
CCCCTCCTCGCTGCTGCACTGGACCCGCCGCATGATCGAGATCCGCAAGCAGAACCCCGCCTTCGGACTCGGCTCGTACACCGAACTGCCGTCCTCCAACCCCGCGGTCCTGGCCTACCTGCGCGAGTACAAGGACGACCTCGTCCTGTGCGTGAACAACTTCTCCCGCTTCGCCCAGCCCACCGAGCTCGATCTGCGCGTCTACGACGGACGCCATCCGGTGGAGCTCATCGGCGGGGTGCGCTTCCCCGCCATCGGTGAACTGCCGTATCTGCTGACCCTCGGCGGCCACGGCTTCTACTGGTTCCGGCTCACCCGGGTCGCCTCCCGTATCGGTCGCCGGCATTGAGAGTGTGCCGGGGAAAGGACGCGTCACGATGACGAAGACCGTCTCCCTCCGCCAGAGAACCGCCGGCGCGACCGGGCCCATGGCCTCGCTGGCCGGGCTGTTGCGCGAGTGGCTGCCCCGGCAGCGCTGGTTCGCGGGCAAGGACCGGCCTGTCACGGACCTCGCCCTGCTCTCCATGACCGAGCTGTTCCCGGGCTGTCTGCACCTGCTGGTGCACGCCGGGCACTCCGGCGTGCCCGCGCCGGGCGGCGGCTCCCCGGCCGGCGACTGCTACCAGCTGCTGCTCGGCGTACGCGAGCACCTCACCCCCCGGCTCGGCCGGGCGCTGATCGGCACGGCCCAGGAGGGCCCGCTGGCCGGCCTGACGGTGTACGACGCCCTGCAGGACCCGCGCTCGGCCCAGCTGCTCCTGGAACGGCTGCGCCAGCCGGGCACCGCGGGCCCGCTGCGCTTCGAGACCGACCCGTCCGTCACCGTGCCCGCCGGGCTGGTCCCGCGCGTGCTGGACGCCGAGCAGTCCAACTCCTCACTGGTGTACGGCGACGAGTACATCCTGAAGGTCTTCAGGCGCATCCAGCCCGGCGTCAACCCGGACCTCGAAGTGCCGGGCGCGCTGGCCGCACAGGGCTGCGGACGGGTGCCGTCGCCGGTGGCGTGGTTCCGTACCACCCATCCGCAGGAGGCCACCCTGGGCGTCCTGCAGCCGTTCCTGCGGGACGCGTCCGACGGCTGGACGCTGGCCCTGCGGGCGCTCGCGTCCGGGGACGACTTCACCGCCGAGGCG
Organism: Streptomyces sp. 7R007; assembly: GCF_054850255.1. Classification (NCBI taxonomy): domain Bacteria; kingdom Bacillati; phylum Actinomycetota; class Actinomycetes; order Kitasatosporales; family Streptomycetaceae; genus Streptomyces; species Streptomyces sp. 7R007. Next base: position 273,537 of record NZ_JBTWMV010000009.1, on the reverse strand, counting down.
CGTCAACTGGGCCGCGCCACCGCCGAGGTGCACCTCGCGCTGGCCTCCGCCTTCCCCTCGAAGCCGCACGGCGAGAGCGGGCGCACGGCGGCGGCGATGGCGCAGCGCCTGGACGCCGCCGCCCACTGCGTGCCGGCCCTGCGTCCGTACGTGCCGAGGCTGCGCACCGCGTTCGGCGCCCTGGTCGGCTGCGATCCGGGGCCGCCCGCGCAGCGCATCCACGGCGACCTGCACCTGGGCCAGGTGCTGCGGGCCGGCCGGGACTGGTTCGTCATCGACTTCGAGGGCGAGCCCTCGCGCCCGCTGGCCGAGCGGCGCGGCGCCCACTCCCCCGTGCGGGACATCGCCGGCATGCTGCGCTCCTTCGACTACGCGGCCCGCCAGCGCCGCCCCTGGCGCCCGGAGTGGGCCCGCCGCTGCCGGGAGGCCTACTGCGCGGGATACGCCTCCCGCGCCGGCTGGGACCCCCGCAAGAAGCACGGCCTGCTGCGCGCCTACGAAACGGACCGGGCCGTGTACGAGGTGCTGTACGAGGCCCGGCACCGTCCCGACTGGCTCCCTGTACCGATGGCGGCGATCGAGCGTCTCGCCGTGAGAGGAGGATGATGACCGTGGCTCTGCGTGAGAACACGCCGCCGGAGGTGGCCGGACCGGTTCCCTGCCGGGCGGCCCCGCCCCTGGACCCCGCCGACCGCGAGCGCCTGCTCGCCGGCCGGCACCACGATCCGCACGCCCTGCTGGGCGCCCACCCGGTCCCGGGCGGGATCGCCTTCCGGGCCCTGCGCCCCTACGCCCGCGCCGTGGGCGTCGTCGTCGGCGGACGGCGTCACGCGCTGATCTCCGAGGGCGACGGCCTGTTCAGCGGAGTGCTGCCGCTGGACGCCATCCCCGCCTACACCCTGCGGGTGACGTACGCGGAGGGCGAGCAGGAGACGGAGGACCCCTACCGCTTCCTGCCGGCGCTCGGCGAACTCGACCTGCACCTCATCCGCGAGGGCCGGCACGAGCAGCTGTGGAAGGCGCTGGGCGCCGAGCCGATGACCCACCAGGGCGTGACCGGCACCCGGTTCACCGTATGGGCGCCGAACGCCCAAGGGGTGCGGGTCGCCGGGGACTTCACCTTCTGGGACGGGACCGCGCTGCCCATGCGGTCGCTGGGCGCGTCGGGCGTGTGGGAGCTGTTCCTGCCGGGCATCGGCGAGGGCACCCGCTACAAGTTCGAGATCACCTCCCGCCACGGCGGCCGGTTCCTCAAGGCCGACCCGATGGCCCGCCGCACGGAGGAACCGCCCGCGACGGCCTCGGTGGTCACGGCCGCGCACCACGAGTGGGGCGACGCGGAGTGGATGGCGCGGCGCGGCGAGACCCCCGTGCACGAGGCGCCGTTCTCGGTGTACGAGGTGCATCTCCCGTCCTGGCGCCCGGGTCTGACGTACCGTCAACTGGCCGAGCAGCTGCCGCCCTACGTCAAGGACCTCGGCTTCACCCACGTCGAGCTGATGCCGCTGGCCGAGCACCCGTACGGTCCCTCCTGGGGTTACCAGGTGACGTCGTACTACGCGCCGACCGCCCGGCTCGGCACGCCCGACGACCTGCGGTACCTGATCGACGCGCTGCACCAGGCGGGCATCGGCGTGATCATGGACTGGGTGCCGGCCCACTTCCCCAAGGACGACTGGGCGCTGGCGCGCTTCGACGGGGACCCGCTGTACGAGCCCGGGGACTCGCGGCGGGCCGAGCATCCGGACTGGGGGACGTACGAGTTCGACTTCGGGCGCATCGAGGTGCGCAACTTCCTGGTCGCCAACGCCGTGTACTGGTGCGAGGAGTTCCACATCGACGGCCTGCGGGTGGACGCCGTGGCCTCGATGCTGTACCTCGACTACTCGCGCGACTCGGGCCAGTGGTCGCCGAACGTGTACGGGGGCCGTGAGGACCTGGACGCGGTGGCGTTCCTGCAGGAGATGAACGCGACCGTGTACCGGCGGGCACCGGGTGTGGTGACCATCGCCGAGGAGTCGACCGCCTGGGACGGGGTGACCCGGCCCACCGACAGCGGCGGACTCGGCTTCGGGCTGAAGTGGAACATGGGCTGGATGCACGACTCGCTCGGCTACATCGCGCACGAGCCGGTGCACCGCAAGTACCACCACAACGAGATGACGTTCTCGATGGTCTACGCCTACAGCGAGAACTACGTCCTGCCCATCTCCCACGACGAGGTCGTGCACGGCAAGCAGGCGCTGGTGTCGAAGATGCCCGGCGACTGGTGGCAGCAGCGCGCCAACCACCGCGCCTACCTGGGCTTCATGTGGTCCCACCCGGGCAAGCAACTCCTCTTCATGGGCCAGGAGTTCGCCCAGGGCGCCGAGTGGTCCGAGAAGCACGGCCCCGACTGGTGGCTGCTGGACCCACAGTACGCGGCCGAGGCGGACCACCGCGGGGTGCGGGACCTGGTCCGCGACCTCAACACCCTCTACCGGCGCACGCCGGCCCTGTGGCAGCGCGACACCTCGCCCGACGGTTTCCGCTGGGTGATCGGGGGCGCGGCCGAGGACAACGTCTTCGCCTTCCTCCGGTTCGCCGCCGACGGCAGCCCGCTGCTGGCGATCAGCAACCTCTCCCCCGTCGTACGCCACGACTACCGCGTCGGCGTCCCCGACGACGTACCCGCCTGGCAGGAGGTCCTCAACACCGACGCCGCCCGCTACGGCGGCAGCGACATCACCCACCCCGACCCCGTCAAGCCCGAGGACGGGCACCTCCTGCTCACCCTGCCGCCCCTGGCGACCGTCTGGCTCTGTCCCGCGTGATCACCCGGCAGGTGTTCGCCGGCCCCTTCCAGGGCAGTCGGAGTCATACATCTGCCAGGGGTCACAGGAGGGCGGCATCACGTGCGCACAGTCGGAGTGGAGGAGGAACTCCTCCTCGTCGACCCGGAGACGGGTGAACCACGGGCCCTGTCCGCCGCCGTACTCGCCCGCGCGGCGCACGACGGCCCGGAGGGGGAGCTCTTCGAGAAGGAGCTCCACAACCAGATGCTGGAGTTCGCCACCCATCCGCAGGCGCAGATGGCGGACCTCGGGGCGGAGATCGTGCGCTGCCGCAAGGAGGCCGCCCGGCACGCCGGCGAGATCGGCTGCGCCGTCGCCGCCCTCGCCACCTCGCCGCTGCCGGTCAGCCCGTCGGTCGGCGTCGGCCGGCGCTACCAGTGGATGGCGGAGGAGTACGGCATCGCCACCCGCGAACAACTCGTCCTCGGCTGTCACGTGCACGTCTCCGTCGAGTCGGACGAGGAGGCGGTCGCGGTCGTCGACCGGATCCGGCCGTGGCTGCCGGTGCTCGCCGCGCTGAGCGCCAACTCCCCGTTCTGGCAGGGCAAGGACACCTGCTACAGCAGCTACCGCAGCCGGGTCTGGCAGCGGTGGCCGTCGGCGGGCCCCACCGAGATGTTCGGCTCGGCCGAGCGCTACCACCGCACGGTCGCGGACATGGTCGCCACCGGCGTGATCCTCGACGAGAAGATGATCTACTTCGACGCGCGTCTGTCGCCGACCTACCCGACCGTCGAGATCCGCGTCGCCGACGTCTGTCTGCACGCCGACACCGCCCTGCTCATCGCCACGCTCGCCCGCGGCCTGGTGGAGACGGCCGCGCGGGAGTGGCGGGCGGGCCGCGAGCCGCTGGAGCACAGCGTGAGCCTGCTGCGGCTGGCCGCCTGGCGCGCCGCCCGCTCCGGCATCGAGGACGAGCTGCTGCACCCCGAGACGATGCGGCGCATGCCGGCCGACGCCGTGGTCCGCGCCCTCGTCGACCACGTCGGGGACGCCCTCGCCGACACCGGCGACCTCGACCGCGTCCGCGCCGACGTCGCCGCGCTGCTCGGGCGCGGCAACGGCGCCCGGGTGCAGCGCCGGCTCATGGAGCGCACCGGGAACCTGCACGAGGTCGTCGCCGAGTGCGTGCGCCTCACCCAGGAGTGAGGTGCGCCCACCGGCACGCTCACAGGATCAGCACGAGGGCGTAGGCCAGGAAGAACGCCGCGAACAGCACCACCAGGACGAGGATCAGCGTCAGCGGCCCTTTCCCCCAGCCCTTGGGGGGATTGTGCCGCTCCAGGGGGCCGGCCTCGGGCATGCTGCTCTCGGCGGGAGGCGTCTCACCAGGGGGAACACCACCGCCCGGCTCCAGTCCGGTGGTGCGTTCGGGCTCGGGATCGGGATTCACGTAACTCATGCCCACCGAGTCCCCCGAATGAGCCCGGATCACGAATGGGCCTAGTTGTCAGTTCCCGCCGCCGATCGCTCTCGCCTGGGCTAGATTCGAGCACCGCCGATAACAGTTCTCGTCGGCTGAGTCACACCCCGTACATGTCAGGAGCAGTGCAATGCGCGACTTCGCCCTCGCTCCGCCCACCGTCCCGCCCCTGACCGGCGGCCTCGCCGACAGCCTCTTCGACACGACGGCCGGAGATCTCACCCTTCCGCTGCTCGCCCGCCGCACCGCGCCCTCCGGCGCCTGGCAGGAGGTGACCGCGGTGGAGGTCCGCGACCAGGTGGTGGACCTGGCCAAGGGGCTGGTCGCCTCCGGGATCTCCCCCGGCCACCGCGTGGCGATCATGGCGCGCACCCGGTACGAGTGGACGGTGCTCAGCTACGCGCTGTGGGCCGTGGGCGCCGAGGTCGTGCCGATCTATCCCACCTCCTCCCGCGACCAGGTGGAGTGGATCCTGCGCGACGCGAGGTGCGTGGCGGTGGTGGTCGAGGACGAGCAGGCGGTGATGACGGTCGGCTCCGTGTGCGGGGCGCTGCCGCTGCTGCGGCACGTGTGGCAACTGGACGCCGGAGCCATGGACCAACTCGTCGAGCGGGGCCGCTTCATCCCGCTCACCACGGTCGACTCGCTGCGCCGCATCGTGCTGCCGGACTCCACCGCCGTCATCGCCTACACCTCCGGCACGACCGGCCGTCCCCTGGGCTGCGCGCTGACCCACCGCAGCCTGGCCAGCCCCTGCGACGTCATGCTCAAGGGCTGGCGGCACACGGTGGCCCCGCCCGGCCAGCAGCCGACCGTCCTCGCCTTCCTGCCCTTCTCCCATGTGTACGGGCTTCTGGTGCAGGGCCTGTGTGTCCGCGGCGGCATGATGATGGGGCACGAGCCCGACCTCAGCGAGGAGGCCCTGGCCTCGGCGCTGCGCTCGTTCAGACCCACCTACCTGTGCGCCGTGCCGTCGATCTTCGAGAAGATCTACAAGAACTTCCTGCGCGCCTCCCAGCAGGCGGGCCGCGGCGCGCTGTTCGAACGGGCCGCCGAGACGGCACGCGACTTCGCCATGGCGCTAGAACGCCAGCGGCTCGGCGAGGGCCCCGGCCCCGGCTTCGACCTGAGACTCCAACACGCCCTCTACGAGCGGACGGTGTACCGCAAACTGCGCGCCGCCCTCGGCGGCCGGGTGTGCCGGGCCACCTCCGGCGGCTCACCCCTCAGCCGCGAACTGTCCTTCTTCTACGAGGGCATCGGCATCTACGTCAACGACGGCTACGGCCTGACCGAGACCAGCGGCGGCATCACGGCGCAGCCGGTGGGCCGGGAGAAGTCCGGCACCGTCGGACAGGCGCTGCCGGGCACCGACATCATGGTCGCCGACGACGGGGAGATCCTGGTGCGCGGACCGTCGGTGTTCCAGGGCTACGTCAACGACGAGGCCGCGACCCGGGCCGCGCTGCGCGGCGGCTGGCTGGCCACCGGCGACCTGGGGCGGCTGGACTCCGAGGGCTATCTGACGATCACCGGCCGCAAGAAGGACATCGTCATCACCAGCAGCGGCAAGAGCGTCTCGCCGGCCGCCCTGGAGCAGCGGCTGCGGATGCACCCGCTGATCCACCAGGCGGTCGTCGTGGGCGACAACCGGCCCTGCGTGGGCGCGCTGATCACCCTCGACCCCGAGTTCCTGGCGTACTGGCGCGGCTCGCTGGCCCTGCAGAGCGACACGCCGAGCCGGGAGGCCCGGGAGGAGAACGCGCTGCGCGAGGAGATCACCCGTGCCGTGGCCGCCGCCAACAGCACCGTCTCGCGCTCGGAGTCGATCCGGGTCTTCCGGGTGCTGCCGGAGCCGTTCGACCTGTCCAACGGGCTGCTGACGCCGTCCATGAAGCTGCGCCGGGACGCGATCGTGAAGCACTACGCCCTCGAGATCGACGCGATGTACCAGGCACGCGCGCGTCCCTCGCGGCAGGGCGTGCCCGACGAGCTGTCCGCCTGGGACGACGCGGACAATGTCTTTCGCTGAGGGAGATCGTCCCACCCGGGATGAGTAGGGAGCCGCTGGTCGGGAACCGGGTAACAGCAGGGGCAAGTGAGCCATGACGACACCGCCGCCGACACAGGGCGGAAGGGAACATGACCACCGAACGGCGCAGGGACGGACAGCTGACTTCCGAGGACATTCCGCACCGCACCGTCCGTTTCGCGGGAGAGCCGCGCAACGTGACGGACGCACGGCTGCAGGCCGAGCGGTTCCTCGACGATCTCGCGCAGGCGACACCGCCCGCGGCGCAGGAGCACTGGGACGACGTACTGCTGGTCGTCTCCGAACTGGCGGCGAACGCCGTGCAGTACGCGCCCGGGCCGTTCGAGCTGCGGCTGCGCAGGACCTTCGACGGCGTGCACGTGGTGATGCACGACACCAACACCACACCGCCGGCGCCGCGTCCCTTCGACGCCCGCGGGGGCGGGGGCGGCATCGGCTGGCATCTGATCCACACGCTGTGCGACCAGGTCAGCGTGGTCACCCACGCCGACGGCAAGGACATCCACGTCTTCCTGCCCTGGTGAGCCCTCGTGGACGGGCGGCCGGTCAGCGCAGCGGGACGACCAGGCTGATGGTCTTGCCGCCGCCGGGGTGCCGGTCGATGGCGATGTCGCGCGCCAGGCGGATGATCAGCGGCCAGCCGTACCCGTTGCCGTGGTGCCCGACGGGCAACGCCCCGGACCCGTAGGCGACCCCGGGCACCACGTCGCTGTTGTCGCGCACGAGCAGCCGTACCCCCTCGGGAACCGGCACGACGTCGAAGCCCGCGAGACCGCCGCCGTGCCGGATCGCGTTGGTGACCAGCTCGGACACGACGAGCTGGAGGTCGATGACGGCCTCCTCGCTCACGGGGCGGCCGGGGGTCTCCCAGTGGTCGCCGACCACCGAGCGCGCGTAGGCGCGTGCCTGCGCCGCGCTCGTCACCGAAGGCGATGTCGATGTCCCGTCGTGGGTGCGGTGGTCGTCCGCGGGCGGGTGGTCGGCCTGCCTCACCGCTCGGTCACTGCCCGGGGCATGACCAGCGCTGCCTCGACGTCATCGGCGAGGACGAAGAACCCAGTGGTGCCTGTCACCTCAAACAGCCTTTCGATGATCTTGTGAAACGGTCCGGCCACCACCATCTCCGCGCCCAGTGCCCGGTGGGCCTGCTCCGCCTCCAGCAGGACGTGCAGGATGGCCGAGTCCGCGAAGGCGGCGCCGGAGAGGTCGACGACGGTACGCGAGGAAGCGGTGCGCGCCGCCGGGCCGAGGGCGGCCGCCAGCTGCGGTGCGCTCTCGGCGTCGACGTCACCGCTCACGCGTACCAGGACGACCTCCCGTCCGGCGTCTGTCACGGCGTGAGACGTGACGATCGTCTCCCCCTCGGTGGGCATGCGTGGTGTCCCGTTCGCTGCTCGGGCCGCGGCACGTCCGCGGCGCGTCGGTACGGATCGTCGGTCGCCCGGATCACGACGTGACGGACTTGCGCGGCGGAAGGTGCTGGTAGTACTCGCCGACGCTCGTCAGATACGCCGGGTCCAGGGTCTCGCTGTCGGTCCGGAACCGGGGCGCGGCCTTCACCTCCGCCTTGGTGCACGCCACGGTGATCGTCCGGTGCTCCGGGTCTATGACCTGTACGGTGCCGGCCGGCACGAGGACGCTCCGGCCGAAGACCCAGACACCGGTGTCGACCACCAGATGCCGCATCCCCGCGTGGTCGGCCTCGCGGTCCACATGCCCGATCGTGCCGTCGCTCGCGTCGACGGTGTAGCCGGTGAGGTCCACTCCCTCCTGATGGCCGGCGTCCGGTGCGTACGACCAGATTCTGCCGATGGTCACGCCGCTCCTTCCCTTCCCCCAGGGTCATGAGCCGCCGTGTCGCGAACGGTTCCGTCGACGTCCGCCGCGGCTCCACAGCAGCGGATACCCTGCTTGCCCGGTGACATTCGGCGGGCTTGACACACTCCTCAGCCGGTGCCGGGGCGGTCCTGGGCATCGGCGTCCTGGACGGAGGCGACGAGATGGTCATAGGTTCCCGTCAGGTCCAAGAGCCGGTCCAGGAAGGGCGGACGGTCCTCCAGGCGCAGCCGGCTGCCGCTGTCGTCGGCGCGGCGCCGCAGCAGCAGCAACAGCGCGGACAGGCCCCAGGAGTCGATGCAGCGCAGGCCGGAGAAGTCCAGGCGGAACAGACCGGCCGCCGGTGGCCCGGCGGCGTGCCGGGCGAGCAAGGGCGTCAGGGCGTCGACGAGTTCACCGTGTGAGGCGTGGTCCAGCTCGCCCTCGACATGGCGCCGGCCGGCACGCCGTGGCCCGGCAGCGGCGTGACGACGGCCGAGCCGACGCGCCCGGGGAAGTCGCCGGGCACGAGCCAGTCGGGGAGCGCGGCCGGGTCGATCCAGCGGGAGGGCACCGGCGGGAAGCCGCGCAGTGCCTCGCCGAGGCCGGGAACCGCGACCGGTTCCGCGGACACCACCCGGTGGACGCCGCGGCCGCTGGTCCGGCAGTGGGTGACGGGCAGCCCGCGTCCCCGGGCCGGCGCCACGACCACGGCGGCCTCCGCGAGGTGCTCGGCGGCCAGGGACGCGGTGACCTCCATGCAGCGTTCGAGGTTGAGGGAGGCGAGCAGGGCGCCGGAGGCGTCGGCGAGGAACGCCGTACGCCGGCGCTCGTCGTCGAGGGCCGTCTGCGCGGCACGGCGGTCGGTGTCGTCGACCAGCCACCAGATCACGTTCCCGTCCGCCGTACGCCGGGAGTGCGCCGCGAACGTACGGCCGCCGAGGCCGCCGTGGTGCGCCGGGGCGCTGCCGGGCCCGAGGGCGGCGGGGAGCGGCGCTTCACGCCGGTGCGCCTCGGCGATCCACGCCGGGGCGACGTCCGTCAGCCGCGCACCGGGCGTGGCGCTCGGCAGCAGCGCCGCCGCCGCGGGATTGAGGTCGATCACGTCGCCCTGCGGACCGGCGATGAGGACGGGACACGGCGCGGCCGTCCAGGCCTCGCCGTACAGCGCGCCGCTCAGGCCGGTGGGGGAATGGCGGGATGTGTCCACAAGCAAGGCGCGCCTCGACGCGCGCACCGCCTTCCGGTGGGAAACTGTTTCCGTCCGGCAACTCTCTCGTGCGGCGCACCGCGGAGGCAAGGGGCCCCGGTGAACCGGCCCGCCCGTCATCCGATGCGGGGACCGGGCGCATACGGTGCGGCTTCGGGGGTAAGCGCGGAGGCGCGGTGCATCACCAGGCACCCGACGTGCGGGCGACCACCCCGGACGCGCACTCATAGGAGGTACATGTGTCCCTTGCCCAGAACCCCCTGTCCGTAGACGTCTCCCTGCCCCGCGAGGACGTCGCGCTGATCACGGTGAAGGGTTACCTGGACATCGACACCGCGACGGAGTTCCAGCACCACCTGGCCAATCAGCTCCATCACGGGCGGCGGCACTTCCTCATCGACCTCTCGGACGTGCCCTTCATGGACTCCTCGGGCATGAACATCATCCTGCGGGTCTACCAGGAGGCGCGCGGTCTGCCCGGCAGCGTGCACATCATCTCGCCCACGCCCGCCGTGCGGCGGATCCTGGACCTGACGGGTGTGAGCATCACCGTGCCGGTGTCGCAGAGCGCCGAGGAGGCGCTGGCGCGCGTCGACCAACCGCACGAACCCGATACCGCGCCGACGGACGGGGGCGGCGCCTGACCCGCGCCCTCGCTCCGCCCCACGGCCGGATCCCAGGCCGTGCGGGCGGCGGCGTCCCCGCCGTCAAGTAGGCACGGCCGCGGCCGTTGCGCCCCGGCGACGGGCCCTGGCGCGGGCCGGCCGGCCGTGAGCGAGCTGTGTTCGTTCCCTCTCCGGCGGTGCGTTCGGGCATCCGTGCGGGCATGGTGGTCCTCGACGCGCTCGTCTGCCTGCCTCACCCGACTGGCGCCGGGCCGGTGGGCGCGGTGGGATCGATGTGGTGCTCGCAGCGATCCAGGGCAGGTGTAGGGCGTTGAACGACAGACCGCCTGGAGCCGCAGAAAGGGATGAACGACGTGACACGACCCAGGATCCTGGTGGTTGGCGCAGGCTTCGCCGGTGTGGAGTGCGTACGCCGGCTGGAGCGCAAACTCGCGCCCGACGAAGCCGACGTCACGCTGGTGACGCCGTTCGCCTACCAGCTCTACCTCCCCCTGCTGCCCCAGGTCGCCTCCGGTGTGCTGACGCCCCAGTCGATCGCGGTGTCGCTGCGCCGCAGCAAGAAGTACCGCACCCGGATCATCCCGGGCGGTGCCATCGGCGTGGACCTGAAGGCCAAGGTGTGCGTCATCCGCACCATCACCGACCAGATCGTCAACGAGCCGTACGACTACATCGTGCTGGCGCCCGGCAGCATCACCCGCACCTTCGACATCCCGGGGCTGACCGAGCACGCCTTCGGCATGAAGACCCTCGCCGAGGCGGCCTACATCCGCGACCACGTCATCTCCCAGCTCGACCTGGCCGACGCCAGCCAGGACCCGGCCGAGCGCGCCGCCCGGCTGCAGTTCGTGGTCGTCGGCGGCGGCTACGCCGGCACCGAGACCGCCGCCTGTCTGCAGAAGCTCACCCACGCCGCGGTCAAGCGCTACCCGCGCATCGACCCGTCGCTGATCAAGTGGCATCTCATCGACATCGCGCCGAAGCTGATGCCGGAGCTGGGCGACAAGCTGGGCCGCAGTGCGCAGGAGATCCTGGCCCGGCGCGGCATCGAGGTCTCGCTGGGCGTCTCCATCGAGAAGGCCGGCCCCGAGGAGGTCACCTTCACCGACGGCCGGGTGGTGCCCACCCGCACCCTGATCTGGACCGCCGGCGTGGTCGCCAGCCCGCTGATCGCCACGCTCGGCGCGGAAACGATTCGCGGGCGGCTCGCGGTGACCGCCGAGATGACCGTGCCCGGACACGACGGCGTCTTCGCGCTCGGCGACTCCGCCGCGGTGCCCGACAAGGCCAAGGACGACGAGAACGCCATCTGCCCGCCCACTGCGCAGCACGCCATGCGCCAGGGCAAGCAGGTCGCCGACAACGTCATCGCCACCCTGCGCGGCCAGGAGCTGGCCCCCTACGTCCACAAGGACCTGGGTCTGGTCGTCGACCTCGGCGGCACGGACGCCGTCTCCAAGCCGCTCGGCATCGAGCTGCGCGGGCTGCCCGCCCAGTTCGCCGCCCGCGGCTACCACTGGATGGCGCTGCGCACCAACGTCGCCAAGGTCCGCGTGGCGACGAACTGGACGCTCAACGCCATCGCCGGCGACGACTTCGTACGCACCGGCTTCCAGGCCCGCAAGGCCGCCAAGCTCAAGGACTTCGAGTTCACCGACGCCTACCTGACGCCGGAGGAGGTCCGGGCCCACGTCGAGGGGACCGCCCGCAAGCAGCTGTGAGGCCGCGTGTCATGCTGAGATCCGGATCATGACGTGAAGCGGGAGTGAGTACGGCGGCGTGAGGCAAGCGGGAGGGCCGGTCCTGGCACGGCTGCGGCATCGCGTCGCCGCCTCCGATCCCGGACTGCTGCGCCTGGCGGCGGGCCTGCGGACGGTGGGCGCCATCGCCCTCACGCTGGCCGTGCTCGCCCTGCTCGGGGCGAGCGTGCCGCATCTGGTGGGCGGCGCCATCGCGGCGATGGTCTCCACCTTCGCCATCCGGGAGAAACAGCGCGGCCGGCAGGCCGTCACCCTCGCCCTGGGGCTGCCGGTGGCGCTGGCCTCGCTCACCGTGGCCGCCCTGTTGCACACCCAGCGGGTGGCCGGCGACGTCTTCTTCGTCGTGCTCATCTTCGGCGCCGTCTACGCCCGCCGCTACGGCGACCGCGGCACGGCGCTGGGCCTGATGGGCTTCCAGGTCTACTTCCTGTCCCTGTTCGTCGGCGCCACCGCCTCGACCCTGCCGCAGCTGTACGGCGTCGTGGCCACCGCCTTCGCGTGCAGCGCCCTGGTGCGTTTCGTGCTCGTCCCCGAGACGCCCGCGGGCATCCTGGAGCGGCTGCGGGACGCCTTCCGGGCCCGGCTGGCGCAGCTGGTGTCGGCGCAGCTGGAGTTGCTCGACGCCGGGCCCGAGGACGTCGACAAGGCTCTGGAGGACGTCCGCGACGGCACCGCCCGGCTGCACGAGACGGCGCTGATGATCCAGGGGCGCCTGGAGGAGGGCACCGCCGACGAGGGCGTGGCGCGGCTGGTGCAGCGCCGGGTCGCCGACGCGGAGATCGCCGCCGAGCGCCTCGGCCTGCTGCTGCTCACCGCCCGCAGCGCCGAGCGGGCCGACACGCTCACCCTGCACCTGCCGGGCGCGCCCGCCCCCGCGGCCGGCCCCCTGCCCGCCCGCGACGAGGCGACGGACACGCTGCGCCGGGACCTTCAGGCCCTGCGCCTGCTGGTGCTGCGGCCGGTCGCCACGGCCGGCGGGACGGGACTGGCCCAGGTGCGCAACCGGCTGCTGGGCTACCGCGACGAGGAGAACCTGCCGAAGGCGCCGCGCGCCCTGCAGGACGTCTTCCGCGGCGTCGGCGAGGCCGCCCGCGCGGTCCTGGGCCTGCGCATCGCGCTCGACGGGCCGCAGGACGAATCCGACGACAGCCCCTCCACGACCCGGTCGCGGGAGGAGCTGGACGCGGAGGACGCGGCGATCGACGCCGGCGAGGAGACCGCCGAGAAGCCGGCCGGGCTGGAGCGGCCCACCACGCGCGCGGCCGTGCAGGTCGCGGTCGGCTCGTCGCTGGCCATCGTCGGCGGCGAGTTCCTCTCCAGCCAGCGCTGGTACTGGGCGGTGCTGACCTGCTGGATCGTGTTCATCAACACCGCCTCCACGGGCGAGATCCTGGTCAAGGGCTACCGCCGGCTGGTGGGCACCGTCCTCGGCGTCGTCGCCGGTCTGCTGCTGGCGGGCCTGGTCGGCCACCACACCTGGACGGCGTTCGCGCTGGTGCTGCTGTGCGTGTTCGCGATGTTCTACTCGGCGCCGCTGTCATACACGCTGATGTCCTTCTTCGTCACCGCGGCCCTGGGGCTGCTGTACACCCTGCTGCACACCTACAGCCTGTCGGTGCTGGTGCTGCGGGTGGAGGAGACGGCGCTGGGCGCGGCCTGCGGGGTGATCGCGGCGGCGTTCGTGCTGCCGGTGCGCACGGACCGGCGTACCAACGACCTCCTCGGCGCGGTGCTCGACCGGCTCGCGGAGGTCGCCGGGAGCGCCCTGGACCAGCTCAGCGGCGGGCCTCCGGTGGAGCTGCTGGACCAGGCGCGCGAGCTGGACCGGGCGCTGGCGGATCTGCGGGCCGCCACCCAGCCGCTGACACATCCCGTCACGCCCCTGCGGACCCGGCGCGACACCGCCCGCTACGTCGTCGCCCTGCTGGAGACCTGCGCCTACCATGCGCGTTCGCTGGCGGCCACGGCCGAGCTGCTGCCCACCCACCCCTCGATCGCGGCCGACCCCCGGCTGCGGCGGGCCGGGCGGCGCATCCTGCACAACATCGAGGCGGTCTCCGCGCGCGTCACCGACGAGGGCGCCGCCGTGGAGGTCGAGACGGGGCCGAGCATCGCCGCCCTGCTGGAGACGGACGGACCGGGCGTGTCGCGGTACGGGCGCATCACCGACCGGGTGCTCAGGCACCTGCAGCGGCTGGACGAGGCGGTGGTCGGTCTGGCGCGGCCGCTGCGGGTCCCGGTGGCGCAGCCGAAGCGGTGACCGCCGCACGCCGGCGCCTCAGAAGTCGGTGGGCAGCCCGCTCGCCTCGGCGATGCCGCGCAGTTCCTCGTTGTCGTGATGGCGTTCGCGGATGTAGTCGGCGATCTCGCCGAGCCGTACCGGGTCGGCGGCGGTGTCCGCGTCGGTGACCACCCTGACCGGTCCGGTCTCCTCCAGGGTGATCTCGACGACCTCGTTGTCCAGCCTGCCGGTGACGGCGGTCGCGATGACCAGGGCGGCCTCGTCGCGGATCTCCTGGGACAGTCCTTCGGTCCGCTCTCCGTCGAGGGCGAAGTCGAGCGCGGGCAGGCGTTCCTCGTCGATCGCCCGCAGGACCGGTTCCACGAGACCGAGCAGGGCCCGGTAGTCCTCCGCGTCCATCCGAGTGCGCAGAATGCCGAGGTACAGGTCCACGGGCCGGTGCTCCGGTGGCAGCTCGAATTCGTTCATTGGCTCCGTGTTCCCCCCTCCCGCCCGCTCTAGACCCGGTCGGCGCATTCCCGTCACGCACGCGAGAGGTACGGGCCCCGCGGCGGTGACGGGGCCCGTCGCCGGGCCGGGTGAGGCCGAGCGCGCGAGGCGCCTGGCGGGCGGGGCCTGTTCCGGATCCGTCCGGCCGCACGGCACCGAGCAAGACCGAGCGTCGTGGAGGTGCCGGCGACCGGCGTTCCGTGCGGCTAGACCCTGCGCCACCGGGCCATGGCGAAGGAGAACGCGCCGAAGAGGACCAGGCCGGCCGCGACGCAGACGAGCAGCCAGGGTCCGAGCGGGGTGTGCGCGAAGGAGCGCAGGGTGTCGTCCAGGCCCTTGGCCTTGTCGGGCCGGTAGTCGACGGCCGCGCGGACGGCGAAGGCGCCCGCCGCGGCGAACACCAGCCCGCGCGCCGCACCGCCGGCCACGCCCGTCACATCCGTCAGCCGTCGCGCCCAGGGCGCCATCTCGCCCCGCTTGAGCTGGTCGCGGTAGTCGCGGCGCAGCGCCCGCGCCCCGATCCACACGCCCGCCACCGTGATGCCGACGCCGGCCGCGCCGACCAGCCACTGCCCGGCGGGCAGGTCGAGGACGCGGGCGGTGACGTCGCGGGACTGGGCGTCGCTGGATCCGCCACCGCCACTGCCGCCGTGGGGTCCCGCGGCGAACGTCAGGACCGAGTAGGCGACGGTCGTGTAGAAGACGCAGCGCACGACCGCGAGCAGGCGTTTGCGGGCGCTGCGGCCGTCGCGTCCCACCGAGCCGAAGACCGCCTCCGACAGCCGCCACAGGGCCATGCCGACCAGCCCGATCCCGAGCGCCCACAACAGCACCGAGCCGAAGGGCTGCCCCGCGAGGGTGGCCAGGGCGCCGCCGCGATCGGCCTGCCGGTCGCCGTCGCCGAAGGCGATCTGCAGCGCCAGCACGCCGACCATGAGGTAGATCACGCCCCGCGCGGCCAGCCCGGCCCGGGCGGCGCCGGCCGTCATCGGGCCGCGAGCCGCCCGCTCCGCCTCGAACCGCCCCTGGTGTGCCATGGCGGTGGTGTTCACATCAGCCTCCCCCTGTACGGACGACCGGCCGCCGTCACGACGATCTGCTGCACGGGCCCCGGGGACGGCGACCCGGGGCGTGCGGTGGTGCGCGTTCGTGCGCTCACGGCGTCCGGAGCGGGGGGCCGGCCCGTGGCCGGCCCCCCGCTCCCCGGCGCGCGGTGGGCGTGCCGGGCCATGGTCAACTCGGGGAGGACTCGGTCAGCGGCGCGTCGGCGACGCGCCGCGACTCGGCGGCCAGCAGGCGCTGCGCGGTCTCCAGGGCATGTCTGACGTCACGCGTGCCGGTCGACACGCACAGCGTGTAGGCGACGTCCTGCGCCCGGCGACCGGTCCGGGCGGCACCCGCCGTGGACTCCTCGGCGCGCAGGATCTCGTACTCCTCGACGAGTGCGCGCAGGACGGCGGGGTGAGGGATCAGCATCTACGGGCTCCTTCTCTCAGGCCGCGGTGGTTCGTCCGCCGGCACTGCGCTTGCTCCCCCGCCGCTGCCCCAGCACCTCTTCGCGCACCTGGGCGCAGCTGCGGCTGATGAGACGGGAGACGTGCATCTGGGAGATGCCGAGCTGGTCGGCGATGCGGCTTTGCGTCATGTCCTCGAAGAACCGCATGTAGAGGATGGTGCGCTCCCGCTCGGGCAGCCGGCGCAGGCCCTCCTTGGCGGACTCGCGGTCGACGACGACGTCGTACGAGCTGTCCGGCCCGCCGAGGGTGTCGGCGAGGCTGTAGCCGTCGTCGTCGTTGGAGAGCTCGGCGTCCAGCGACAGGGTGCTGAAGCTCTCCAGGGCCTCCAGGCCGGTGCCGACCTCGTCCTCGGTGAGTCCGGTGTGGGCGGCGATGTCGGCGACGGAGGGTTCGGGGCTGCCCGGGGTCTGGGTCAGCTCGCGGCGGGCCACGCGCACCTTGTTGCGCAGTTCCTGGACCCGGCGGGGCACCCTGAGCGCCCACATGCGGTCCCGGAAGTGCCGCTTGACCTCGCCGGTGATGGTGGGGACGGCGTAGCTCTCGAAGGCACCGCGTGAGGGGTCGAACCGGTCGATGGCCTTGACCAGTCCGAGCGCCGCGACCTGGCGCAGGTCCTCCACGGACTCTCCGCGGTCGCGGAACCGTCCCGCGATCCGGTGAGCCATGGGCAGCCAGGCCGTGACGAGTTCGTCGCGGACAGCGTCCCGCTCGGGACCGTCCTCCAGGGTGGCGAGACGGGCGAAGAGATCGGCCGTCTCGGGGGCGTCGTCGTGTCGCCGCGCCGCGGAGGCGGTGGGCCGGTCGTTCGTGCTGGGACGGCTGGACGTGTCGATGAGCATGCGGAATCGCTCCTGAACGAGGGTTTCAGGGACTACCGCGGGAACGGAGGCCGCCCGGACCGCTGGGTGGCCCGGGGCAGCCGCACGGCTCCCGCTGGCGCGCCTCCGGTCCGAAGCACGAAACACCGCCTGCCCGGCGGTCGCGTTCACAAACGCCCCCGGGCGACGAAGTTCAGGAAAGCGGAACCAGGGCGGTGATGCGCTTGCCGCCGGCGGGCAGCTCCGACACCCGCACATCGCGGGCCAGCCGGCACACGATGGGCCAGCCGCGACCGCCGGGACGCTGGCGTCCTTGCGGGTCGACGGGTTCGACGGCCGTGGGCAGCTGGTCGCTGCGGTCGCTCACCGACACGCGCACGTCGGGCCCGACGACGTCGACGCGGAAGTCGGTGATCCCGCCGCCGTGCAGGATGGCGTTGGTGGTCAGTTCGGACACCACGAGCAGAGCGTCCGAGAGGGCGTCGGCGTCACAGCAGGTGTGGGTGGCACGGCAGCGCTCCGCCACGGCCTTTCTCACGGCCCTGCGCGCCTCGTCCGGTTTGCAGCCGCAGCGCCCGACGAATGACGGTTCGGGGGCGGAATCGGTCCTGTGCCTTTCGCACATCGCCTGGCTCCCTGGGGGGTGGAAACGTCCGTTGTCGTGATCGATGGGGAGGGAAGGAGGTCCGGCCCGGACGCTCACGTGCGCGGCTCCTCCCCCGCCGGCCCCGGGGCTGTCGCGTGGCGCCCCGCGCGCCCCGCGGACCTTCCTTATCCGGCTGACCTCCACGAGGCCGGACAAACCTCCCGGGCGACGGCATATCGCGGCCATTACGCCGCGAGAGGGGGGTACGCGGACTCCATGAGCGATGTCGTGGACTCGGACGAACTGCTGAGGCGCCTGCAGCGGGCGCGGGCCTGCGCGGAACAGGAACACCGGGCGTGGCGCACCCGCACCGGCGAGCTGCGGGCCGGCGATCCGCAGACGGCGCACGAGGCGGAGGTGCGGACGCTGGCCTACGAGGCGGTGCTGCGGGTGCTGGATGAGATCATCACCCCGGGCAGGCACGCACAGCCGAGCTGACCTGCCCGTTTTCACGGGCCCCGATCCAGGGAACCCGGGTGCGCATGACAGCCGATCACACGAGAGCACCCGTACTGGAAGCCCTGGTCGAATACCGCAGCCGCGGACGGCTGTCGTTCACCCCACCCGGGCACAAACAGGCCCGCGGGGCCGACCCGGAGGTGCGCAAGGTGCTCGGGGACGCGGTGTTCCTGGGCGACCTGCTGGCCTCCGGGGGACTGGACGACCGGCTCACGCGGGGTGAGGTGCTGCTGCGCGCCGAGAAGCTGATGGCCGACGCGGTCCACGCCGAGCACACGTTCTTCACCACCTGCGGCAGCTCCCTGTCGGTCAAGGCGGCGATGCTGTCGGTCGCCGGTCCGCACGAGAGGCTGCTGATCGGCCGGGACGCCCACAAGTCGGTGGTGTCGGGCCTGATCCTGTCCGGGATCGAGCCGGTGTGGGTCGAGCCGCGCTGGGACGCCGAGCGGCACCTCGCCCATCCGCCGACCGCCGAGGACTACGAGAACGCCTTCGCCGCCGCTCCGGACGCGAAGGGGGCGCTGGTCACCAGTCCGACGCCGTACGGCAGCTGCGCCGCGCTCGGGGAGATCGCCGAGGTCTGCCACCGGCGTTCGGTGCCGCTGATCGTGGACGAGGCGTGGGGTGCGCATCTGCCGTTCCATCCGGACCTGCCGACCTGGGCGATGGACTCGGGCGCGGACATCTGCGTGACGAGCATCCACAAGATGGGCAGCGGGCTGGAGCAGGGGTCCGTCTTCCACCTGCAGGGCGACCTGGTGCCGCCGGAGGTGCTGCAGACGCGGTCGGACCTGCTGGGCACGACCAGCCCGTCGGTGCTGATCTACGCGGGCCTGGACGGCTGGCGCCGGCAGATGGCGCTGCACGGCGAGGAGCTCATGGGCGGCGCCCTGGACCTCGCCCGGCGGGTGCGGGCGTCGATCGAGGAGATCGACGGGATGCACGTCAACGACGGGGCCGACTTCTGCGCCCCGGGGCTCGCGGACGACTTCGACCCGCTGCCCGTGATCATCGACCTGGACGGGCTCGGGATCAGCGGTTTCCAGGCCGCGGACTGGCTGCGCGAGCACCGCTCCGTCGACGCCCACCTCAACGACCACCGCCGTATCGGCACCCAGATCACGCACGGCGACGACGAGGAGACCGCCGGGGAGCTGCTTGCCGCGCTGAAGGACCTCGCCGCGGCCGCGCCCGGGCTGCGTCCGGCGCCGCGCATGGAGGTGCCGTCCCCGTCCGAGTTGCGGATGGACCAGGTACGGCTGCCGCGGGACGCCTTCTTCGGGCCTGCCGAGAACGTCCCGGCGGACGACGCCGCCGGCCGGATCGCGGCGGAGATGATCACGCCGTACCCGCCTGGAATCCCCGCCGTGCTGCCGGGCGAGCGGCTCACCGAGCCGGTGCTGCGCTACCTGCGCAGCGGCCTTGCCGCGGGCATGAACCTGCCCGACGCCACCGATCCCGACCTGAAGACGATCAGGGTGCTGGCGGACGACGCCCGGGCCGCGGAGTGAAACCGGTCACGTGACCCGGTTTCCGCTTCGCATGACGCGCCTGGATGGTTTACCGTTCACCCATACGTGGTGCCGGAGTGGACCGTACCGTCCTCCGCCGCCACCGCTTACGGCCCTGGCTGGCTTCCCCCGTCCAGCCAGGGCTTTTTCACGCCCTCCCGGCGCTGGGCCCGTTTTCCGCCGCGACTCCCGTCCGCCGAGGTGCCCGGCGCGCCCGCAGCGGCTGAAATGGGCGTAGGGAAAGACCGGAACCCACGCCGGCGAGGAGCCCCGTGCCATGACCAAAGCGATAAAACTGCTGACCGCCCTTCCCCCGCCCCAGCGCCAGCGTCTGATGGCCCTCGCCCGGGAGGTCTCCTTCCCGGAGGACACCCGGATCTTCGAGGCGGGCGGCAAGGCCGACCGCTTCTGGGTCATCCGCTCCGGCGCGGTCTCCCTGGACCAGCGCGTGAACTCGCTGCAACGCGTGACCGTGGCCAGCCTCGGCACCGGCGACCTGCTCGGCTGGTCCTGGCTGTTCCCGCCGCACGAGTGGGACTTCGGCGCGGAGGCCTTCAGCTTCGTGCGCGCCTACGAGTTCGACGCGGCGCAGGTGCTGCGGCTGTGCGAGGAGGACCCGCAGCTCGGGCTCATCCTGATGCGCAGCGTCGCCGAGATCCTCGCGCACCGGCTGGAGATGACGCGTGGCCGGCTCATGGAGCGGCTGGGTCCGCTGAGCGGAACCCGGAGTGACAGCCCCCGGCGCTGACACGACGCTGCCCGGTGGCATCCGTCCGGGCGGCCGCCACGAACACCAGGAGAGCGAACACCACGAGACCGGTACGTCAGCACGTCAGAAGGCATACGGGGGTGTGCATGTCGACCGTGAACCATGACGACTTATCGATCCCGGACCACTTGCCGGGCCCGGACCGCGTCTCGGTCCGCGTCGGCCGGGAGCGCGAACACGGGCTGCTGGAGGAGGCGTTGGACAGCGCGTGCCGGGGGCACGGGCGCGCGCTGCTGCTGAGCGGGGAGGACGGCAGCGGCAAGTCGCTGCTGATGCGGGAGGTGGCCCAGGCCGCGCACGGCCGGGGCATGCGGGTGCTGCTGGGCCGGGGCAGTCCGGTCGGCCCGGCCGTGCCGCTGCGGCCCCTGAGCGAGGCGCTCGCCGGCCTCTTCCGCGACGGCGCGGGCCCGGACGCGCGCTCCCTCGGCCCGTACCGCGCCGTCCTGGGCCGTCTGGTGCCCGAGTTCGGCGGCGCCGGCGCCCCGGGTCCGGCCGAGTCGCCCGTCCTGCTCGGCGAGTCCGTGCTGCGGCTGCTGTCCGCGGCCGCGACGGGCCCGGGCACCCTGCTGGTCCTGGAGGACCTCCAGGACACCGATCCCTCGACCGCGGCCGTGGTCGAGTACCTGGCCGACAACATCGCCGGACAGCGTCTGGCGCTGGTGGTCACCTTCCGTTCCGGTCCCGGCGCGCCCTGGGACCTGGCCCGCGCCCTGTCCCGGCGGCGCACGGCGACGCTGCTGAACCTGCACGGCCTGAACCGCTCGGAGGTGGGCCGGCTGGCGGCCTGCCGGCTGGGCGTCCCGGCCGACGGGGTGCCGCACGACGTCGTGGACCGGCTGCACCGGGACAGCGGCGGCAATCCCTTCGTCGCCGACGAGCTGCTGCGCACCCTCGTCGCCACCGGCACGCTGCTGACCGGCCCGCAGGGGTGCCGGCTGGTGCCGGGAGCGTCCCGCCCCGTGCCGCCGGCCGTCGAGCACGCCATCGACCGGCGCGCGGCACGGCTCGGCCCGGAGGGGCACCGGCTGCTGTCCGCCGCGGCGGTGATCGGCGAGCGGTTCCCCGTCTCGGTGCTGCGCCAGTCCTGGGGGATGTCCGAGGCGCGGCTGTTCGCGCAGTTGCGGGCCGCGGGCGCGGCCCGGCTGATCACGGCCGACGGCCGGGACAGCGACTGGTACGCCTTCCGCGGTGTGCTGACCTCGGCGGCGCTGCGGGGCCGGCTCACCCCGGCGGACCGGGCCGCGCTGGCCCGGCGGGCCGCCGAGGCGGTGGGCGAGCTGCATCCCGGGCTGCCGGGGCGCTGGTGCCGCTTCGCCGCCCAGCTGCGGCTGGCGGCCGACGACCGGCCCGGCGCGGCGGAGCTGTTCGCCACCGCCGGGCGCCGCGCGCTGTCGGCGGGGCACGTCCCGAGCGCCGTGGACCTCCTGGACCGGGCGTGGGAGCTGCTCGGCACCGCGGACGAACCGCGGCTGCGCGCGGACGTCCTCGACGACCTGCTGGCGGCGCTGGCGGAGCACGGCCGCATCGACCGCGCGCTGCGGCTGGCGGGCGCGGCGGAGGAGTCGGGCGGCCCCTGCCCGGCCTCGGCGGACGTGGCGCGCCTGCACGTCCGGCTGGCCTGGCTCTCGCACGCGGACGGCCGTACGGCCGCCGGGCTCGCCCACGTGGAGGCGGCACGCGGCGCGCTGGGCCCGGAGGCCGGCGACCGGCAGGGGGCCGCGCTCGACGCCGTCACGGCCCAGCTGACGCTCGACGCGCCGGAGCGGGCGCGAGGGCTCGCCGAGCGGGCGGCGGAGCAGGCCGAACGGGGCGGGCGGGCGGTCGTCGCCTGCCGGGCCTGGCGGGTGCGCGGTCAACTCGCCCTGCAACAGGGCCGGTCCGCGGAAGCGGCCCGCTGCTTCACCCGGATGCGGACCCTGGCGGAGCGGCACGAGCTGCCCCTCTGGCAGATGCACGCCATGCTCCAGCTCGCCGTCCACACCTGGCTGTCGGCCGGGCAGCGGGAGGCGCTGCTGCGGGTGCGGCGGAGGGCCCGGCACCTGGGGGCACGGTCCGTGCGCACCTCCGCGGACCTGCTGCTGGCGCTCGACCACGTGCTGCGCGGCGAGTACGCGGCCGCCCGGCGGCTGACCGATGCCTACCGGGCCACGCAGGAACGATCGGCCCTCGGCGGCGCCGACGCCCGCTGCCTGACGGCCGTACGCGCCGTCGCCGCCGCCCACCAGGGCCGGCGCGACACGCTCGACGGCATCCTGGCCGACGCCGGTCTCCGCGCGCCCTCGCCGTGGGCGCCGCTCACCCAGGGACTGGCCGGGGCGGTGTGCGCCCTGCTGGAGGAGGACCGTGAACGCGCCCGCCGCGAGCTGGAGCGGGCGGCGGCCCTGGACGCCGTCTGCCCGGCGCCGTACCCGCTGACCGGACGTCACGGTCTGGCCCTGCTGCTGGAGGCACTCGCCCCGGACACCGGTCCGCACACCGACGAGGAGGCGGCCGAGGCGGACCGGCTGCGCTGGAACCGGCACTTCGCGCTGCTGGCCCGGGCCGTCCGGCTGGGCCGGCTCGGGCGCGGCGCGGAGGCGGCCGTCGCCGTGCGGGAGGCGGCGACGGCCGCGGCGCCGTATCCGATGGCCGCCCGGCTCGGCCTGCGCCTGGTCGCCGAGGCGGCCCAGGCCGACGGCTGGGGCGATCCGGTGACCTGGCTGCGGGAGGCGGAGCAGTACTTCCACGACGCGGGCGTGCCGGCCGTGGCCCAGGCGTGCCGGGGGCTGCTGCGCCGCGCCGGCGCCGTGGTGCCGCAACGGGCGGCCGGGCAGGTCCCACGGGAGTTACGCGTCCTGGGGGTCACGCCACGGGAGTACGAGGTGCTGCGGCTGCTGGCGGACCGGCCCGACAACCGGACGCTGGCCGCGCGGCTGTTCATCTCGCCGCGCACGGTCGAGAAACACGTCGCGAGCCTGCTGACCAAGACCGGCCGGCCCAACCGCGCCGCCCTCGGCACCTATGCGGCGCAGGTCGGGCAGACGGAGTGATGGCCCGGCGAGCGCTCAGGCGTCCGCCAGGGTCTTCTCCAGCCAGCTGACCACCGTCGCCGCGGCCTCGTCCGGCGCGGGCATGGTGATGCCGGCCGCGTTCTCCTTGCGCCACAGCTCGAACACCACCTGCTCCTGGGGTTCGACGACCGTGTGACCGTCGGCCCGCAGGGTCGCCACGTGCCGGCGCACGGGCGCCTTGGCCCACATGGTGCGGTTCATGTTCGGCAGGAACAGCGCCGGGCGGTCGGCGGCCAGCAGCACCGTCTGCGCCGGTGTCGCCGCCAGGCCCAGCGCCGCCGACGCCAGTGTGTTCGCCGTGGCCGGCAGCACCACGACGGCGGCCGAACGCTTCGCCACCTCCACCGGATTGAGGGCGGGGTCGTCGCTGGTGTACGCCTCGTCGGCGTACCAGGCGACGACCTGGGGCTGGACGAACCGTACGGCGTCCCCGGTGAGGAGCACCCGCAGGCTCAGGCCGATCTCCTGGCGCAACCACGTCAGATAGACCGGAAGTTGACTCGCCGCGCTGGAACCGCAGGCGATGACTGACAGGGCGTCGTCTCGCATGACCTCCACCCTGTCCACACCGCCCGCCGCCCGCATGGGGGCGCCACCCCCATCCGCGGCCCGCGGCCGGCGCCGGAATATGGGGGCCGTCTCCCCATGCCCCGCGGCCGGGCGGATGCCAGTGTCGTCCATCGAGCCGCCCGCCCGGCGGCGCACACGACCGGCACGAGACCACGGGGAGGTGAAACCCATGAAGAAGATCACCGTTCGCAAGACCGGTTCGATCCGGCTCACGTCGTCCGCGTCGGCCTACACGTTCGTCGGCTGCTGACGTCCTCGGTCCGTGCCCCCGGCCGCCGCACCGCGGTCACCGGAGGCACGGACCCTTCGCTTCCGCATCCCGTTCCGTCCCGCCGAGGAGGCTCGCGACGCCATGCCGGCCCTCGAGTTCCACCCGCTGACCTTCGTCGACGAGCACGACGGCGTCGTCGTCGGACGCCCCGACACCGAGTCCTACGCCGTGCTCCCGCACGACGGCGCGGCGCTGCTGCGCCAGCTCGCCGCCGGCCGGCCCGCCGACGAGGCGGCGCACTGGTACCGCGGCGAGTACGGCGAGAGCGTCGACATCGGCGACTTCGTGGCCACCCTGCGCGAGCTGGGCTTCGTCCGGGAGGGACCGGACACCGCGTCCGAGCCGTCCCCCTCCCCGGCTCCGCTACGGCTGCGGCGCCTCGGCATCCTGGTGTTCTCCGCACCGGCCTGGGGCTGTTACGCGGCCCTGGTCATCGCGTGCGCCGCCCTGATGATGACCGATCCCGGAGTGCGTCCGCGCCCGGACAACGTGTTCTTCACGTCCTCCCTCGTCGCCGTCCAGCTGTCGCTGGCGTTCGTGCAGGCCCCGGCCGTCGCCTGGCACGAGTCCTTCCACGTCCTGGCCGGACGCCGGCTCGGGCTGCCGACCCGGCTGACCGTGAGCCGGCGGCTGTTCTTCATCGTCGTCGAGGCACACCTCGACGGCCTGTACAGCGTGCCGCGCAGGCGGCGCCACCTGCCGTTCCTCGCCGGGATGGTCGCCGACGTGCTGCTGTTCGCCGCGCTGACCGTGCTGGCGGCCGTGGGACCCGGGTGGGCGGCCGGGTTCGCGCTCGCCGTCGCCTACACCGTGCTGCTGCGGCTCGCCTGGCAGTTCTACGTCTTCCTGCGCACCGATCTGTACTACGTGCTCACCACCCTCCTCGGCTGCACCGACCTGCACGGCGCCACCTCGGCCTGTCTGCGGCGCAAGCTGAGCCGGCTGCCCGGTGTCCGGCCGCCCGCCGACGACACGGACTCCACCTGGTCGCAGCGCGACCGCCTGATGGCGCCCTGGTTCGCGCTGCTCACCGTCGGCGGCGTCGGCTTCCTGCTGGCGACGGCCGCCCTCGCCTTCGTCCCCCTGCTGGTGGGGTTCGTGACGCGGCTCGGCCCGGCGCTCGCCGACGGCGCGGCGGGCGGCGCCCGGTTCTGGGACTCGGCCACCTCACTCGGCCTGTTCGCCCTGGAGTTCGCCCTGCTGATCCTGATCTCCCGCCGCGAGGCGTCGCGTTCCGCCTCCGACCCACGATGAAGGAAGGCCCCATGAACACCCACCTGTGGCGCTCCGGCCCGGACGTGCCGGGCGACGCACCGGCGGACGTGACGGTCGGCTGCCACCGCCGGCTGCGCGGACCGTACACCGGCGCGGGCACCCTGGCCCGCGCCCTGGTCCCCGGCGCCTACGCGCGCTGGCCGGAACTCGTGCGCCTCCACGCCATCGAGATCCTCTCGACCGCCCCCGAGCTCAAGGACCGCATCGGAGCCTCGCCGCAGACCCTCACCTCCCTCGCCGTCCCCGAGGAACGCACGCGGATCTACGCCGCCGCGCGCACCCGGCGGCTGGCCCACGGGCTGGTCGAGTTCCTGCACGCGTACGCGGCCCTGCGCGACCGCGGACCACTGACCCTGGCCTTCACCGACGTCGACGAAGCCGACCCCACCGACCAGGAGTTCCTCGCCATCCTGCTGCGCCGCAGCCAGGGCCTGCCGCTCGCGGTCACCGTCGGCACCCGGGGCGGGACCTTGTCCGAGGAGCTGGAGTCGGCGCTGGAGCAGTACGCCACCCGCGCAACCCCCGCCCCTCCCCCGGTCGCCGCCGCCCGCGGCGACCGCGACGAGACGGGGCTGCTGAACGCCTACATCGACTCCGACGGCACCTCCGACGACCCCGACGAGCGGTCCGCCTACCAGGCCGCCGACCCCGCCGTGCGGGCCGCGCTGCACGACCGGCGCGCCGCGCGGCTGCTGGGCGAGGGCGACTGGAGCCTGCGGCTCGGTGCGGTGCCGTACCACCTGGAGCACGGCAGCGATCCCGCGGGGGCCGGCGGGGACGCCCTGCACGAGGCCGTGTACTACGCGGCCGGACTGGGGTTCTGGCCCGCCGTGCTCGACTACGCCCGGCGCGCCCGGGCCGTCGTCGACCCCGAACAGGCCGAACGGTACTGGGACTTCTGCGGCAAGATGGCCTCGGCGTACGGGCTGCTGGGCCGCACCCGCGAGGCCGAGAGGCTGTACGTGGAGGTGCGCGGCCGCTATCCCCTGCCGATGGCCCAGATGTTCACCGGTTACGCCCTGGCCATGCTCTACACCCGTATGCACCCGCCGGAGCTGCGCGACCACCACCTCGCGAAGGCCTACCTCAGCAACACGATCACGCTGGCCTCGCTGCTGCCCGACGCCGAACAGCGCGCCTTCCACTGGGCGTTCCAGCGCAACGGGATGGCGCTGGTGGAGATGCACCTGGGCAACCTGCCCGAGGCCCTGCGCCTGGTGACGTCGGCGCTGGAACACCTCGACGCGGAGCTGCCGGCCGACCGGCACCGGCTGCACCGCTCGGTGCTGGTGCACAACCGGGGGCGGGTGTACGCGGCGCTGGGCCGGCTGCCCGAGGCGCTGGCCGACCTGACGACGGTGATCGGGCTGGACCCCAACTACCCCGACTACTACTTCGACCGCGCGGACATGCTGCACAGGCTCGGCGAGGACACCGCCGCGCTCGCGGACTACGACACCGCGCTCGCGCTCGGTCCGCCGTTCTGGGAGGTGCACTTCAACCGGGCCGACCTGCGGGCCGCGACGGGCGACACCGAGGGCGCGCTCGCCGACCTGCGCCGTGTGGTGGAGCTGGAGCCCACCGAACTCGACGCCCGGGTCAACCTGGTGGGCCTGCTGCTGGAGACCGGGCGGCCGGAGGAGGCGGCGCCGCTGGTGCGGGAGGGCCTCCGACTCGCCCCGTCCGACGCGCGGTTGCTCCTGGCGCGAGGCCAACTCGCCTGGGAGGCCGGGCACACCGAGTCCGCCCGCCGCGACTTCGACCTGGCCCTGTCCGCCGACCCCGACTGCGTCCCGGCGCTGGCCGCCCGCGCCGGGCTCGCCTTCGAGGCGGGCGACCTGGCCGGCGCACTGCGCGACCTCAACCACGCCGTCGAGACCGACCCCGCCGATCCCGACCTGCGCTACAACCGCGGCTACGTCCACCAGACCGCCGGTGCCCTGCGCGCCGCGGTCGACGACTACACCACCGCGCTGGCCCTCCCCGGAGCCGACCCGGCCGACCTGCTGAGCCGACGGGCGCACTGCTACCGGGAGTTGGGCGAGGAGGAGGCAGCACAGGCCGACCTGAAGACGGCGGCGGCAACGGCCATGACCACGGAGTTGCACGAAGCGCCCTCGGAAGAGCCGCCGCCAGATGGAGAGACCGCCGGGGCCAGGACCGTGGGCGGCCCGGCCGGCGACGCAGCGGCGTCGGTCGAGGAAACCGCCGTGGCCAAGTCCCCACACCAGGCACCTGCCAGGGCCACCAGCTCCACCGAGCCGACGACCCCGGACAAGGAAACCGCCAGGGCCAAGTCCCCACACCAGGCCGCTGCCGGGACCACCAGCTCCACCGAGCCGACGGCCCCGGACGAAGAGACCACCGGGGCCAAGTCCCCACACCAGGCCGCTGCCGGGGACAGGGGCTCCGGCGAGGCGGCGGCCTCGGACGAGGAGACCGCCGGGGCCAAGTCCCCGCGCGCGGCTGTTGCCGGGGACAGGGGCTCCGGTGGGGCGGTGGCGTGGGGCGAGTCTGTCGTCCGGGCCTCGGTGTCCCGTGAGGCGGCCGAGGAAACGGCGCCGTCAGGCGGTGCGGGCGTCGGCTCCGCGTCCTCGGGTGGCCGGCGCAGCTCCGGCTCCGGGGCTGGAGGCGACGGCGCTTCCGAAGCCCCGCTCTCCGCCGGTGTCCCGCGATGACGGCCTTTCACGTGCCGTCGGGGGCGGTCGTGCCGGGGCAGGGGGCCGACGGGCCGCAGGGTCTCGTCGTCCCGGACGAAACGGACGACTTCCATCGCTTCATGCGGATGTGGGCCACCGGCATCGCCGTCGTCACCACCCGGCGTCGAGGACGGTCCGTCGGCTGTACGGTGACCGCGTTCACCTCGGTGTCGCTGCGGCCCGCGCTGCTGCTGGTCTCGCTGGCGAACCGCAGCCGTACCCTCGCGGCGGTGCGGGCGCGGGGCGCGTTCGGGCTCAACGTGCTCGCGGGCGATCAGGCCGCCCTCGCCGGTCACTTCGCCACCGCGCCCGGCGACCGGTTCGCGACGGTCCCGCACCGGATCGTCGGCGGCGTGCCCCTGCTGGACGCGGCGCTGGGGACGGCCGTGTGCCAGGTGGAGCGGGCCTGGGCCGTGGCCGATCACACCCTCGTGCTCGGCCGCCCGGGCCGTTACGGGGGCCGCCGCGACGCCGTACCCCTCATCCGCTTCGACGGCGCCAGCACACCGCTGCCCGCCGACCGGCGCTGAGCCGCCCGCCGCCGCGGTGCCTCAGATCCGGTAGCGGCGCAGTGCCGGCACCGCGGCGGCCAGGACCAGCATCACCGCCACGACCAGCAGCCCGCCGCCCGCGACGGCGGTGCGGGTGCCGAAGGCCGAACCCGCCGTGCCGTGCAGGACGTCGGCGAGCCGGGGGCCGCCCGCGACGACGACCGTGAAGACGCCCTGCATCCGGCCGCGCATCTCGTCGGTGGCGGCGGAGAGCAGGATCGCCCCGCGGAAGACCATCGAGACCATGTCGGCGACCCCGGCCGCCGCCAGGAAGGCCGCCGCGATCCACAGGTTGCGGCTCAGCCCGAACCCGGCGATCGCCGCGCCCCAGGCGACGACCGCGCCGATCACCATCCAGCCGTGCCGGCGGGCCCGGGAGAACGTCCCGGAGAACAGCCCGCCCAGCACCGCGCCGATGGGGATCGCCGCGAACAGCAGGCCGAGGGCGAGCCCTTCGCCGTAGGGACGGAACGTCTCGGCGGCGAGCTGCGGGAACAGGGCGCGGGGCATGCCGAGGACCATGGCGATGATGTCGGCCAGGAAGGAGAGCAGCAGCACCTTGTGGCGGGCGATGTAGCGGAAGCCGGCCGCGATCTCCCGCACGCCCGCGCGCCGCGCCGCCGCCCCGGCCAGGGGCGGCAGGGAGGGCAGCCGGTAGACCGCCCACACGGTGACGCACAGCGCGAGCGCGTCGATCAGGTACAGCTCCGGCAGGCCGATGACCGGGATGAGCGCGCCCGCCAGCAGGGGGCCGACGACCTGGCCGGTCTGCATGACGGTCGAGCCGAGCGCGTTGGCGGCGGGCAGCTGCTGCTCGGGCACCAGACGGGCGATGGAGGCGTTGCGGGCGGGGGCGTTCAGGCCCCAGAACGCCTGTTGCAGGGCGAGCAGCACCATCAGGACGGCGACCGAGTCCAGGGAGGTGACGGCCTGGACCCAGAACAGCAGCGAGGTGACGGCGATGCCGGTGTTGGTCACCAGCAGCAGCTTGCGCCGGTCGACGCTGTCGGCGATCGCCCCGCCCCACACGGCGAAGACCATCAGCGGCAGCAGTCCGGCCAGGCTCGCGTAGCCGACCCAGGCCGAGGAGCCGGTGATGTCGTAGATCTGCTTCGGCACGGCGACCGCGGTCAGCTGGCTGCCGACGGCCGTGACGATCGTGGAGGACCACAGCCGGCGATAGGGCGGGATGCGCAGCGGACGGGTGTCCATCGCCCAGCGACGCCAGCCGCGCCGGGGCGGCTCCGCCTCGGCCGGGGCCGGCGTCTGCGGTTCGGTGCTGCTCTCGCTGGTGTCCACGGGCTTCCTGGTTGCTAGATACATCTTTCGGGTCCAGGTTCACTATCCCACCACCAGCGGGGAGTTCGGGACGCGCGGTCTCGGATGCCGGGACTCACACCCCCGTCGCGAGTGTGACGCCGAGCACGATCATCGTCGCGGCGACCAGCCCGTCCAGGACCCGCCAGGCGGCGGGCCGGGCCAGGAAGCGGCCGAGCAGCCGGGCGCCGAAGCCGAGCGCGGCGAACCAGCACAGGCTGGCGAGGGCGGCGCCCAGGCCGAAGGTCCAGCGCAGCGGGCCGCGGTCGGCGGCGAGCGAGCCGAGCAGGAACACGGTGTCGAGGTAGACGTGCGGGTTGAGCCAGGTCATCGCCAGGCAGGTCAGGACGGCCCGCCTGCGGGAGCCGGCCGCCTCGCCCTCCGTGCCCAGTGCGCCGCCGCTCGGCCGCAGCACCCGGCGCGCGGCGAGCAGGCCGTAGCAGATCAGGAACGCCCCGCCGATCCAGCCCACCGCCGTCAGCGCCCCCGGCCACGCCACCACCACCGCGCCGACCCCGCCCACCCCCAGGGTGATCAGGACGGCGTCGGACAGGGCGCAGATGCCGACGACGGCCAGCACGGCGTCGCGGCGCGCCCCCTGGCGCAGGACGAAGGCGTTCTGGGCGCCGATGGCGACGATGAGGGAGAGGCCGGTGCCGAATCCTGCGGCCGCGGCGGTCAGGGCGTTGGTCATGCCATCGACGCTACGGAGACGATCACTGCGCGTACAGCTAAAGATTCTTAGGTATCATTAGCCCTTGTGAAGTCCGAGCTGACTGAGCTTCCCCTCGACCAGGTGCGGACGCTGCTGGCGGTGGTGGACGAGGGCACCTTCGACGCGGCGGCCGCGGCGCTGCACGTGACACCGTCGGCGGTCAGTCAGCGGGTGAAGGCGCTGGAGCAGCGCACGGGCCGGGTGCTGCTGATGCGCACCAAGCCGGTGCGGCCGACCGAGTCGGGCGAGGTGGTCGTGCGGTTCGCCCGGCAGCTGGCCCGGCTGGAGCGCGACGCCCGCGCCGAGCTCGGCATGAGCTCGGCCGGAGAGCCCACCCGGGTGTCGATCGCGGTGAACGCCGACTCCCTGGCCACCTGGCTGCTGCCGGCGCTCACGCGCGTACGGCACGAGCCCCGGCTCTGTTTCGAGCTGCGCCGCGAGGACGAGACGCGCACCGCGACGCTGCTCCGCGAGGGCCTGGTGATGGCCGCGGTGACCTCCTCGCCCGAGCCGGTCACCGGCTGCTCGGTACGCGCCCTGGGCCGGATGCGCTACGTCCCGGTCGCCCACCCGGACTTCGTGCGCGAGCATCTCGGCGGGCCACTGCCGCAGGCGCTCGCCACGGCGCCGACGGTGGCCTTCGACCGCAGCGACGACCTCCAGGACGCCTTCGTGCGCCGGCTGCGGCACGGCAGCGGCGGCGCGAGCGCGGTACGGCACTTCGTGCCCACCTCCGAGGGGTTCGCCGCGTCGGTGGCGGCGGGCCTCGGCTGGGGGCTGGTGCCCGAGGTGCAGGCCGAACCGCTGCTGCGGTCCGGACACCTGGTGCGCCTCTGCGAGGACCGCACGCTCGACGTCCCGCTGTACTGGCAGCAGTGGAAACTGGACTCCCCCGCCCTGGCGGCCGTCGCCGAGGCGGTCACGCAGGCGGCGCGGCAGGCGCTGCGCGGGACCGCCCGCCCTTCCTGAGCTGGGCCTGCGCGCTGTCCAGGAGCATCTCCAGCGCCGTCGGATAGGCGCTGTCGACCATGTGGGCGGCCAGCAGTGGTGCCGCCTCGGCGATGCGGGGGTGGGTGCTGCTCGGCAGGCGGGCGTAGGTCGAGCGCCACATGTCCTCGTCCGCGCGCAGGGCCGCGCTCGGCAGGGCCAGGGAGGCGGCGTCGAGGGCGGCGAAGGCCAGGGTCTGGTCGATGAAGGCGTGGTAGATGCGCACGGTGTCCGGCAGCGGGAAGCCCGCGGTGCGCAGGATGTCCAGGACGGCCTCGTCGGCGGCCAGTTCGTTGGCCCGGCCGGTGACCCGGCTCGTCGTCAGCACCGCGGCCTGCGGGTGGGCGAGGTAGGCGGCGTGGATGCGCAGGCCGACGGCGCGCAGGTCGGCTCGCCACCGTCCGGTCGGCCGCCAGCCGTCGAGGGCCTGGCCGATGAGCGCGTCGCCGATGGCCAGGATCAGGTCGTCCATGCCGCGGAAGTAGCGGTAGAGCGTGCTGGGGTCGGCGTCCAGGGCCAGGCCGAGCCGGCGGGCGGTCAGGCCGGTGCTGCCGTGCTCGCGCAGCAGGCGCAGCGCCGTCTCGACGATCAGCCGCTCCGACAGCACCGTGCCGCTCCTGGTCGGCCTGCGCCGGCGCCGCTTCTCCTCGGGCACCACCGGTTTGGGCACCGCACCCACCCCACTCTCCCCTTATGCCAACGCCATTGACCTTACGTGAGCCGACGGCGTTGTATCGGCGGCGGGGCCCCACGTCCGTAGACCTTCTGCCGAGGGAGTACCTGTCATGCGTGTCCTGCTCGTGGGCGCCGGTGGTGTGGGCACCGCCGTCACCCGGATCGCGGCCCGTCGTCCGTTCTTCGAGGCGATGGTCGTCGCCGACTACGACCCCGCCCGGGCCGAGGCGGCGGTCGCGGCGCTCGGCGGCGACGCCCGCTTCCGGGCCGAGCGCGTCGACGCCGGTGACGAGGCGGCCGTCACCGCCCTGCTGCGCCGGCACGCCTGTGACGTGCTGCTCAACGCCACCGACCCGCGCTTCGTGCTGCCGCTGTTCCGGGCGGCCCGGTCCGCCGGCGCCTCGTATGTCGACATGGCGATGTCGCTGTCGCATCCGCACCCCGAGCGCCCCTACCAGGAGTGCGGGGTCAAGCTCGGCGACGACCAGTTCGCGCAGGCCGAGGAGTGGGAGAAGGCGGGGGCGCTGGCGCTGGTCGGCATGGGCGTGGAGCCGGGCCTGTCGGACGTCTTCGCCCGGCACGCCGCCGACGAGCTCTTCGACGACATCGAGGAGATCGGCGTCCGCGACGGCGCGAACCTCACCGTCGACGGCTACGACTTCGCGCCCTCCTTCAGCATCTGGACCACGATCGAGGAGTGCCTCAACCCACCCGTCGTCTACGAGGCCGGCCGCGGCTGGTTCACCACCGAGCCGTTCAGCGAGCCGGAGGTGTTCGACTTCCCCGAGGGCATCGGTCCCGTCGAGTGCGTGAACGTGGAGCACGAGGAGGTGCTGCTGGTCCCGCGCTGGGTCGACGCGCGCCGTGTCACCTTCAAGTACGGCCTGGGCCGCGAGTTCATCGACACGCTGCGGACGCTGCACCTGCTGGGCCTGGACCGCACCGACCCGGTGACCGTGCCGAGCGCCGCCGGCCCGGTCGCCGTCTCGCCCCGGGACGTCGTCGCCGCCTGTCTGCCCGACCCGGCGACCCTGGGCGAACGGATGCACGGCAAGACCTGCGCGGGCACGTGGGTGCGCGGCACCAAGGACGGCAGGCCGCGCGAGGTGTACCTGTACCACGTGGTCGACAACCAGTGGTCCATGAAGGAGTACGGCAGCCAGGCCGTGGTCTGGCAGACCGCGGTCAACCCGGTCGTCGCCCTCGAACTCCTCGCCACCGGCGCCTGGTCCGGCTCCGGCGTCCTCGGCCCCGAGGCGTTCCCCGCCCGCCCCTTCCTGGACCTGCTCACCGCGTACGGCTCCCCGTGGGGCATGCGCGAGCAGTGAGCCCGTTCCGAGCGGACTGCGTAGTTTCACTTGCGCATCGACAGGTGACCCGGAAACGAGTAAGCCATTCGCGAGGGCACGTACGACTTCGATCGCAGGTGACTATTGATGGACAACTGGCGAGACCAGGCCGCGTGCCGCAACGAGGATCCCGACCTCTTCTTCCCGATCGGCACCTCCGGCCCCGCGTTGCTGCAGACCGAACAGGCGAAGGCGGTGTGCGGGCGGTGCCCGGTGCGGGAGGAGTGTCTGGGCTGGGCCCTGGACCACGGCGAGATCCTGGGCGTGTGGGGCGGCACCAGCGAGATGGAACGGCGGGCCCTGCAGCGCCGTCGGCGCCTCGCGGCCCGCAACGGGTAGCCCGTTCACCCGCCGGGGGGCGCCGCGGCCGGCAGCCGCAGCGTGAAGACCGCGCCGGCGCCGGGTTCGCTCGCCGCCTCGGCCGTTCCTCCGTGCGCCGCGACCAGGTGGCGCACGATCGACAGGCCCAGACCACTGCCGCCGGTGCGCCGGCTGCGTGACTTCTCGGCACGCCAGAACCGCTCGAAGACGTGCGGCAGGTCCTCCGGCGCGATGCCCGTGCCGGTGTCGGCGACGGTGAACACCACCTCGTCGCCGTCCCGGCGGGCGGCCAGGATGACCGTCCCCTGCGGCGGGGTGTGCCGCAGGGCGTTGGAGACCAGGTTGCCGAGCACCTGCCGCATCCGCACCGGGTCGGCGTCGAGCCGGCAGTCGCCCTCCGTCTCGGTGCGCAGGGCGACTTCGGCGGTGTCGGCGGCGACGCGGTGGGCGGCGGCGACCTGGTCGAGCAGGTCGCCGGCGCGCACCGGCTCGGGGTGCAGGCGCAAGGTGCCCGCGTCGGCGGCGGCGAGGTCCTGCAGGTCGTCGATGATGCGCTGGAGCACCACCGCCTCGTCGTGCAGGGAGGACAGCAGCGCCGGATCGGGGGCGACGACACCGTCCCGGGTCACCTCCAGCCAGCCGCGGATGTTGGTGAGGGGGCTGCGCAGTTCGTGGGCGATGTCGCTGACCATGGCCTTGCGCTGCGCTTCCAGCCGTTCTCTGCGCTCGGCCAGGTCGTTGAAGGCCTCCGCCAGGATGCCCGTCTCGTCCCGGGTGGTCACCGGTACCCGGGTGTGCAGTTCCGGCGGCTGCTGGGCCGCTTCGGTCAGCGCGCGCAGCGGACGCACCAGCCGGGTGGCGGCCACCGCCGTCACCGCGACCGTCACGGCGAGGACCAGACCGACGACTCCGACGATCTTCGCCTTGTTGGCCGGGGACATGTCGAAGCGGGGCGGCGTGGTGTCGTCGCCGCCGAGGTACAGGTCGGCCACCGGGGCGACATAGGGGTCGAGCTGGGCGCGCAGGGCCGCGTCGGCGCACCCCCGCGCGGTGTTCAGGGCGTGTTCGTCGCCCGCCTTCTCGTACTTGGCGATGACGTACCGGCTCAACGGGTTGCGGCCGGTCGGGTTGAGGAACAGCACCAGCGGCGCGTCGAGGCTCAGGCCGTGCTGGTGCATGCAGGTGCGGGCGGACGCGGTCAGCGCGTCCAGGGCCTTCTTCTCGGTGCGCACGGGGGTGCTGAGCCCGTAGCCGCACTCCTCGGCCAGGTAGTCCGTGCCGTCGCCGCCGTCCGAGTTCAGCAGGACGGGACGGCCGCTCGGGGTGTGCTCGATCTTGACGTCGACGCCGAAGCGGGCGTCGCAGGACCGCAGTTTCTCGGCGATCGCGTCCAGCTGCGTGCGCTCGCCCGCGGTGAGCCGGTACGGGCCCACCGCACGCGGGTCGACGCCGCTGAGCTGGGCGCCGGGCTGGGTGTAGGTGTCGGTGTGCAGGGGGTCGACGGTGGCCGCGGCGCCCAGGGGCAGGGCGGTGCCCTTGGCCGCCGAGTCGGCGATGAGGGTGCGGTCGGTGGTGGTGAGCGCTATGCGCCGCCCGGTCTGCGCGGCGAGGCTGCGCACGAGGGGCCGCACCCCCTTCCAGTCGGGGTGGGTGGCCGCGTACCCGCTGAGCCTGGCCAGGATGCGCAGGTCGTCGGCGAGGTCCTGGCCCTGTTCCTCGCGCAGCGCGCGGGTGGTGGTCTCCACCGCCAGCCAGGTGGTCGCGGCCACCGAGCACACCGCGATGAGCGCCGACGCGAACAGCAGCCGGACCAGCAGGCGTTTGCGCAGCGGGATCCGCCGCTTCACGGCCGGCCGCCGCTGAGCTTGTAGCCCACGCCGAACACGGTCAGCAGCCGCACCGGACGGCGTGGGTCGGCCTCGATCTTCTTGCGCAGGTTCATGATGTGGACGTCGACGGCCCGCTCGGTCGACGCCCGGTCCAGCCCGCGGGTGCACTGCAGCAACTGGCGCCGGGTGAACACCCGTTCCGGCTCCCCCGCCATCGCCAGCAGGATCTGGAACTCGGCCGGCGTGCACTCCACCGGCGTCCCGTCGCAGCGCACCTCGTGCCGCACCGGGTCGACGGCGAGGCCCGCTGCCCGCACGACGGGGTCCTCCCGGCCGCCCGCCGCGCGCCCGCTGCGCCGCAGCACCGTGCGGATACGGGCCATCAGCTCGCGGGGACTGTAGGGCTTGGTGATGTAGTCGTCCGCGCCCAGCTCCAGGCCGAGCAGGACGTCGTCTTCGTCGGAGCGGGCGGTGAGCATCAGCACCGGGAGGTCCTCGTCGCCGCCGCGCAGCACCCGGCAGACTCCGAAGCCGTCGATCACCGGCAGCATCAGGTCCAGCACCACCAGGTCGGGCCGCAGGCTGCGGGCGGCGGCCAGGGCGGCCGCGCCGTCGTGGACCACGGTCGCGGTGTGGCCCTCCGCCAGCAGGGAGCGGCGGATGAGCTCGGCCTGCATCTCGTCGTCCTCGGCGACCAGTACATGTGCGCACACTTGGCGGATCCTAAGCGGCTCAGCGGGCCAGGGAGGCGGCGTCGCCCATGACCACGACGGGATGGCGGGCGGGGTCCAGGGCGCGCAGCAGGTCCTTCATGTGCTGTTCGGAGACGCTCACGCAGCCGTGCGTGGGGCCGCCGTGGTCGACGTGGATCCATATGCCGCCGCCGCGTCCCGCGCCCATCGGGCGGGTCCAGTCCAGGGGCGAAGTGCCGGGCCGGCGGTTGTAGTTGATGGCGATCACGTAGTCGAAGGAGCCCGCGAGGGGCTCGCCCTCGAAACCCGTGCCCGGCGAGGTGAAGCCGGAGGACTGGGTGTACGGCAGCCGGCTGCCGGGGTCGCGCAGCAGTCCCCCGGCGTCGGTCAGACCGTAGACGCCGATCGGTGAGCGCAGGTCGCCGGCCTCGTGGTGGTCGCTCCAGCCCTTGAGGGCGTTGTGGGCCGGCCAGCTCGCGCCGGCCTGCCAGCCGGCCGTGGTGCGCTGGTACAGCACGACCGTGGACACCGGCGAGTTCCTGCTCTTTCCGGTGACCACGACGGCCTGGCGGGCGTCGGCCGGGATCCGCGCCAGGGTCTTCGGCCCCAGCCCGGGCAGGTTCTCGGGGGCGGCCTGGACCGACAGCAGCGGCGAGGGTGAGGCGGTGGGGGTGCTCGTGGGCGCTGTCGTGGCGTCGGTGGGGCGGCCCGTCGACGCCACGGCCCCGCCGCCGCACCCCGTCAGCAGGACGGAGGCGGCGAGCAGGGCGAGGGCACGGGGTCTGGCAGCGATCATGAATCGACCTTGACCGACACTTGTGAGGAACTGGTCAGGTTTTACGCCTTGTTCGGCTTGCCCTGAGCGTAGAGCCAGGTCTGGAACAGGCTGTCCAGATCCTTGCCCGACTGCCTTTCCGCGAGGTGAACGAATTGTGCGGTCGTGCCGTGTCCGTCGCGGCGCTCGGCCGCCCAGGCGCGCAGGATGCGGAAGAACACCGGGTCCCCCACGGCCTTGCGCAGTGCGTGCAGGGCCATGGCGCCGCGCGCGTAGACGGGGGTGCCGAAGATGTTCGCGCCGCTGCCCGGGTCGCCGGGCGGGAACGCCCACAGGTCGTCGGTCGCCGCGCGGGCGTAGAGCGTGTCGAAGGTCTTCTGGGCGCTCGGCCCGCCGTGCTGTTCGCTGTAGAGCCACTCGGCGTACGTCGCGAAGCCCTCGTTGAGCCAGATGTCCTTCCAGGTGGTGAGGGAGACGGAGTCCCCGAACCACTGGTGGGCGTTCTCGTGGACGAGGGTGCCCAGATCGGGCGCGGAGTCGTACAGCGGGCGGGACTGGGTCTCCAGCGCGTATCCCACGTCCGGAGCGTGGTCCACGATCGATCCGGCCGCCCGGTAGGGGTAGGGCCCGAAGACCTTGCTCTCCCAGGCCAGCACGGACGGCAGCTTCTTCAGCACGGGCGCGGCGGCGGACGCCTCGCGGGGGTCGACGGCGTTGTAGACGCGGATGCCGTCGCCGGTGGTGTACCGCTCCACCTTGAACTTCCCGACGGTCGCGGTGGCCAGGTAGGCGGCCATGGGCTCGCTCTGGCGCCAGTGGAAGGTGGTGTGCCCGTGCGCGGTCCGCTGCCCGAGCAGCAGGCCGTTGGAGACGGCGGTGCGTCCCTTGGGCACGGTGATCGTGATGTCGTACGACGCCTTGTCCCGGGGGTGGTTGTTCGCGGGGAACCAGGTCATGGCGCCCTGCGGCTCTCCGGCGACGAACGCGCCGTCGTCGGTGGTGATCCAGCCGTCGGCCGAACCGTCGGGGTCGGTGACCTGCCGGGGGGTGCCGTCGTAGGTGACGGTGACGCGGAACGGCTCGCCGGGGCGCAGCGCACGGCGCGGGGTGACGACGAGTTCCTGTCCGTCGCGGTGGAAGCCGGCCGGGGCGTGGCCGACGCGCACGCTCCTGACCGTCAGGCCCTTGAGGTCGAGGTCGAAGCGGCCGAGCCACTGGGTGGCCCGGGCGGTCAGGACGGCAATGCCGTCGAGGTGGCGGGTGCCGGTGTCGTAACGGAGCGTCAGACCGTAGTGGCGGACGTGGTAGCCGCCGTTGCCGGCGAGCGGGAAGTACGGATCGCCGACACCGGGCGAGCCGTTGCCGGGTGAACCGGCGCCGGTGGCCACGGCGGTGCCCGCGCCGGCGAGCAGGGCGGCGAGGGCGACGGGGACGGTCACGGCCGGGACGGCTCGTCGGACGGTCTGTCGACGGGATTGCCTCACGTGCGCTCCTTGGGGGGTGGCTGGTGATCAATCGGCCCCCAGGCTAGGGGCGCGACGGCGGGGATTCCTCCTCCTTCCGGCCAAGTCACCCAGCGTCACCCGGCGCCGCCGCACTACGCTCGGCAGCACCCGCCCTCCGCAGAAAGGCCCGATCGTGAGCGTTCGCGTGCGTCGCGTCTACGAACCCCCCGAGCCGGACGACGGCGTGCGCGTCCTGGTCGACCGGCTGTGGCCACGCGGTGTGTCCAAGGACGCGGCGCACGTCGACGAGTGGCCCAAGGGCCTGACCCCGTCGACCGAGCTGCGCCGCTGGTACCACGCGGGCGAGGGCTCGTTCGAGGAGTTCGCCGAGCGGTACGAGGCGGAGCTGGCCGAGCCGGAGGCCGCCGAACTCCTCGACCACGTCAGGCGGTTGGCGGCCGAGGGGACGGTCACCCTGCTCACCTCGGCGAAGTCGGTCGAGGAGTCTCACGCGGCGGTGCTGCTCCGGCTGCTGCAAACGCGGTCGAGGTAGCTCCCGGTGACGGCCAGCGCCGTTGCCATGATGCTCAGTTGCGGGTTGACCTCCGGGCAGGACGGCAGGACCGAGGCGTCCGCGACGAGGACGCCGTGGACGCCGCGCAGCCGTCCCTCGGGGTCGGCGGGGGCCCGCTGCGCATCCGCGCCCGCGGCGGCCGTGCCCGTGGGGTGGAAGGCGGACAGGTGCAGGTCGCGGGGGGTGATCCCGGCCAGTACGGCGTCGAGTTCGCCGAGCGTGCGGGCCCGCGGCGCGCGGGGGACGCCGGTGAGGACCTCGTGGGCGCCGGCGGCGAACAGCAGCCGGCCCATGGCGCGTACCGCCGTCACCAGCCGGGCACCGTCGGCCGGGTCGAGGGCGTAGCGGACGA
The DNA here is from genome assembly GCF_054850255.1 of Streptomyces sp. 7R007. NCBI lineage: Bacteria > Bacillati > Actinomycetota > Actinomycetes > Kitasatosporales > Streptomycetaceae > Streptomyces > Streptomyces sp. 7R007. The sequence continues at coordinate 233,918 of NZ_JBTWMV010000009.1, read as the reverse complement.
GCGCGCGGCCCCGGCCGAGGACGCGGCCCGACGGCCGGTCGGCGATCATGGCGCCGAGGACGGCGAGCCGGTCGGCCCCCTCCAGCTCTCGGCGCAGGGCGCGGCCCAGGCCCGGCAGGACGAAGCTGCTCATGCCCGGGGGGCTCGCGGTGGCCTCGATCAGGATGCCCCGGTCGTGCAGTTCCTCGACCCCCACGCTCTGCAGGACGCCCTGCCAGGAGGTGACCGGCTCGGTGAAGCGGCCGGCGACGCTGGTGGCCGGGTGGACGCTGAGGTTGCGGCCCAGGCGGGGGTGGCCGCCCAGGCCGGAGCGGCGCAGCAGCAGCGGGGTGTGCAGGGCTCCGGCGGCGGTGACGACGAGCGGCGCGAGGACTTCCAGCTCCGTTCCGTCGGCCCGCCGTGCCAGGACGCCCGCCGCGCGGGGCGGTCCCGGCCGGTCGCGGTCGACCAGGATCCGCCGGGCACGGGCGCCGGTGACGATGCGCGCTCCGTGGGCGCACGCGTCGGGCAGCACCGACAGGTGCACCGCCTGTTTGGCGCCGGTGGGGCAGCCCACGACGCACTGGCAGGAACCCTTGCAGCCGGGGGCGTTGCGCCGCAGCGGTCCGGCCCGCCAGCCGAGCTTCTCGGCCCCGGCCAGCGCGAGGAGGCCGTTGGCGCCGAGGACGTCGAGGGGCTGGGGGGCCACCGTGAGGGTGCGCTCGATCTCGTCCAGCCCGGCTTCCAGGCCCTCGGCGAGCCGGAAGCCGTGCCGGCGGCTCCAGCGGTCCAGGACGTGGGCCGGAGTGCGGTAGCAGGTGCCGGAGTTGACGACGGTCGTGCCGCCGACCGCGCGGCCGACGGGCAGCAGGAGGGGCGGGTCGCCCAGGGCGACGGTCGCGCCTGCGTCGCGGTAGAGGTCGGTGAAGCGGTCCAGGGGGGCGCGGCGGCTGAAGGAGGCGGTGGTGTGGTGCTCGCCCTCCTCCAGCACGACCACGTCGAGTCCGGCGCGGGCGAGGGTGCGGGCCGCCACTGCTCCCCCGGCGCCGGAACCGACGACCACGGCGTCCGCGGTGGCCCGCGCGGGCCACTGGCCGGCCGGGACGCAGGCCAGGGGCGGGTCCTCGGGGGCGGCGGGTGCCGGTGCCGTCGGCGTGCGCTCGGTGGCGGCGGCGAGCAGCACGGGGAGCTTCAGCAGGTCGAGTGCCGGGACGAGCGCGGGGCGGGCGGCGAGTGAGGCGAGCACCCGCTCGCGCTCGTCCGGGGTGAGGCCGGCGAGACGGCGGCCGCTGTGCAGGACGGCGTAGGCGTCCACGGCGAGGAGACCGGCGCGCACCGCGGCGTTCACGGGGCCGGGCAGCCCGGCCAGGAAGGCGTCCAGCCGGCCGGGCACCCGTCCGGGCCAGTCCTCCTCGCCGGTGTCGGCGAGGAGCGCGGCGACCGGTCCCGGGGCGGTCACCGGTCCCCCACCTCGGCGTGGGCGGTGCCCTGGAGGCTCCACTCGGCCTCGGTGCGCCAGCGGCCCCACCACCGCTGCAGCAGGATCGTGGCGTCGGCGGCCTCGCTGTTGCGGCACACCGCCAGGGCGCCGTCCGGGTCGCGGTAGTCGAGGGTGAGGGTGCGCTCGGCGGGCTGGCGGACCTCCACGCGCAGCCGGCGCAGCAGGGTGCGGCCGGTCACCGTCCAGGCGGGCAGGCCGATGCGGGCGCGGAACCGGCCGATGCCGAGCAGCCCGACCGCCGAGCGCTCCGCCCGGCGCGGCCAGAGGCGGTCGCGGTGGCGCAGGCGCAGGAAGACCAGCGGGGGCAGCCGTCGCAGTCCGGGCCGGGTCGACACCGCCGCGACGACCTCCAGGACGTCCCCGCCGCCGAGGTCGGCGTGCAGCCAGGCCCAACGGCGGGCGTTGCCCCGGCCGTTGATGCGGGCGGAGGCTCCGGGGGCACCGCGCAGGGCGAGGGTGCGCTCCCCGTCGTGGAAGGTGCCGTCGTAGGTGGCCCGGGCCGCCGGGAGCATGTGGGCGGCCGGCAGCAGGGGGTGCCGCCAGGACCAGCGCGGGAAGGTGAACAGCGGTCCGGCGAGGGGCCGTTCGGTGAGGTCCCAGCGGAAGTCGCCGGCGCTTCCGGACAGTCTGCCGGGGGCGGCGACGACACCGCCGGCGCCGAAGCCGTCGGTGGGGTTCGTCCAGGGGGCCGGTCCGAAACGGGCGTGGCGGACCTCGGCGCCGGGCGGGAAGGCGGCGGCCCAGCCGTGGGTGAAGGGCGCGGTTCCGTCGGCGGGGGCGACGAGTTCGTGGTGCAGCCAGAGACCGGTGCCGGTGGCGGGGTCGGTCAGGGTGGTGTACCAGACCTCGGTGTGTCCGGCGCCGCCGTCCCAGCGTGGGGCGAGGAAGCGGGCGGGCTCCTGACGGCGGGGGAAGCGGAAACCGAGCAGGAAGGGCACCAGCCGGGTGGCGAGGGGGAAGCGGAGGGTGCCCCGGCCGACCGTCACGCCGTCCTCGTACAGGGTGAACGGCAGCACGGTCATCGACCTCACCGGGCGACGCGGGGTGACCGACTTCCAGCCGTCCAGGGTGAGGGTGCGGCCGTCGGCGGCGAAGGTCAGGCGGTAGCGGATGCGGCGGCGGGCGAGCGGGGAGATTTCCAACTCGCCGGTGGCGAGGGGGTCGTCGGCCAGCCCGGCGATGCGGATCCGGCCGGTCAGCCGGGCGGGGGTGGTGCGGTGCGGGCGCAGCACCTCGCCGGCTTCGGCCCGCAGGTCCAGGCGGATCCGGCGCGGGGGGTGAGCGCCGTCGAGCCGGACCGTGCCCAGCATCGTCTCGGTGAACGTGGTGCCCCTCACGCCGGCCCCTCCAGCATGATCCGCTCGGTGTCGCGCAGATAGGCGTCCGCCGCGGCGTGCGCCCGGCCGCCGTCCGCCGACGCCACCGCCTCCACGACCGGGGCGAGCCGCCGGTGGGCGGTCTCGGCGTCGGTGAACGGCCCGCGCAGGGCGGCACGCACGGGCAGGTAGGCGTTGAAGAGGGTGTTGGTGAGCAGGACGTAGACCCGGTTGCCGGTCGCCCGGGCGAGGGCGCGGTGCACCTCCACGTCGGCCAGCTGCACCTCGTCGGGGCTGGCCGCCTCCCGTACGGCGGCCAACCGGGCGCGCAGTTCGGCCAGTTGGGCGCGGGTGGCCCGGGCCGCGGCCCGCTCGGCGATCAACGCGCCGACGGAGCGCCGCACTTCGAAGATCTCGCGCACCCAGGACGCGTCGTGGCGCACCAGCATCGGCAGCAGGTCCGCGCCGCCCAGCCGGGCGAAGTCCCGCACCCGGGTGCCGACGCCGTGCCGGGTCTCCAGCAGGCCGGCCTGCACCAGACGCCCGAAGGCGTGCTTGAGGGTGGTGCGGGTGACGCCGTATCCGTCGGCGAGGCTGCGCTCGGGGGGCAGATAGCTGCCGGCCGGGTGCCGGCCGGCCAGGATGTCCTCCCGCAGCCGGGCCTCCAGGACGTCCACGATCGTCTCGCGGGGCAGTGCCTCCACGGTGCCTCCTCGTACGGAGCGGAGTGGATGAGTGGCTCAGCCACTGAACCAGCACGCCCGCCCGAAGGGCAACCCCCTTGCAGCAACGCGTTGTTCGTTCGGGAAACACCGTGAGGGCGGCCCGCCGCACGCGGCGCCGCCCCCACGAGCGCTGTCCGGATCAGGCGGTCTGGCGCGCCGCCGCCCGTCCCGCCGCCCGCCCCGAGAAGAGGCAGCCGCCGAGGAAGGTGCCCTCCAGCGCGTTGTAGCCGTGGACGCCGCCGCCGCCGAAGCCGGCCACCTCGCCGGCCGCGTACAGCCCGGCGATCGGCTCGCCGTCGGTGCCCAGGGCGCGCGAGTCGAGGTCGGTCTGGATGCCGCCGAGCGTCTTGCGGGTGAGGATGTGCAGCTTGACGCCGATGAGCGGGCCGGCCTCCGGGTCGAGGATGCGGTGCGGGGTGGCGACGCGGCCGAGGCGGTCGCCGATGTAGCGGCGGGCGTTGCGGATGCCCTGCACCTGGCTGTCCTTGCTGTACGGGTTGGCCAGTTGCAGGTCGCGGGCCTCGATCTGGCGGCGGATCTCGGCCGCGTCGAGCAGCGGCTTGTCCGTCAGGTCGTTCATCTTCGCGACGAGCTGCTCCAGGGTGGGGGCGGTCACGAAGTCGGCGCCCTTGCGCAGGAAGGCGTCCACCGGGCCCGGGGCGCCCTTGCCGAGGCGGTTCTTCAGCACCGCGGCCTTGTCCTTGGCGGTGATGTCGGGGTTCTGCTCGGAGCCGGAGAGCGCGAACTCCTTCTCGATGATCTTCTGGGTGAGGATGAACCAGGAGTGGTCGTGGCCGGCGATGTCCTCGGTGGTGCGCAGGTACTTGAGCGTGTTGAGGGTGTCGTAGCCCGGCAGGCACGGGTCCGGCAGGCGGCGGCCCAGCGCGTCGAACCACATCGAGGACGGGCCGGGCAGGATGCGGATGCCGTGGCCGGGCCAGATCGGGTCCCAGTTCTGCAGGCCCTCGGTGTAGTGCCACATGCGGTCGCGGTTGACCAGGCGGACGCCGGCCTCGGCGCTGATGTCGAGCATGCGGCCGTCGACGTAGGCGGGCACGCCGGTGACCATCTCGGCGGGCGGGGTGCCCAGCCGCTGCGGCCAGTAGCGGCGCACGATGTCGTGGTCGGCGCCGATGCCGCCGGTGGTGACGATCACGGCCTGGGCGGTGAGCTCGAAGTCGCCGACGCGGTCGCGGTTGGAGGCGACACCGCGGGGCGAGCGGTCCTCGGCGAGGACCGTGCCGCGCACACCGCGGGCGGTGCCGTCCTCGATGACCAGTTCGTCGACCCGGTGGCGGTGGTGGAAGGTGAGCAGTCCGTCGCGGGCCGCCTGCCGGGCGGAGTTCACGAAGGGCTCCACCACGCCGGTGCCGGTGCCCCAGGCGACGTGGAAGCGCGGTACGGAGTTGCCGTGTCCGTCGGCGCGCAGGTCGCCGCGTTCGGCCCAGCCGACCGTCGGCAGGAACTTGATGCCGTGCCCTTCCAGCCAGGACCGCTTCTCCCCGGCCGCCCACTCGACGTAGGCGCGCGCCCAGCGCACCGCCCAGGAGTCCTCGTCCGCGACCCGGTCGAACTGCGCGCTGCCCTGCCAGTCGTTCCAGGCCAGGTCGAAGGAGTCCTTGATGCCGAGCCGGCGCTGCTCCGGGGAGTCGACGAGGAACAGGCCGCCGAAGGACCAGAACGCCTGGCCGCCGAGGTTGGCGGCGTTCTCCTGGTCGACCAGGGCGACGCGCCGTCCCCTGCTGGTGAGTTCGTGCGCGGCGACCAGGCCCGCGAGGCCCGCTCCGACGACGATGACGTCCGCATCCATGGCGACCGTTCCCTTTCTCAGTGGCCTCGTTGGGGGGTGCCGCTGCCGTCGGTCAGCAGGGCGGTGAGCAGTTGCTTCAGCCAGACCCGGGCGTGGTCGACGTCCTTGTCCAGCAGGAGTTGGGTGGTGACCCCGTCGTAGGCGGCGACCACGGCGTGCGCCGCTCCGTCGATGTCGCCGAGTACGGCGGGCGGGCGGGCGAAGCCCCGGGCGCGGGCCAGGCGGGCCGCGATCGCGCCGCGCAGCCGGGCCCGGTGCTCCAGCAGGGTCTCGGCCACCCGGGGATCGCGGGCCGCGTGCACCAGGAAGTCCGTCTTCACCAGCAGCCAGTCCACGTCCAGCAGGAGCACCTCGGTGACCCGGTCCACGGAGGCCGGCACGTCGAGGTCGGGTCCGTCGAGGGCGAGCGCGTCGGCGACCTGCTCGGCGATCAGGTCGGCGCGCTGGCGGTAGAGGGCGAAGAACAGCTCGTCCAGGCTGGCGAAGTTGGAGTAGAAGGCGCCCCTGCTGTAGCCGGCGGCGTCGCACACCTCCTCGATCGAGACGCGCCCGAACCCCTTGGCGGCGAACACGGCGAACGCGGCGTCGAGCAGGTTGGCCCGCGTGCGGACCCGGCGCCTGGTCACGCGCCGTGCCGTCTGTTCAGCCACCACGGTCAGCCCTCCGTTCGATACGTGAATGTATCCGATACACCGATGTATCGAAAGCCCGCGTGGCAGGCCGGAAGAGCTCGGGTACCGGCTGGAATTCGGTTGGAACACATTTTCGAATCGGGGGTACGCTGGAACCATGACCACGCACCTCCAGGGCTCTCTCTTCGATCAGACCGACCAGCTGCGCCTCGGCCCCCTCGACGGGATCCGCCGGACCAGGCTGGGCTTCGGCGCCTGGATCGACGTACTGCCCGGATGGCTCACCGGCTCGGACGACCTGTTCGAACAGCTGGCCGCCGAGGTCCCCTGGCGGGCCGAGCGACGCACGATGTACGACCAGGTCGTCGACGTACCCCGGCTGCTCGCGTTCTACGGCGCCGACGACCCGCTGCCGCACCCGGTCCTGGCCGAGGCGCGCGCGGCCCTGTCCGCGCACTACGCCGCCGAGCTGGGCGAGCCGTTCGCCACGGCCGGGCTGTGCTACTACCGCGACGGCCGGGACAGCGTGGCCTGGCACGGCGACCGCATCGGACGCGGCGCGCGCGAGGACACGATGGTCGCCATCCTCTCGGTGGGCGCCTCCCGCGACCTGCTGCTGCGCCCGGCGCGCGGCGGCGAGACGGTACGCCGGCCGCTGGGGCACGGCGACCTGATCGTGATGGGCGGCTCCTGCCAGCGGACCTGGGAGCACTGCGTACCGAAGACCACCCGGGCCGCGGGACCACGCATCAGCGTGCAGTTCCGCCCGCACGGTGTGCGCTGAGGCGGAGAGGCGGCCGCTTCGGGCGCACCCGGGGGCTGCCTCCGGCGGACGGTGCCGGAGGCAGCCCTTTTTCGCGGAAACCGGCCCTTTTTCGCGGGAACCGGCGTGGAGTCAAGCCTCTCACGCGAGCCGAGGTTGACGTGGACCCGATGGTTCCGTACCCCCCGGGGTCTGCTTTGCTGGGTGCATGCGGGCAGACGTGCGGCAAGTCACCGACGGCATCCACCTGGTGCACGGCAGCGACACCAACTGGGTGATCCTCACCGAGGGCGACGAGGTCACGCTGATCGACACCGGCTACCCGGGCGACCGGGAGCAGCTCCTCGCCTCGCTCGCGGCGGTGGGCGCCGCGCCGGAGGCGGTCGCGGCCGTCCTGGTCACCCACGCGCACAACGACCATCTCGGCTCGGCCGAGTACCTGCGCACCGCCTACGGCACGCCCGTCTACCTGCACGAGGCCGAAGTACCGCACGCCCGGCGGGACTTCCTGCACCAGGTGGGCGTCGTCCAGGTCGCCCGCAACAGCTGGCGCCCCGGCGTGCTGCCCTGGGCCCTGCGCGCCCTGCGCTCCGGCGGCACCGCGCACGTCCCCGTCACCGCTCCCGAGCCGTTCCCGGCGCCGGGCGCGCTCGACCTGCCCGGCCGGCCCGTGCCCGTGCCCACGCCCGGCCACACCGACGGGCACGCCGCCTTCCACCTCCCGCACGCGGGCGTGGTGATCAGCGGCGACGCCCTGGGCACCGGGCACCCCACCTCGCGGGTCCGGGGACCGCAGCTGCTGCCCCCGATGTTCGACCACGAACGCGCCCGCGCCCTGGCCTCCCTCGACGTCCTGGCCGGCCTCGACGGCGACCTCCTGCTGCCCGGACACGGGCCCGCGCACCGCGGTCCGGTACGGGAAGCGGCACTTCAGGCCAAGGAGCGCGCCCTCTAAGGTGAGGTGACGATCACCGCGAGACGAGGACGACCGCCCCATGGCCCTGCAGATCAGCGCGACGAACCCGGAGCACCCCGCGCTCCTGCTCGAACTGCCGTGGCACCTGCCCCTGGAACGGTGGCCCGAGGAAGTCCTGGTCCCGCTGCCGCGCGGCATCTCCCGCCACGTCGTGCGCTACGCGCGCGCCGGCGACGAGGTGATCGCCGTCAAGGAACTCGCCGAACGGCCCGCGCTGCGCGAGTACGAACTGCTGCGCGACCTGGACCGGCTGTCCATCCCTGCCGTCGACCCCCTCGCCGTGGTCACCGGCCGCACCGACGAGGCGGGCGACCCGCTGGAGTCCGTCCTGGTCACCCGGCACCTGCGCGGATCGCAGCCGTACCGCTCGATGTTCGAGACGACCATGCGCCCGGCCACCATGCACCGACTCATGGACGCGCTCGCCGTACTGCTGGTCCGCCTGCACCTGGCCGGGTTCGTCTGGGGCGACTGCTCGCTGTCCAACACCCTCTTCCGGCGCGACGCGGGCGCCTACGCCGCCTACCTCGTGGACGCCGAGACCGGCGACCTGCACCCGCAGCTGAGCACCGGGCAGCGCGAGTACGACCTGGAGCTGGCCCGCGTGAACATCAGCGGCGAACTGCTCGACCTGGAGGCCTCCGGGGCGCTGCACCCCTCGGTCGACCCGATCGAGTTCGGCACCGAGATCTGCGCCCGCTACAGCGGCCTGTGGGACGAGCTGACCCGCACCTCGGTGTACCCGGCGGGCAAGTACCACTACATAGAGCGCCGGATACGCCGTCTGAACGACCTCGGCTTCGACGTCGCCGAGATGCAGATCGGCCACTCTTCCAACGGCGACACCGTCACCTTCGTGCCCAAGGTCGTCGACGCCGGCCACCACCAGCGCCAGCTGCTGCGCCTGACCGGCCTGGACGCCGAGGAGAACCAGGCCCGCCGGCTGCTCAACGACCTGGAGAGCTGGATGGCCACCCAGGACGACTACGCCCCGGGCGACCCCCTCGCCGCCCGCCCCGAGGTGCTCGCCCACCGCTGGGTACGGGACGTCTTCCGGCCCACCGTCCGGGCGGTGCCGCCGGAGCTGCGCGGCACCATGGACCCGGCGGAGATCTACCACGAGCTGCTCGAACACCGCTGGTACCTGTCCGAGCGCGCCCAGCACGACATCGGCCTGGACACGGCGGTCAAGGACTACATCGCCAACGTGCTGCCCAAGGCGCGCGAGAGCCTGGAGCCGGTCACCCCTGAGTGACCAAGGGGTGCGGGACCACGGCCACCGGGCACGGGGCGTGATGCAGCACCCCGTGCGCCACCGAGCCGATCCGGGCGCCCACGGCCGTCCGGTGCGCCCGCCGGCCGACGACCATCAGCTGGGCCCGCGCCGCCAGCGACAGCAGCACCTGCCCCGCGCTGCCCATCTCGACGTGCTCGACCACCGGCACGTCCGGGAAGCGCTCCCGCCACGGCTCCAGCGCCGCCGCGAGCCCCTTCTTCTCGTACGGCTCCAGGCCCCCGGCCTGGTCCAGCAGTTGCAGCGAGCCCGGGCTGTAGGCGAAGACGGGCGGCAGCGTCCAGGCCCGCACGGCCCGCACCGTGGCGCCCCGGGCGGCGGCCGTCTCGAACGCGAACCGCAGCGTCTCGGCGCTGTCCTCCGGCTCGCCCTGCTGACCGACGACGACCTCCCGCCCGGCCGCCTCGGCCGCCGGCTGGTCCCCCGCCCGCACCAGCACCACCGGCCGCTTCGCCTCGGCGACCACCTGCTGGCCCACGGAGCCCAGCAGGAACCCGACGACCGGGCCGTGCCCGCGCGAGCCCAGCACCAGCATCTCGGCGTCCGCCGCGGCGTCGACCAGCGTGTCCACGGCCCCGCCCGCCACGATGTCCGTGCTCACCGCGAGCTCCGCGTGGCGTGAGGTGACGCCGCGGACGGCCTCCTCGACCGCCTCCCGCACCCACCCGGCCTGCGTCTCGGCGTCGGCCGCCTCGATCCCTTCGTACGGCTCGTAGCGCCAGGCGTGCACCACCCGCAGCGCCACGTCCCGCCGCACCGCCTCCCGTGCCGCCCAGCCCAGCGCGGCGAGCGACTCCTCGCTGCCGTCGACCCCTGCCATGATCGGGCCCGTCATCGCCTGTTCCCCTTCGCCGCTTCACCACGCTGTCCTTCGAGCGTCGTGCGTCCAACTTATTGCCTCGTCCGGCGCGGCCAGTCTTCACTAGGCTGCGTTCATGACCTTGGAATGGGAGCAAGTGATCGTGGACGCGGCGGACCCGGCCGCGCTCGGACGGTGGTGGGCCGAGGCGCTCGGCTGGGTCGTGGTGGCCGACGAGCCGGACGAGTTCGAGATCCGGCCCGAGAAGGACCGCATGCCCGGCCTGCTCTTCGTGCCCGTTCCCGAGCGCAAGACCGTCAAGAACCGCCTCCACCTGGACTTCCGGCCCGTCGACCAGGAGGCCGAGGTCGCCCGGCTGCTCGCCCTCGGCGCACAGCGCGCGGACATCGGTCAGGGCGAGCAGAGCTGGGTGACGCTCAGGGACCCCGAGGGCAACGAGTTCTGCGTGCTGGGCGCCCGCCGCGCCTGAGAACCGCGCCTCGCGGGCACGGCGGGGCGAAGCGGGGCGATCGAACATACGATGGGCGCAAGCCGGCACGGCGTCGGGGGCGCCGGACCGTGAACCCGAACCCGGGGTGGGAGACGTATGGCACAGGCGTCCGACGCAGCGCGGACCGTCATCATGACCGTGGACGACGATCCGGGAGTCTCCCGGGCCGTCGCCCGTGACCTCAGGCGCCGCTACGGCGAGTCGTACCGCATCGTGCGCGCCGAGTCCGGCGAGTCCGCGCTGGAGGCGCTGCGGGAGCTGAAGCTGCGCGGTGACCTGGTGGCCGTGATCCTCGCGGACTACCGCATGCCGCAGATGAACGGCATCGAGTTCCTGGAGCAGGCCCTGGACGTGTATCCGGGGGCGCGCCGGGTGCTGCTGACGGCGTACGCGGACACCAACGCGGCGATCGACGCGATCAACGTCGTCGACCTCGACCACTACCTGCTCAAGCCGTGGGACCCGCCGGAGGAGAAGCTCTACCCGGTCCTGGACGACCTGCTGGAGGCGTGGCGGTGCAGCGACTTCCGGCCGGTGCCCAGCACCAAGGTGGTCGGGCACCGCTGGTCGGCGCGCTCCTCGGACGTACGGGAGTTCCTGGCCCGCAACCAGGTGCCCTACCGCTGGTACTCGGCCGACGAGCCCGAGGGGCAGCGGCTGCTGAAGGCGGCCGGGCAGGACGGGCAGCGGCTGCCGCTGGTGATCACCCCGGAGGGGACGGCCCTGGTCGAGCCGGAGGCGCCGGAGCTGGCCGCGCAGGTCGGGCTCGCCACCACGCCGGCGGCCGACTTCTACGACCTCGTCGTCATCGGCGGCGGGCCCGCCGGACTCGGCGCGGCCGTCTACGGCGCCTCGGAGGGGCTGCGGACCGTGCTCGTGGAGCGGTCGGCGACCGGCGGACAGGCCGGGCAGAGCTCCCGGATCGAGAACTACCTCGGCTTCCCCGACGGCGTGTCCGGAGCCCAGCTCACCGACCGGGCGCGGCGGCAGGCGGCGAAGTTCGGCGCCGAGATCCTCACCGCGCGCGAGGTGACGGGGCTGGAGGTCAACGGCGGCGCCCGGACCGTACGGTTCTCCGACGGCTCGGCCGTCGCCGCGCACAGCGTGATCCTCGCGACCGGCGTCTCCTACCGCCAGCTCCAGGCGCCGGGCTGCACCGACCTGACCGGGTGCGGGGTGTTCTACGGCTCCGCGCTGACCGAGGCCGCCGCCTGCCAGGGCCACGACGTGTACATCGTCGGCGGCGCCAACTCGGCCGGGCAGGCGGCCATGTACCTGTCCCGGGGCGCCAAGTCGGTGACCCTGCTGGTGCGCGGTCCCGACCTGTCGGCGTCGATGTCGTACTACCTGATCCAGCAGATCAACGAGGCCCCCAACATCTCGGTCCGCGCGCGGACCGTCGTCGAGCGGGCGCACGGCTCCGACCACCTGGAACAGCTGACGCTGCGGGACATGGACACCGGCGAGACCGAACTCGTCGACGCGCAGTGGATGTTCGTGTTCATCGGCGCCGCCCCGCTGACCGACTGGCTGGACGGCACGGTGCTGCGCGACGAGCACGGCTTCATCCTGGCCGGGCCCGACCTGACCGCCGACGGGCGGCCCCCGGCGGGCTGGGAGCTGGACCGGCCGCCGTACCACCTGGAGACCAACATTCCCGGCGTGTTCGTCGCGGGCGACGCGCGCGCCGAGTCAGCCAAGCGGGTCGCGTCCGCCGTCGGAGAGGGAGCCATGGCCGTGATGCTCGTCCACCGGTACCTGGAGCAGTCGTGAGCGGGCAGCTGATGCCCTGCAGCCCGCAGGAGATCGGCTCGCTGTTCCTGTTCGAGAAGCTCACCCCCGAACAGTTGGGACGGCTGTGCAGCGAGGGCCGGGTGGAGAAGTTCGAGCCCGGGCCGGTCTACGCCGAGGGCGACCCGGCCACCTGCTTCTACGTGATGATCGAGGGCACGGTCGTGCTGTCCCGGCGGGTGGGCGCCGACGACGTGGAGGTCACCCGCACCTCGCAGCGCGGGGTGTACGCGGGCGCCACGCAGGCCTACATCGGCGACCGCGTCCGGCAGGTGTACAACAACTCGATGCGCGTCACCGAACCGACGCGGTTCTTCGTGCTGCCCGCGGACACGTTCGTGAGCATCATGCAGGAGTGGTTCCCGATGGCGGTGCACCTGCTGGAGGGGCTGTTCTTCGGCTCCAAGAGCACCCAGCGGGCCATCGGACAGCGCGAACGGCTGCTGGCGCTGGGCTCGTTGTCGGCCGGGCTCACGCACGAGCTCAACAACCCCGCCGCCGCGGCCGTACGCGCCACTGCCGCGCTGCGTGAACGCGTCGCCAAGATGCGGCACAAGCTGAAGGCCATCTACGGCGGCCCGTACTCCCGTGAGGCGCTGGCGAACCTCATCGAGATCCAGGAGCGCACCGCCGAACGGGTCGCCAAGGCGCCGGCGTTGAGCCCCCTGGAGGCCTCCGACCGCGAGGACGCGATCGCCGACTGGCTCGACGACCACGACATCCCCGACGGCTGGCGGCTCGCGCCCACCTTCGTGCAGGCCGGACTCGACCTCGACTGGCTGGACCAGGTGGCCGCCGACGTGGACCCGGAGATCCTGCCCGGCGCGATCGGGTGGCTCAACTACACGGTCGAGACCGAGCTGCTGATGGACGAGATCGAGGACTCCACGACCCGCGTCTCGAACCTGGTCGACGCGGCGAAGCAGTACTCGCAGCTCGACCGGGCGCCCTACCAGAACGCCGACGTGCACGAACTCCTCGACAGCACCCTGATGATGCTGTCCGGGAAGATCGGGCAGCGCATCGACGTCGTGAAGGACTACGACCGTACGCTGCCGAAGATCCCCGCCTACCCGGCGGAGCTCAACCAGGTGTGGACCAACCTGATCGACAACGCGGTCGCCGCGATCAACAGCGCGGGCGGGCAGGGCACGTTGACGGTGCGGACGGCGTTGGACCACGACCGGCTGCTGGTGGAGTTCCGGGACACCGGGCCCGGGGTGCCGCCGGAGATCCGCGACCGTATCTTCGATCCGTTCTTCACCACCAAGCCGGTGGGCGAGGGCACCGGGCTGGGGCTGGACATCTCCTGGCGGATCGTCGTGAACAAGCACCACGGGACGCTGCGGGTGGACTCCGAGCCGGGGGACACGCGCTTCCAGGTGCTGCTGCCCCTTCAGCCGACGGATGACGACACGGTCGAGGAGCCTGCGTGAGTGACAACGGGATCGATTCCAGTGTTCCGCCGAGCGGGACGGGGTGTGTGGAGTGCGAGGCGGCCGGCGGGTGGTGGTTCCATCTGCGGCGCTGCGCGCAGTGCGGGCACGTGGGGTGCTGCGACGACTCGCCAGCGAAGCACGCGACGGCGCACTACCGGGAGACCGGGCACCCCGTGATCCGCAGCTTCGAGCCGGGCGAGGAGTGGTTCTGGGACTTCTCGACGTCGCAGCTGTACGAGTCGGGCCCGCAGCTCGCGCCTCCGGCGAGCCACCCGGCGGACCAGCCGGCACCGGGCCCGGCGGGGCGGGTGCCGGAGGACTGGGCGCGGATTCTGCGGTCCTGAGGCGCCCGCGCCCCCTTGACGTCGGTCCACGTCGCCCTCTGTTCACAAGCACGGTCAGTGTTCAAGAGCGCTGCCGGTGTTCAGAAGCACTGTCGGTGCCGCGTGCCAGGATGGGGTTGTGTCGCAGATCTTGTTCAGCACGCCGTTGGTCGGGCGGGACGGCGAAGTCGCCCGTCTCGGCGGTGTGCTGGAGCGCGCCCGGGCCGGCGAGGCGCGGGCCGTGCTGGTCGCCGGGGACGCCGGGGTCGGCAAGACGCGGCTGCTGGACGAGGTAGCCGGGCGGGCCGTCCGGGACGGGATGACGGTGCTCACCGGGCACTGCGTCGACCTCGGTGACGTGGGGCTGCCGTATCTGCCGTTCACCGAGGTGCTGGGCGTGGTGGCGGACGACGAGCGGTTCGCGGGGGTCGTGGCGTCGCATCCGGTGGTCGAGCGGCTGCTGGGCGGCGGGAGCGAGGCCGTGCGGGACGTCGGGGGGCGGCTGCGCCTGTTCGAGGGGGTCGCGGGACTGCTCGCCGACCTGTCGGACATCGCTCCCCTGCTGCTCGTGCTGGAGGACCTGCACTGGGCGGACCAGTCCTCCCGCGATCTGCTGCGGTTCCTGCTCAGCCGGGGCCTCCTGCAGCGGCCGGCCGGAGGCGCGCCCGCGCACCGGCTCGCCGTCCTCGCCTCCTACCGGGCGGACGACCTGCACCGCCGGCATCCGCTGCGGCCGCTGCTGGCGGAGCTGGTGCGGCTGCCCGCCGTGGAGCGGCTGGAGCTGCGGCCGCTGGCCGACCAGGAGGTCACCCGGCTGGTGCGCGGCCTGCCCGGCCGCCCGCTGCCGGACGCCACCATCCGCCGGATCGTCGAGCGCGCCGAGGGCAACGCCTTCTACGCGGAGGAGCTGGTCGCCGCCACCGACACGGCGGCCGACGGAGTCCCGAGCGGCCTGGCGGACGTCCTCCTCATCCGGTTCGAGCAGCTGTCGGAGACCGCCCAGCAGGTGCTGCGCACCGCCGCCGTGGCCGGCCGCCGGGTGGAGCACGACCTGCTGCGGGACGCCGTCGGGCTGCCGGAGGACGAGCTGGAGGAGGCGCTGCGCGAGGCCGTCGGGCGGCAGCTGCTGGTGCCGGGCGACGGTGACACGTACACCTTCCGGCACGCCCTGGCCCGCGAGGCGGTCTACGCCGACCTGCTGCCGGGCGAGCGGTCGAGACTGCACGGCTCCTTCGCCCGGCTGCTCGCCGGCCGCGGCCACCCGGCCGAGACCGCGGCGGAGCGCGCCCACCACTACCGCGAGAGCCACGACCTGGCCGAGGCGCTCACCGCGTCGGTGGAGGCGGCCGACCACGCCCACCGCGTCGGCGCGCCCGCGGAGGAGCTGCGGCACCTCGAAACGGCCCTGGACCTGTGGTCGGCGGTGGACCCGGCGGCGCGGCCCGCGGGCG
The DNA here is from genome assembly GCF_054850255.1 of Streptomyces sp. 7R007. Taxonomy (NCBI): domain Bacteria; kingdom Bacillati; phylum Actinomycetota; class Actinomycetes; order Kitasatosporales; family Streptomycetaceae; genus Streptomyces; species Streptomyces sp. 7R007. Next base: position 218,608 of record NZ_JBTWMV010000009.1, on the reverse strand, counting down.
AGGCCGGCGACCGGGTCACGCTCACCCTGCGGGCCTCGGCGGCGGCCGCGCACGCCGGGGAGCTGCACCGCGCGGTCTCCCTCACCCGGGCCGCGCTCGCCAGCACCGGCCAGAGCGCGGACTCCGAGCTCGCCGCCCGGGTGCGCTACACCCTCGCCGGCAACCTGCTCAGCGTCGACAACCTGACGGCGGCCTTCGCCTACAGCAGCGAGGCCCTCGCCATGATCCCGGCCGACCCGCCATCCCGGACCTGGGTGTGGGCCGCGGCCACGCACGTCCTGGCCGCGCGTCAGGTCGGTGAGAACGGGACCGCGCTGAAGGTGGCCCGCCAAGCCCTCGGCGTCGCCGAGCAGTTGGGGGCCACGGACGCCCAGGCGGACCTGCTGGTGTCGCTGGCCTCCCTCGAAGGCGGCGGCCGGCGCACACCCGAGGGCCGCGCGCGGCTCCAGCAGGCACGGGAGCTGGCCCGGCGTTCGGGCAACGCGCCGGTGGAGATGCGGGCCCTGTTCAACCTCGCCGTCGGCTGCTTCGAGTCCGGCGACCTCCAGGAGTGCCTGCCCTGGGTCGCCGAGGGGCTGGAGCGGGCGCGCCGGGCGGGGCTGCTGTCGTCGCCGTATCCGATGGAGATGCGGTATCTGCACCTGCTGGTGCTGTACACGCTGGGCCGCTGGGACGAGTGCGTGCGCGCGGCGGCCACCGACGCCGAGGTGCTGCCCGCGGCGGGCGGCTACGCGACCGCTCCGGCGCTGTACGTGCGCCTGGCGCGCGGTGACCTGTCGGTGGCCGACGCGGCCCGGGCGCTGCTGGAGGGGCACTTCGACTGGATGGCGACGCTCGTGGCGGGCATCCTGCTGACCGACGCCGCCGCGCTGCGGGGTGATGCGGAGGACGCCGTGGCGCGGACGCGGGAGACGGTCGCGGCGCTCACCGACGACGCGGGCACGCTTCCCGACGTCACGGTCCGGCTCGCCGCGCTGAGCCTGTCCGCGGTCGCCGACCGGGCCGCCGAGCTGCGGCTGACCGGCGACGACCAGGGCGCCCGCCGCTGGGCGGACACGGCGACCGAACTGGTCGAGGGGGCCCGTTCGGCGGCCCTGCGCGAAGAGGGCCGCGGCCGGCAGGGGCCGGAGGGCATGGCGTGGCTGGCGCGGGCCGAGGCGGAGTGGCGGCGGGCGGTGTCCGGTCCGGACGCGACGGCCTGGGCCGCGGCCGTGGACGCGTTCGGCTTCGGCGACCTGTACGAGCGGGCCCGGTGCCGGTTCCGGTACGCGGAGGCCCTGTTGGCGGCCGAGCGGCGCGAGGAGGCGGCGGCCGAGGCCCTCGCGGTGCGCGAGAGCGCCCAGCGGCTCGGCGCCGCTCCCCTGCTGGAGCGGGTGGAGGCCCTCATACGCCGGGGACGGCTGTCAGCCGCCGTCGCGCCGGCGGGCGGCCCCTCGCCGCTGACCGCCCGTGAGCGGGAGGTGCTGCGGCTCCTCGCCCTCGGCCGCAGCAACCGGCAGATCGGCGAGGAGCTGTTCATCAGCGGCAAGACGGCCAGCGTCCACGTCTCCAACATCCTGGCCAAGCTGGGCGCGGCGAGCCGCACGGAAGCGGTGGCGATCGCCTACCGAGAGGGACTCGTCGCGCCCGAGCCGACGAGCTAGGGACCTCGGTCGCAGTCCAGGCCGCTCAGGTCGACCGCGTCGGCCATCGCCTGCATCCCCTTGTCGTCGGGGTGCAGATGGTCGCCGCCGTCGAAGAACGGCAGGATGCGCTCGGGGTCGTAGGGGCTGCGCAGGATGCGGTCGAAGTCGGTGACGGCGTCGAAGTCCCCGCCGCCCCGGATATAGGCGTTGACCTCCTGCCGTACGGCCTCGGCGGCCGGGTCCCATTCCGACCAGCCCTTGAAGGGGGCCACGGTCGCGGCGACGACGCACTTGCCGGCCCTGTGGGCCCGCTCGGCGATCTCGCGGTAGCCGGTGATCAGGTCCTGGGCGGTGACGCCCGTGTGGGCCTTGATGTCGTTGACGCCCTCGAAGAGGAAGACGGTGCGGACGCCCGGCTGGGAGAGGACGTCGGGCTGGAGGCGGTTCAGGGCGCTGCGCCCGGCGCCGTCGGCGAGGACCTTGTTGCCGGAGATCCCCTCGTTCGCGACGCCCTTGACGGCCGTGTCCGCCTGCTGGAGCCGTCGGGCGAGGTAGTCGGGCCAGCGGCGGTTCAGGTCGGCGCTGGACTGCCAGCCGTCGGTGATGGAGTCCCCGAGGGCGACGACGGCTCCGGTGCCGGCGGGCGGCCGTACGGAGACGGCGTCCAGGTAGGTCCAGGAGCCGGTGGTCTGCGTCCAGTGGTCGGCGCTCTCCTCGGCGGTGTGGTCGCCCTCGGTCGTGTAGGAGGTCTGCATGGCCATGCCGTGGCCGGTGGCCGGGCCCGCCGCGTCCGGCGTGTGGATGCTGACCACCAGGTCGGTCGCGGCCGGGACCCGGCCGGGCAGCGGGTCGCTGACGGCGACGGCACCGGCCGGCACGGTGACGGAGCGCGCGCCCTCGAAGGTCAGCCGGCGGTTGCTGCCGGGGACGAGTGCGGCGCCCGTGCGCCGGCGGCCGGCGTAGACGCTGTCGAAGGTCAGCGGCCGGTCCCCGAAGACGTTGGACAGCCGTATCCGCAGAGCGCTGCCGCCGGTGCTGGTGTGCACGACGAGCCGGTAGCCGCGGTCGGCCACGGCGTCGCCCAGGCGGTCGGCGCTCGCCGCCCAGGTCACCACGTCACCCGGGCGGAAGGCCCCCACGTCGGCGGGGGCGGCCGCCTGGACGGGCGCCGACTGGGCGGCGCCGGCCAGCACCAGCAGGGCGGCGAGGCGCGCGGCGCGCGCGTATCGGCTCCTGGTCATGCGAAGTCCCTGAGCGTGACGGATCCGCCGGGAGCCATGGTCACGGTCCGGGAGCTGCCGCCGTACGCCACCGTGGTGCTGCGCCCGCCCACGCTGCGCACGCGGGCCTCGGTCGGCCGGCCGTCCTTCCAGCGCAGGTCGACGACGAAGCCGCCGCGCGCGGGCGCCCCGGTGAGCGAGCCGGAGGCCGCCCAGGCGTCGGGCAGGGCCGGCAGGAGTTCCAGGTGGCCGGGGCGCGAGTACAGGAGCATCTCCGTCACGGCAGCCGGTGTACCGAAGTTGGCGTCGATCTGGAAGATGCCGCGGCCCGGGTTGGTCTCGTAGATGTCGAAGAGGTTGGGCGCGGTGCCGTTGCCGCCGTCGGTCGACGGGCGGAGGTTGTTGACGATCAGCTGGTAGGCGTGGTCGGCGTTCTTCAGGCGGGCCCAGCACAGGCTGCGCCAGGCGTTGGCCCAGCCGAAGCTGTTCATGCCGCGCGCGGTGAGCAGGGCGGTGGCGCCGGCCACGATGTCGGCCGGGGTGGAGCCGTCGGGGCGGATGCGGTCGCCGGGGAACAGGCCGACGAGCGGCGAGAGGTGGCGGTGGGTGGTCTCGCCCAGGTTGTCGGGCGACATCCACTCCTCCAGCCAGCCGGTCTTCGGGCTGACCTGCGGCAGGTACAGACGCCGGCGCAGGGCGGCGACGGTCTGCGCGAAGCCGGCGTCCCGCCCCAGCTCGGCCGCCGCCGCGCAGTAGTTGCCGAACAGCGCCCACACCAGCTCCTGGGCGTACGTGATCCCCTTGGCGTCCAGCGGTCCCTGCTCCGGCGACCAGTCGCTGTCGGCGATCAGGACCTCCCGCGAGGTGCCCGGCAGGGTCGTGGTCAGCAGCCGGGCCTCCCAGAACGCGCAGGCGCCCTTGAGGAGGGGGTAGATCTTCTCCAGGTGGGCGCGTGAGCCCGTGTACTCGTAGTGTTCCCAGAGGCTGTTGCACAGCCAGGCGTTGCCCGCCGGATGCCACCACCAGCCGCCGCCCCCGTACGGGTTGGTGGAGATGGCGACGGTCCAGCCGGCGTTCTTTCCGCTGGAGTTGCGGTAGCGGTTGCGCGGGTCGTCGAAGAGGCGGCGGGTCAGGTCGGTCCAGGAGGGCAGCTGGGCGACGCAGTAGTCGGTGAACGCATCGAAGCAGGAGGACAGTCCGGTGCGGTCGGCCATCCAGTAGTTCATCTGGATGTTGATGTCGGTGTGGTAGTCCCCCATCCAGTCCGGGTCGTTGCCGTCCAGCCACAGGCCCTGCAGCCCCAGGGGGAGACTGCCGCGCGAGCCCGAGACCATCAGGTAGCGGCCGAACTGGACGTAGGCGGCTTCGAGTTCGGGGTCGGGTACGCCGTCGCGGGCGCGGGCCTGGAGGCGTTCCCAGGTGTCGAGGGAGCGCTGCTCGGCGGTCGAGGAGCCGAGTGAGAGGCCGAAGGCGCCGAAGATCGCGCGGTGGTCGGCGACGTGGGTGCGCAGCAGGGTGTCCGCCGAGTGCGCCGCCGCGTCGCGGACCTTCGTGCGGGCCAGCCGCCGCGGGTCGAGGGCCGGGTCGCGGTAGCCCTTGGCCGCGTCCGGCGCGTAGTCGGTGCCGCCGCTGACCACCACGGTCAGCTCCCGGCAATCGGCGAAGGCGATGTGTGTGCCGTCGACGGCGACGCGGCCGCCGGTGCCGTAGGCGGTGACGGCGGCCCCGTACTTCAGGCCGTTGCCCAGGGTTGCGCCGAAGGAGGTCCCGGCGCCCTCGTCGTGCGTGCCCTCCAGCGTGACCGTGCCGGTGTAGCGCCCTTTCCCGCTCTGTGTGAAGTGCAGGACGATCACGTCGTCGGGGCGGCTGGCGAAGATCAGGCGCCGGTAGGTCACTCCGGAGCGCACGTACGACGCCGTCACGACCCCCCGGTCGAGGTCGAGGGTGCGGCGGTAGCCGGAGACCGCGCCGAGGTCGTGGTCGGGGATGTCCACGGTCAGCCGCGCGAGCAGGGTGAGGGAGCCGAAGTCGTCGCGGCCGTAGGGGAACTGGCCGTCGGCGTCGAGGGTGTCGTTGAGGCCGCCGGTCCACATCGTGGCGTCGGTGATCAACAGGCGTTCGCGGCCGGGGTCGTTGCTCACCAGGGCGCCGAGGCGGCCGTTGCCGACCGGCAGTCCCTGTTCGATCATGGAGTCGTCGTCGGCGGGGGCCTGCCACCACAGTTCGGTGCGCGCGTCGGCCGGGAGGTCGGGCGCCTCGGCGGGGCGTCGGGGGGCGGCCGAGGCGGTGAAGGCGGGGAGGGCGGCCAGGGTTCCGGTCGCGGCGGAGAGGGCCAGCAGGGTGCGTCTGGACAGGTCGGTGTTCATCGCGGCTCCTGGTGGGTCGTTCAGGACGACTTCGGTACGTCGATCCGGTCGATGTCCGGCGCGTAGCCGCTGCCGCTGTCGAAGGTGATCGTGTTGGCGCCGGCCTTGAGGGTGAGCGGCACGCTGACGGTCTCGACGGTGCCCCAGTCGCCGGTGGAGGGGAAGCGGTGGGCGGTGGCGCCGCCGCCGTTGACGGAGACGGTGGCCGGGCGGGCGTCGCCGCTGACGTAGGCGATCCTCACCTGGTAGGTGCCGGCCTTGGGGACGACGACGTCGTTGACGGTGAGCTTGCCGCCGAGGTAGAGGTTGCCGACCTTCTTCGCGCCGGAGCAGGCCGAGCAGTCGGCGACGGAGGCGTTGCCGGCGAGGGTGTTGGCCGGGGTCTCGGCCTCGTAGCCGGTGAAGGCGAGGGCGTCGCCGTGCGGGGTGACGGTGAACAGGCGGGAGCCGTGGGCGGGGAGCGCCTCGGTGATCTTGTCCTTGAAGCTGCCGAGGTCCTCGTGGTTCCACAGGTCGCGCACGGCCGCCTTGCCGGTGAAGCCGAGGGCGGCCCAGGAGGCGGAGACGGCGGCGGGACTGTCGGCGAGGTTGAACAGGGCGACGGTGTAGCTGCCGTCGGGGTTCCTCGCGGCCCACACCTGCTGCGGGTCCGAGGGGGTGATCGGGCGGGCCGGCGGGGTGGCGCCCTGGTCGACGGCGATGACTTCCCTGTTGGTCAGCAGGGAAAGGCCGTAGGAGTCGAGGCGGGTGAGGTCGTCGCCGGTGAACAGCGGGGACTTGGCGATGGCCCACAGGGTGGCGTAGCTCTGCCGTTCGGCCTTGGTCAGGCCGTCCATGTCGCCGTTGCCGACGTCGAGGGAGTCGAGGTCGTTCCAGCCGCCGGGTCCGGCGTGCCGCGTCCAGCCGGGCGTGTCGTCCCAGCGGTCGTCGACGGAGTTCTCCCAGCTGACGAGCGTGTTGCAGTAGCACTCGACGTCGGTGTCGATGCGCCAGCCGTTGGAGTACTTCTTCCAGTCGTCGGCGTGGCCGATGTCCAGCGACCAGGACAGTTCGAGGTGGATCGGGCGGCCGGTGGCGGCGATGGCCTGGTGCCAGGCGGCCACGTCGGCAACGTTGTCGTACTGGTCGCCGCTCTTGCCGGAGCCGGGGCCGACGCCGTCGAGCTTGAGGTAGTCGTAGCCCCAGCCGGCGATCAACCGGGCCTGGGAGTCGATGTACTTCTGCGTGCAGGGGCGGGAGAAGTCGAGCTTGTAGGAGCTGTCCCAGCCGTTGGTGGTGCGCAGGTCGCCGTAGACGATGTCGGCGGTGGTGCAGCCGTCGGCGTTCCAGATCGGCGTCCTGCCGTCGCCGTAGGCCTCCTTCTCCAGGCCGGCGGGGAGGTAGATGCCGGCCTTCAGCCCCTTGGCGTGGATGCGGTCGGCGACGGCCTTCATGCCGCTGGGGAAGCGCTTGGGGTCGGCCTGCTGGCGGCCGTACTGGTCGTACTCGGGCTTCCAGGCGGTGTCGCGCCACCAGCCGGCGTCGATGTTGACGTACTCGTAGCCGTACTTCTTCAGCTTGGCGGCCAGGGCGTCGGTCTGCTTGAGGACGTTCGCCTCGGTGAGGTAGCTGTAGTCGCCGTCCGGGTTCAGGCCGGGGTACCTGGACGACTGCATGCTCCAACTCGACCAGCCCATGTAGGGCTTGGCCGCGATCGTGTCGGCGTGGGCGCTGGGCGCGACGGTGACGGCACCGGCGGCCACGGCGAGGACCACGGCGGCTCTCAGGACGCGTGCGGGCAGGACGGAGTACGAGGATGACCGCATGGGCCGTACCTCCAGGGGGAGTTGAGTCAGCGGCTCGGTGGTGGGTCGTCGGGGGTGATGAAGGACTGGATCGCGGTGGCCGCGGCCCCGCGCGCCCACTCCTCGAAGGGCAGCGGGCGGGTCTGTACGTCGCACCGCGCGGCGGAGCCGAAGGCGGCCGCGGCGAAGGCGTCGCGGATCTGCTCGGCGAACAGGTCGTGGGCGGCGAGCCCCTCGCCGGAGATGATCACGCGTTCGGGGCCGAGCAGGTTGGCGACGGTGGCGATGCCGCGGCCGATGGCCTCGCCCGCGCGCGCGTACGCCTCGCGGGCGGCGGCCACGTCGTGGTGAGCCATCGTCAGCGCCTCGGCGGTGTCGGCGACTTCGGCGCCGGTGCTCTCGCGGATGCGGCGCAGGATGGCGGCGTCCGAGGCGATCGCCTCCACGCAGCCGCGGTTGCCGCAGTGGCAGGGCGGGCCGGCGGGGTCCACGGTGACGTGCCCGATCTCGCCGGCCACCCCGTGGGCGCCGGCCACCACCCGGCCGTGCACCACGAGTCCGCAGCCGATGCCCGCGCCGACGGTGACCACGGCGAAGTCCGACAGGCCCCGTCCGGCGCCGAACCACTGCTCGGCCACGGTCAGCGCCCGCACGTCGTTGTCGACGGTGACCGGCAACCCCGTGGTCATGGCGGCGAGTTCGGCGAGCGGCACGTCCCGCCACTCCAGGAACGGCGAGTACCGTACGACGCCTTCCGCGCGGTCCACGTCTCCGGAGACGGCGATGCCGAGCCCGAGGACGCCGACGCCCGACCGGTCGGCCTCGGTGAGGAGTTCGGCCGCCAGGTCCGCGATCTGCTTGAGGACCGGCCCGGGGTCGCGCCCGGTCAGCGGCACCCGGCGGTCGGCACGGATACGGCAGCACAGGTCGGCGAGGACGCCGATGACCTCGTCCCCGGTCACCTTGATCCCGAGGAACAACGCCCGTGCGCCGTCGACCCGTACGGGGTTGGCGGGCCTGCCGAGCGCCGGCCGCACCTCGTCGGCCGCGTCCTCCACCAGGTAGCCGGCCTCGATGAGGGGCTTGACGGCCTTGGTGACGGCGGCCGGCGACAGCGCCGTACGCCGGGCCACCTCCAGCCGGGTGAGGGGCCCGTGGGACAGGACCGCGGTGAAGATCTGCGAGGCGGCCGGCGTGTTGGCCGGGAACGTCTCGACACGAGGGGGCGGGCGCATGGCCGGGAACCTATTCCCCTTCTTTTCCGTCGTCAATAAAAGAAGCAGGATTCGTCTGTGAGGGGACTGTCAGTGCCGGGCGGCCTCTTCGCACGACTCGGCGGCCCCGAGGACGACGAGGTCTGGTCGCAGCTGTGGTCCGCCCTGCGCCACCAGGCGAGCCGATACAGGCCGTGCTCATGGCCGGCCTGATCGCGACCGACCCGGACTCCGAGGAGCACGAGCGGTACGCCCGTGAGATCGGCGAACTCCTGGACGTGGCCCGCGGCCTGCTCGGCGTGCCGGCATCTGGGCGGAGGTGCTGGAGGGAGCGGCCCACGAGGAGTACGAGCTGGAGTGCCCCGCGTGCGAGGAGGGCCTGTATGTGACCTTCGGCTCCCACGGGACGTTCACGTCGGCCGGTGACTACGCGCTCTTGGGCACCGGGACGACGCAGGGCCGGGGGCGGCGCGCACGTCTTCGGCAGGGCCCACTGCCCCTCCTGCGACGCCGGGTTCGGTGTGGCCGACGAGGTGGAGAGGCAGTGGGTGTGAGCGGCGGCCGCCGTCAGTGCCGGTCGTCGGCCGGCGCGTTGGCGAGGGTGACGTTGACCGCCGCCCAGGCCGCGTTCACCGTCTTGTACTCGGTGCTGTTGAGGCCGTACAGGTCCTTGGCCGCCTTCAGCGTCGCGGTGCGCGCGTCGTGGAAGTCGGTGGTGGAGACCATGTAACGGGTCAGCGCCCGGTAGAAGATCGCCGTGGCCTTGGTACGGCCGATGCCCTTGACCGTCGAGCCGTCGTAGGTCGGCGAGTCGTACGTCACGCCGCCGATCGTCTTGCGGCCACTGCCCTCGGCGAGCAGGTAGTACGCGTGCGAGGAGACGCCGGAACCGGCGTGCACCTCGGCGTCGTACGTCTCGGGCGACCAGTAGTCGATCGTGCCCTCGAGCTTGTCCAGGGACGGGTGGTCCAGACGGCGCAGGAACTTCTGGTCCAGGCCCAGCTTCTCGCCGATGAGGTAGTCCGGGGTGTCCTTGGCGTTCTTCGCGAAGAACTCCACGTTCGAGCCGAAGATGTCCGCGAGGGACTCGTTCAGCGCGCCCGGCTCGCCGTACTGGTTGCCGTCCGAGTCGATCCGGGTCGGCTCCAGCTTCGCCGTCGCGTCCACGACCCCGTGGGTGAGCTCGTGGCCGGTGACGTCGAGGACGACGAGCGGCTTCTTGATCATGTCGCCGTCGCCGTCGCCGTACAGCATGCAGTCGCAGGTCGAGTCCCAGAAGGCGTTGCCCACCTGGTTCCCGAAGTGGACCATCCCGTGGGCGCCCTTGCTGTTGTTCTCGATGCCCTTGCGCGCGAAGGTCTTCTTGTAGAAGTCCAGCGTCTCGGTGATGCCGTACTGGGCGTCGACGGCGGCGCTGGCGCGGCTGGAGACCGCGCCGTTGCCCCACTTGTTGGTCGTGCTGGTGAACTTCTTGCCCCGGGCGAAGCTCTCCAGCTCCTGGCCCCGGGCGTCCCGCGTCTCGGTGCCCCAGCGGGTGGGGTCCTTCAGCAGGTAGCTGGTGCGGGCCGTCTGCGTGGTGGTCAGCGGGACCTGACCGACGAAGAGGGACTTGCCGGTGCCCTTGGCCGTCGCCGGGTAGCGGGTGGCGCCGGAGGCCGCGGCGGCGGACGCGCTCAGCGTCGTGGCCTCGGCGCCGGTGCCGGTGGCGGGGTCGAGCGTCTCGCCGCGCCGGCTCAGGGCCTTGAGCAGCTTCGGCGAGAGGAACTCGTCGCTGTCGGGCGTGTTGCTGCGGACCTTGCCGGTGACGGCGTCGACGACGACCGTCCGGCTGCCGCCGGCCTCGGCGGTCTCGCTGCCTGTCACCGTCACCTGGTAGGCGAGCGCGGCCGCGCCGTCCCGGGCGTCCACGACGAGCCGGGCGGTGCCCGCGTCGCCCTGGGCGACCGCCGCCGCCTTCCGCTCCGCCTGCGCGGCCGTCAGCGTGGCGTCGGTGGCGGCGAGCCGGACGGTGTGGTCGGCGGCCCGGGTGACGCCGGCGTACGCCAGCTGCCGGGTGAGGTGGACGACGAGGTCGCCGCCGAGGACGGGCATGCCCTGGTGGGTCCGGGTGAAGCGGACGTGCCGTGCGCCCTCCGGGTCGATCATGACGTCCTGGGCGCGCAGTTCGTCGCCCTGCGAGACGCCGGTCGCCGAGGCGTGGGCGAAGGCGGCGGCGCGGGCGGCGGCCACCACGGAGGCGGCCGGGGTGTCGGCGGCGGCAGCCGCGTGGCCGGCCCCCGTGACCGGGCCCGCGAAGGCGGTGCCGGCCAGGCCGGTGGCGGCCGTCGTCACGGCGACGGCGACCGCCACGCTGCGTATGTGCGGTCTACGCACTGATGAGGGTTCCTTCCTGGCAAGGCGGCGGGGATCACCAACCGCCTTGGGACACGGCGCCGTTGAGCGCCATGGGGGCTGGTCGGGCCCCGGGACGAAACCCTTATGGATGAGTCATGTACATGTAAAGCCTAAATCATCGCTTTCCGTGCGATATATGGCAATACTTTGCCAACTCGCATCGCTCAGTGATCAGCAGGTGACCAACCGTGCGTCGACTGGGGAGATGTGACGAGCCGGAAGAAGGTTGCCTCGCGTGCGTGTGACCCATCTCGCACCCCGGGCGTCGGCCCTGGGCGCCGCCCTGCTCTGCCTGTTCACCCTCCCCGCGCCCGCCGCCCGGGCCGACTCCCTCCCGCAGCCGGACGTCGCGGGCCTGCGCGGCGTGCTGCGCGCCGCCGTGCGGCAGGGCGCGCCCGGCGCCATGGCCCGCGTCGACGACCACGGCAACGTGCGCACGGCGGCCACGGGCGTGGCCGACCGCGCCGGCCGACGGGCGCTCGGCAACGCCGACCGGTTCCGCATCGGCAGCGTCACCAAGACCTTCTCGGCCGTGGTGCTGCTCCAACTGGCCGACGAGGGGAAGCTGGACCTGGACGCCTCGGTGGACCGCTACCTGCCCGGGCTGCTGCCCGACCGGCGGATCACGGTCCGGCAGGTGCTGGGGCACCGCAGCGGTCTGTACGACTACACCAACGACATGTTCGCCCGCTCCGTCGCCGGCTTCGAGGCGGTCCGCACCAAGGTCTTCACCTACCGTCAGCTGCTCGGCCTCGCCCTGCGGCACGCGCGCACCAACGCGCCGGGCGCCGCGTACTCCTACTCCAACACCAACTTCGTCGTCGCCGGCATGCTCATCGAGAAGCTGACCGGCCACTCCGTACGGACCGCGTACGAGAACCGCGTCATCAAGCCGCTCGGCCTGCGCGACACCTTCTACGTCCACCCGAAGACGGCGATCCCCGGCCGCCACGCCGACGGCTACCTCACCCCGGACCGGGCAGGCGCGCCCCTCGTCGACGCCACCGAGCAGACGGTGTCCTGGGCCCAGAGCGCCGGCGCGCTCATCTCCAGCACCCGTGACCTGTCCACCTTCCTGCGGGCGCTGCTCGGCGGCCGGCTGACCTCGGCCGCCGGGCTGCGGCAGATGGAGCGCATGCTGCCGGTCACCGGCACGCAGGGGTACGGGCTCGGGCTGCGGCGCCGCGACCTGTCGTGCGGGGTGTCGGTGTACGGCCACACCGGCGCCGTACAGGGCTACTACACGTACGCCTTCGCCTCGAAGGACGGCCGCCGCACGCTGACGGCGCTGGCGAACACCTCCAACAACGGGGCGGTGCTCTCCACCATGCTGGGCACGCTGGAGTCGGCGTTCTGCGGGAAGGGCGCGGCGGGGCGGCGCGCGCTGCCGGCGGTGGAGCGGGACGAGGACGTGGCCCCGGGCGTCGGACGGCACTGACCGGCGGGAACTCGCGCGCCCTGGCGGGCGTTGTCCGATCGAGCCCCGCGGGGGCGCGGACGACGACACCAGGGCGGCGCGATGAGGGAGTTGGTCCCCGGGGGCAACACGCCCCTTCCGGACGGCGCCGTCACCGTCCGGGTGCCGGGTCCCTTCGACGTGTCCGCGCTCGTCACGGACGACTCGGGCCGGGTGCGCGGCGACGCCGACTTCGTCTTCTACAACCAGCCGTCCGCCCCGGGCGCGCGCCTGGCCGGCGACGCACTCACCGTCGACCCGGCGGGGCTGCGCGCCGGCGCGACCCGCGTCACGGTGGCCGTCACCGCCGCCGCCCCCGGCACCCCGCTGGGCGCCCTGCCCGTACCCGTGCTCCACGTCACCGATCCGGCGGGGCGTCCGCTCGCCCGGTTCGCACCGCCCCGCCCGCGTCAGGAGACGGTCCTGCTGCTCGCGGAGCTCTACAGGCGGTCCGCCGGCTGGAAGCTGCGCGCCCTGGGCCAGGGGTACGCGGACGGGCTGGCGGGGCTGGTCCGGGACTTCGGGGTGGACGTGGCCGACGAGGGAGCCACACCGGCCTCTCCCCACGACCACAAAGCGCCCGCCCCTCCACCCTCCCCCCACGACCACAAAGCGCCCGCCCCGCCGACCGCCTCCCACGGCCACAGGGCGCCCGCCCCTCCGCCCTCCCCCGACCCGGACGGCTTCCTCCCCCTGGTCAACTCCGCCCGCGCCCGGGCCGGTTCACCGCCCGTCGCCCTGGACGCGCGGCTGACGGCCGCCGCTCGTGCCCACGCCGAGGCCATGGCCGCGGCGGGGCGTCTCGGCGTCGAGGGCCGTGACGGCGTCTCCGTGTACCAGCGCGTCACCGCCGCCGGCTACACGTATCTCACCGTCGGCGAGCACCTGGTCTCCGGACCGCGCACGCCCGCCGAGTTCGTCGACTACTGCCTGCGCACCGGGCAGCCGCGCCGCACCCTGCACCAGCCCGCCTTCCTTCACGCCGGCCTGGGCCGCGCGGCGGACGGCCGCGGCGACACCTACTGGACCGCGTTGTGGGCGTGCCCCCTCACCCCCGGTGGCCTGGAGCGGACGGCGGCCGAGGTGGTCGGCCTCACCAACCGCGAGCGGGCCAGGGCCGCGCTGCCGCCCCTGGCCGTCGACCCGTTCCTCACCCGCGCCGCGCAGGCGCACAGCGCGGACATGGTCGCCCGCGCCTTCTACTCCCACACCTCCCCCGAGGGCGGCCGGCCCTGGGACCGGGCCGCCGCGGCCGGTGCCCGGCACCGCTCGGTCGGCGAGAACATAGCCTGCGGCCAGCGCTTCGCCGCCGAGGTGGTGGAGGGCTGGATGAACAGCCCCGGGCACCGGGCCAACATCCTCAAGCCGGACTTCACCCACATCGGCGTCGGCTTCGCGGGCGGCGGTCCGGCGGGCACGTACTGGACCCAGCTCTTCGGCGCCTGACGCCGGTTGCGCACCCGGCCTCCCCGTGATCTTGGCGGAACGCACTCCTCCGGGCCAGGATGCCCGCATGAAGGGTGATCTCTTTTCCAGTGAGCACATGGTCCAGCCGGCCACCGCGCCCGGCATGACGGTCGAGAACGCCAAGTGCATCAGGTACGCGGTCAACGGCGAGATGCTCGCCCGCCAGGGGGCGATGGTCGCCTACCGCGGCAACCTCCAGTTCGAGCGCAAGGGCCAGGGCGTGGGCGGCATGCTCAAGCGCGCGGTCACCGGGGAGGGACTGCCGCTCATGGCGGTGCGCGGGCAGGGCGAGGCCTGGTTCGCGCACGAGGCGCAGAACTGTTTCATCGTGGACGTCGAGGCCGGTGACGAGTTCACCGTCAACGGCCGCAACGTGCTGTGTTTCGACGCGTCGTTGTCGTACCGGATCGCGACCGTGAAGGGCGCGGGCATCGCCGGGGGCGGCCTGTTCAACAGCGTCTTCACGGGCCACGGCAGGCTGGGGCTGATCTGCGAGGGCAACCCGCTGGTGATCCCGGTCTCGCCGCAGTACCCGGTGTTCGTCGACACGGACGCGGTCGTCGGCTGGACGGCGGGGCTGCAGACGTCGCTGCACCGGTCGCAGTCCATCGGCTCGATGCTGCGCGGCGGCTCGGGCGAGGCCGTGCAGCTGATGCTGCAGGGCGAGGGCTACGTCGTGGTACGGCCGAGCGAGGCCACTCCGCAGAAAGCGCAGCAGCACTGACGCCCTGTCGGGTGATCTGCGTCGCACAGGCAACCTCCCCGACGCCCGCGACGTCTTGACCGGCAACAGATGATGCCCTGGCCCCTGGGCCAGGGTTCATTTTCGACGCTCTATACACCATGTGTATACACACAGTGCATAGAGGTCGGGCAGACCCGTCACCGTGACGTACGCACCGAAAGGGATCCATGTACGGCAAGGCATTCGCCCCGGAATACCAGGGCGCCCTCACCACCCTGTCCGTGAACTCCTCCCTGACCGACGTCCTCGCCGCCGGCACCGAGCGGCTGCGGGAGGCGCAGCGGGCCGGAGAGCACAAGGAGGCCGCGCGGTCCGGGCTCGCGGTCGCCGAGGCGCACCGCCGGCTGGGGCAGGTCCGGGACGCCGAGCGGGCCTGGAAGGCGAGCTACCGCGCCGCCCGCACGGCCGGGGACACGGCGGCGATGGCCTGGGCGCTGTGGAGCGGCGGCACCCTCGCACGGCAGCGCGGCGCGTTTCCGCTGGCCCGGCGGCTGCTGGGGCTGGCCGCCGACCTCGGCGAGCGCGGCGGCGACGTCGTCGTACGGGGCTACTCGCTGGCGGGGCTGGCCGAGACCGGCCGCATCCAGGGCGACTACGAGGCCGTGCGGCGGCTGCACGAGCAGCTCCTGGCCGAGGCACGGCGGCGTGGCGAGGCCCGGCACACGGTGTGGGCACTGGAGGGCATCGCCCAGATCCACCGGCAGACCGGGGCGTACGACACCGCGTACGCCCTGTTCGAGGAGGCGGCGCGGATCGCGGCGCGGGCCGAGGACCGGCGCGGCCACGCCTGGGCGCTGCGCGGGCTCGCCGACGTGGTCTCCGCGCGGGACGGCGACACCGAGCGGGCGCTCGCGCTGCTGAGCGAGGGGGAGTCGGCGTGCCGGGCGATGCACCTGACGAGCGCGCTGGCCTACAACCACAAGATGCGCGGCAACGTCCTGTACCGCGCGGGGCGTTACACCGAGGCCCGGCACTGGTACGAGACGGCGCTGGCGGCGTTCCGGGGCATGGGCGAGCCGCGCGGGACGGCGCTGGCACGGCTCGGACTGGTCAAGTCGCTGGCCCGGCTGGGGCGCGACAGCGCCGAGACCGCCGCCGAACTGGACGAGCTGGCCGGTGAGTTGAAGCGGATCGGGCTGCGGCACGCGCACGAGATGGTGGCGCGCGCCCGGGTGGAGCTCGGTGTCGCGGTGGAGGTCGTCCGGTGACCGCGCTCACGACGCGGCCGGCCGACGTCCTGGACCGTTGCCGTGTCCTGGTGCGGCCCGCCCTGGAGGACGCCGTGGCCCGGCTGCATCCCTGGGTGGGCGAGATGGCCGCGTACTCCCTCGGCTGGTGCGAGGTAGGCGGCGCGCCCGTCGCCGCGTCCGGCGGCAAGGGGGTGCGGCAGGCGCTGGCCGTGCTGGGCGCCGAGGCCGCGGGGGCGCCCGGGCGGGCCGGGGTGCCGGCGGCGGTCGCGGTGGAACTGGTGCACACCTTCTCACTGCTGCACGACGACATCATGGACGGCGACCAGGCCCGCAGGCGCCGGCCGACCGTGTGGAAGGCGTACGGGACGGGTCCGGCGATCCTCGCCGGCGACGCGCTGTTCGCCCTGGCCGTCGAGACCCTCGCCGTCACGCCGGCCGGGGCGCGGGCCGTGCGCACCCTGTCGGCGGCGCTGGGCGATCTGGTGCGCGGGCAGGCGGACGACCTGCTCTTCGCCGACCGGCCCTGGACGGGTCCGGACCGGGTGCGGCCGGCCGAGTACCGGACGATGGCCGAGCACAAGACGGGTGCGCTGCTCGGCTGTGCGGCGGCGCTCGGAGCTCTGCTCGGCGGCGCGTCCGCCGCGACGGCCGCCGCACTCGACCGGGTCGGGCGGCATCTCGGAGTCGCCTTCCAGATCGTCGACGACGTGCTGGGCCTCTGGGGCGATCCGGCGGTCACCGGAAAGGCCGTCCACGGCGATCTGCGGGAACGGAAGAAGACCTATCCGGTGCTCGCCGCGCTCCACCGCTCCCCCGCCACCGCGGCCGATCGCCTGACCGCCCTCGTCGAGGCGGGGCGCCACGACGAGGCGGCCGGGTTCCTCGACGCGCTCGGCGGCCGGTCGGCCGCGCGCGAGGAGGCGCGCCGGCATGTCGCGGCGGCCGAGGCCGCCCTCGTGGCGGCCTGCCCGCACGCGGGGGCACTGGAGGACCTGCGGTCGCTGCAGGCGTTCCTGGTACGGCGTGACGTGTGACGGCGACGGCAGGTCGGTCCACCGGCATGAACGACCTGGCATATTCACACCCTTGCTGAATTCCAGTCAGCAAAAGGTGAGTTCACGGTTTTCTTCGAACGGCGTGTGAAGAAACACCTTCCGGCCTTACTGAATTGTTGTCCATTTGAACACGCCCCGTCACACCCCGCGTACCTGTGGGAAAGGTGAAAGCCGGCGGTTCAGCGAGGGATGACCATGGTCAAGGCGCACGTCTTCACACACGAGTTGGTGGCCGGCAGGTACCAACTCGTCGATGTCGTCCACCGTGAGACGAACCGCATCAGCTGGTACGGCAAGGACATCGATCTGCAACGCCCTTATCTGCTCACCCAGATCGTGCTGCCGCCCGGCACCGACGGCGACACCGCGGCCCTGGCGGCCTCGCGCGTCCTGCGCATGTCCGAGACCATGGGCCTGCTGTGCCCCAGCGGGGTCGCGACGGTCGTGGACGCCGTGGAGGACAACGGTGTCCTGTGGACCGTCTCCGAATGGATCGACGGCACTCCCCTGGGCGAACTCCTCGGCCGGGAACGGACGTTCGAGCCGGAGCGGGCGGCGCGCGTCGGACTGGAGCTGCTGGACGTGCTGGAGACGGCGCACGGGCAGGGCATCACGCACGCCGAACTCAGCCCGGGGCAGGTGTTCGTGCGGGACGACGGGTCGGTGGTGGTCACCGGCTTCGGGCTGGCCGGCGCCACCCTCGCGCCGCGTCTGACCGCACCGTCGTACGCCTCCCCCGAGCAGGCCCGCGACGAGCGCATCGGACCGGCGGCCGACCTGTGGGCGCTCGGCGCGATCCTCTACACGATGCTCGAAGGACGCCCGCCGTTCCGGGACCGGGGCCGTCCCGAGGTCACGCTCAAGGGCGTGGACCGGCTTCCGGTGCGCACCCCCGTACGGGCCGGGCCGCTCGCCCGGACCGTGCACGGGCTGCTGCGCAAGGACTCCCGCGAGCGGCTGACCCGGCAGGTGGTCCGCGAGGCGCTCGCCGGCGTCCTGGACCAGGACCCCGCACACGCCGGGCGGGAGACCTCGCGTGCCCGGTGGCGGGGCGTCTACGCCGCCGCCTGGCAGTCCGCCCCGGCGTGGCGCCGGCGCACCATGACCGCCGGCACCGCCCTGGCCGTCGTCACCGTCGTGGTCGCCGTCCTCGCCGCGACACGTCAACTCCCCGGCACCGACGGCAACGACACCGCGACGGCCCCCCGGCCGAGCCCGTCCTCGAACGCCCCCCGCCCCACCGACCGCACCGAGGGCCACTCGACCACCGTGTCCCCCTCGGCGTCCCTCCCGGCGTCCCGGTCGGCGTCCACGTCCGCATCCGCGTCCGCGTCCGCTCCGGCGACGCCCACCGTCTCCCCGTCCCCCTCGGGCACGGCGCTCCCGTCCGGCTTCCGTCACTACACCGCGCCGGAGGGCTTCTCCATCGCCCTGCCCGAGGGCTTCAGCCGGATCGACACCTCGCGCCAGAGCGACGTCGCCTACCGGGTGACGTTCGGCGCCGAGAACGATCCGCGCACCCTGGCGGTCACCTACAGCACGGTCGTCGGCTCGGATCCCGTCGCCGTGTGGCGTGACGACGTGGAGCCGGAGCTGCGGGCGTACCCCGGCTACCAGCGCGTCGGCGCCATCGGGGCCACGACGTACCAGGGCCGCCAGGCCGCCGACATGGAGTGGCTCCTCGACGACGACGGCACCCGGGTGCACACCTTCGGCCGGGGCTTCCTGCTCGGCGGCGGCACCGGGTTCTCGCTGCGCTGGACGACCCCGGAGGCCGACTGGGACGACGCGGTCAACCGGCAGGCGCTCAAGACGTTCCTGCGCACCTTCCGGGTGCCCTCAGGCTGACCGGCGGGGCGCGCGCATCGACCGCAGCGGCGCGGCGTGCAACGGGGTGGTGCGCCAGCGCGCGGTGAAGGTGCGGTCGGACAGCGCGCAGGTCACGGTGAGCCGGTGCGGTGTCTCCAGGAGCACCACGTCCACGGCGAGCGTGTCCGCGTCGCGCCAGCCGCCGCTGACCGCGGTGGGCACCGGCGCGTCGGCGACGAGCCACCGCTCCGGCGCGAACCGCAGCCCGAGCCGGTCGCCGTTCTCGGTGAGGGTCAGCCCCCAGCCGTCCGCGCCCTCCGTCACCGCCACCCCGGTCAGTCCCGGCTGGTCCGGGCACCGGCCCGAGGACGGCGTGAACCGGGCGCCCGCCCAGTCCCGGGCCCGCTCCGGCGGCGCGGGCTTCCCCGCGGCCGGGGGCAGCGCGAGCCGCTCCAGCCGTTCCCGCAGCGCCGCGTCCTCGTCCTCACGGCCGACGAGCGGGCCGGGCCCGAAGGCCGGCAGCAGGTGCTCCCAGACCAGGTCCAGGACCGTCTGCAACTCCTCGGTCGCCGCGGTCGTCGCGACCACGGCGTCGTGCTCCGGCAGCACCAGGCAGAACTGCCCGTACGCCCCGTCCCCGCGGTAGCCGTGCCGGGACCTCCAGAACTGCAGGCCGTAGCCCTGCTGCCAGTCAGACAGCGCCCCTTCGGCCGTCCCGTCCGCGGTGTCGGTGTGCACGCGCGTGGCCTCGGCCACCCAGCCCTCGGGCAGCAGCCGCTCGCCCTGCCACACCCCGTCCCGCAGATACAGCTCGCCGAGCCGGGCGATGGCGTCGGTGGTGGCGTGCAGCCCGCTGAAGCCCAGCTCACGGCCCGCCCGGCCGCGGATCCAGGCGACCTCGCCGACCCCGATCCGGTCCAGGAGCCGCTCGCGCAGATACCCCGTCAGGGGACGGCCCGTGACCCGCTGGAGGATCGCGGCGAGGGTGTAGGTGGCGGGCTGGTTGTACGCGAAGACGGTCCCGGGGTCCCGGTCCGGGGGCAGCAGGAGGAAGCCACGGACCGGCTCCTCGGCGTCCAGGGCCCGCGCCTGCTCCCAGGTCTCGGTGAGATGACCGCTGGCCATCGACGCCACGTGCCGAACCAGCATCGCGCGGCTGCGGGGGTCGGTGATGTCGGCGTCGAACTCCGGGAAGTACGAGATGACCGGGTCGTCGAGCCGGACCAGCCCCTCGCCGACGGCGAGACCGAGGGCCGTCGAGGTGAAGCTCTTGCTCAGCGAGTACAGCAGATGGAGCCGGTCCGGGGCGTACGGAGCCCACCAGCCGGAGGCCACGAGACGACCGTGCCTCATGATCATCAGACTGTGCGGCTCGATGGCGGGGGCCGCTTCGAGGGCGTCGAGGAAGGCGTGGACGCCGGACGCGTCGACGCCCTGGGCGGCGGGGGTGCTGGACGGCAGGGGGCTCGCGCTCATGAGGGCATCCTGCCCGCTGATCCATTCCGGATCGAGGCCTGTTTTCCGCCGCCCGTGCCGGGGACTCGCCGGTTATGGTGCAAATCGGATACACGATGATGACCGAGCAGGCCGGCCCCCGTGAGCTCGTCGACCACCTGGTGCGGGCCGAGGAGGCGGGCTTCGACTTCTCGGTGACCTCGGACCACTACTTCCCGTGGCTGCGCACGCAGGGCCACTCCCCGTACGCCTGGAGCGTGCTGGGCGCCGCCGCGCAGGCGACCTCGCGCATCCCGCTGATGACGTACGTGACGTGTCCGACCATGCGCTACCACCCGGCGGTGGTGGCGCAGAAGGCGGCGACGATGCAGCTGCTGTCCGAGGGCCGCTTCCGGCTCGGGCTCGGCGCCGGCGAGAACCTCAACGAGCATGTGGTGGGCGGCGGCTGGCCCTCGGTCGACGTACGCCACGAGATGCTCGAAGAGGCGGTGGAGATCATCCGCGCGCTCTTCGAGGGC
Organism: Streptomyces sp. 7R007; assembly: GCF_054850255.1. Taxonomy (NCBI): domain Bacteria; kingdom Bacillati; phylum Actinomycetota; class Actinomycetes; order Kitasatosporales; family Streptomycetaceae; genus Streptomyces; species Streptomyces sp. 7R007. Next base: position 198,310 of record NZ_JBTWMV010000009.1, on the reverse strand, counting down.
GGCCACGTCAACCATCGCGGCACGCACTTCGACGTGGAGTCGGCCCGGCTGTGGGACCTGCCGGACGAGCCGCCGCCGATCGGCATCGCCGTCTCCGGCGAGCAGTCCTGCGCGCTGGCCGGCCGGCTCGCCGACCTGGTGATCGCCACCGAGCCCAAGGCCGGTCTGCTGGAGTCCTTCGACCGGCACGGCGGCGAGGGCAAGCCGCGCGTGGGCCAGCTGCCGGTGTGCTACGACCCCGACCGGGACACGGCCGTCAAGCGCGCCCACGCGCAGTTCCGCTGGTTCGGCAGCGGCTGGAAGGTCAACTCCGAGCTGCCGCACCCGGACGCGTTCGAGGCGGCCACCCAGTTCGTGACGCCGGACGACGTCGCCGCCTCGATCCCGTGCGGCGACGACCCGGACGACTTCGTCGAGGCGGTACGGCCGTACGCGGAGGCCGGCTTCGGGGAGATCGCGCTGGTGCAGATCGGCGGCGAGTCGCAGCCGGAGTTCCTGGACTGGTCGGCGAAGACGCTGCTGCCGGCGCTGCACGACGCCCTGGGCTGACCGCCCGCCGCTGCCGGGGCCTCGCCGCGGTGTGCCATAGGCTGCTCGCCTGCGCTTCTCGCCCTCACGGCGGCGCAGTCCGACCAGTTCTTGCACAGGAGAGTCATCGGTGACCGTAGCGATCGTCCCGTCCGAGACGTCCCCCGCGCCGCTGTCCGACCTCGTGGCGCGGGACGCGCGCGAGTTCGGGGTGTACGCGCGGACCGGAGGGTGGGCCTTCGGGCTGATGGTGGCGCGCAGCGTGCGGCCCGGCGGCCAGGGCGCGGACGAGACGCCGAAGGTGTCGGCGAAGGAGTTCGCGGAGCTCGCCGGCTGCTCCCCGGAGCGCGTGATGCGCTACTACAGGGCCTGGGACCGGGCCGCCGACGACGGTCTCGTCCCGCACTTCGAGGCGCTCGCGCCGGGCCAGGAGGTGGAGCTGCCGGACGCCGACGTGTGGCTGAGCTACTACGTCTCCCGCACCAGCGCCGCCTCCGAGCGGGGCACCGCGATCGCCGAGGCCGCCGAGGCCGAGGGCATCCGGCCCACCAAGGCCCTCGAAGTGGCCGAGAACCCCACCGCGCTGCGGGCCGCGATCCTCGCCGACCCCTCCACCGCCCGGGCGGCCCGTCAGGCGCTGCTGGACCGGGTGCGCGAGGACCCGGAGCTTCAGGCCGAGCTGGCGCGGGACGTCGTGCGCACCGACGACCTGAAGAAGGCCGTCGCCAGCGAGAGCCGGGCCGCCGACCGGATCGGCTACGTCCGCCAGATCGCCGAGTCGGGCCGGATCAGGACGCCGGCCGGGCAGACCGTGGACGCGCCCGTCGAGCTGCGCCAGGAGGCCGAGCGGCATCTGTCCCTGCTCGACGAGCTGGAGGAGGACGAGGGCGGCGGCGAGTGGGCCGACGAGGCCTACGACACGATGAAGTCCCTGGTCGCCGAGGCGGTGGAGGCCGATCCCGAGCTGCGGGTGCAGGAGCGGCGCACGAAGTTCTACAGCAGCCTGCAGAAGGCGACGAGGGCCTTCGAGGAGCTCACCTTCGACGATGTGCAGGAGTTCGTCGAAGGGGACGAGAACGACGTCGTGCAGCAGCTGGAGGAGCTGCAGCAGGCCATCGCCGCGTGCATCACGGCCCTGCGCACCTCCCGGGAGTGAGCGCTGCGCCCCGGCGGGGCTGAGTAGCCGTACTCATGCTCCCGTCCCGGGTGCGCGGCCACGATGGGGGCTCCACGAGGAGGAGTCCCCATGAGCGTCATCGCCCTGCGTCCCGCCCCGCCACGACGGCGGCTGCCCGCGCTGTCCGCCGCGCTCGTCGTCGCCGGCATGGCCGTGTCCGCGTACGCGCCGCGCGATCGCGCGACCTGGTTCCTGGAGACGGTGTGGGTGCTGGTCGGGCTGCCGCTGGTGGTGCTGGCCTGGCGGCGCTTCCCGCTGACGAACCTGCTCTGCGGTCTGCTGGCCGCGCACGCGCTGGTGCTGGCGGTGGGCGGCCACTACACCTACGCGCAGGTGCCGGCCGGGGACTGGGTGCGGGACGCCTTCGGCCTCGCCCGCAATCCGTACGACCGCTTCGGCCACCTCATGCAGGGGTTCGTGCCGGCGGTGCTGGTGCGGGAGCTGCTCAGCCGCACCTCGCCGCTGCGCGGCAGCCGGTGGCTGGCCCCGCTGACGGTGTGCGCCTGCCTGGCCTTCAGCGCCGTCTTCGAGCTGCTGGAGTGGCTGGCGGCGGTGGTCGGCGGGCACTCCGCGGACGCCTTCCTGGCCACCCAGGGCGATGTGTGGGACACCCAGTGGGACATGTTCTGCGCGCTGATCGGCGCCACCGTCTCGGTGCTGGTGCTCGGCCGCGTCCACGACCGGCAGATGCGGGCCCAGGGCCTGCTCACGTCGTGTGACGACGGCGCGTCCACAGCGGTACGACGAACCAGCACAGCGCGTACCAGCCGACCACGCCGGTGACGATCCAGGGCACGGCGGCGTTGTGGGTGGCGACCCTGAGGATGAGCAGCAGCGAGCTGGTCATGGTGGCCAGCAGCAGCACCAGGCCGACGAAGGTGAGCCGGGAGGCCCAGGCGACGGCTTCCGGCTTGACCTTCCGGCCGGACACCAGCCGGTGCAGCGACACGGGCCCGATCAGCGCGCCGGTCGCGGCGGCGCCCAGGACGACCGTGACGATGTAGATGGTCTGGTCGGTGTGCTCCAGCTGTGCGTACTTGGGCGTGAAGACGACGGTCAGCAGGAAGCCGAACAGGATCTGCACCCCGGTCTGGGCGACCCTGACCTCCTGGATCAGCTCGCCCCACTTGCGGTCGGCGCGCTCGGCCTCGGTCTCGTGCCGCCCCCACTCGTTCACGGTGTCCGGGCCGTTCTCCGTGACGGACAAGGCTCCTCCCGGCTCACTCGACCACTGCGTACCCGATGTCCCGTGTTCCCCGTTCGGCCGTATTCGACCGCGCGGCGGGTGAGCCGTTTGAGCGATCACGGCGCGGTTACACGAAGCGCATGACGCACAACGACCAGCCAGGCGGTACGTCGGCGACCGAGCTCACCATCACCGTCAGCGGCGGTGACGCCGCCGACGCGCGGGCGGTGGTGCGGGCTCTGGAGCCCGCCTTCGGGCAGGCCGAGGAGGAACCGCCCGCCGACGACCGCGTCACGGTGCACACGGCGAGGTTCCGGCACGACCGGGCCGCGTCGGCGGACGGGCGGGGCGGCGGCGGCCACCTGTCCGGGGCGGTGACGGTCACCGTGCAGGGCTCCCCGGACGCGGTGGCGACGGCGCGCGAGCGGCTGTCGCACGCCTTCACCACGCAGGACCAGGGGTCGGTCTCCGGCGACCAGGAGCAGGAGTGGCAACTGCTCCTGGAGCCGTGAGCCCGGCGGCTACCAGCGCGCCTCGACCTGGTCCTTGATCCGCCGCTCGTACAGGTCCCGGATGGCGGCGAGGGTGTCCTCGCCCAGCTCCGGCAGCTTCGCGGCGGCCGCGTTGGCGCGGGCCTGCTCGGGCGAGCGGGCGCCCGGGATCACCGTGGTCACGCCCGGCTGCTGGATGATCCAGCGCAGGGCGAGCTGGGCCGGGGTGTACCCCTCGGGGGCGAGGGCGGCGAACTCGGCGGCGGCCTCGACGCCGGTGGTGTAGTCGACGCCGGAGAAGGTCTCGCCGACGTCGAAGGACTCGCCGTGGCGGTTGTAGGTGCGGTGGTCGTTGGCGGGGAAGACCGTGTCCTTGGTGTACTTGCCCGACAGCAGCCCGGAGGCCAGCGGCACGCGCGCGATGATGCCGACGCCCGCCTCCCGGGCCGCGGGCAGCACCTCGCGCAGCGGCTTCATGCGGAACGGGTTGAGGATGATCTGCACGCTCGCCACGTTCGGGCGGGCGATCGCCGTGAGCGCCTCCGCGCAGGTCTCCACGCTGACGCCGTAGGCGGCGACGCGCTCCTCCTCCACGAGGGTGTCGAGCGCGTCGAACACCTCGTCGCTGGAGTAGACGGGCGTGGGCGGGCAGTGCAGCTGCACCAGGTCGATGCGGTCCACGCCGAGGTTGCGCCGGGAACGGTCGTTCCAGGCGCGGAAGTTGTCGAGAACGTAGTTCTGCGGGATCTGCTCGACGCGGCGGCCCATCTTGGTGGCCACCAGCACGTGCAGGTCCGGCCGGCCGCGCAGGAAGGCGGCGATGGTCTCCTCGCTGCGCCCGTCGCCGTACACGTCGGCGGTGTCGAAGAAGGTCACCCCCGCCTCGGCCGCCGCCTCCAGCACCGCCAGGGCTTCCTTGTCGTCGACGTCTCCCCAGTCGGCGCCCAGCTGCCATGTGCCGAGTCCGACGACGGATGCGTGCTGATCAGACCTACCGAAAGTGCGCTCGTCCATGGCGTCAGTCTGTCATCCGTCACGTCCGTGCGCGGAACCGACCACTCTGGTGCCGCAGCTGTGCGTTTGTCACCCACACGGGTGATAGTCATGGACACACCCCTGGCACGTGTCAACGCGCGTCTACCGTGTGGGCCCGTGACGCATGGTTCAGTGAGCAACTTCCCCTCCCCCGACCCCGCCTGGACCCGCCGGGGCTTCCTGCTCTCGGCCGCGGCCCTGGCCGCCGGGCCCGTTCTGCTCGCCGCCGACCCGGCCGCGGCGGCGCAGGAGCTGCCGGACTTCCCGGCCGGCGTGGCGCTCTACCGGTCGGCGTACCGCAACTGGGTCGGCGAGATCACCGCCGACGGCCTGTGGGCCTGCGCCCCGGCCGACGCCGGCCAGGTGGTCGACGTCGTCAACTGGGCCCGGCAGCACGGCTGGAGGGTCCGCGCCCGCGGGATGGCGCACGGCTGGTCCCCGCTGACCGTGACGCAGGGGACGGCGTCGCAGGCGCCCGTCCTGCTCGTCGACACCGCCACGCACCTGACCGGCCTGGCCCTCGACTCGGACACCGCCGTGCGCGCCGGCACCGGCGTCACGATGGACGCCCTCCTCGCCTTCCTGGAGGAACACGGCCTCGGTCTCACCGCCACCCCGGCACCCGGCGACCTCACCCTGGGCGGCGCCCTGGCCGTCGACGCGCACGGCACCGCCGTACCGGCCGCGGACGAACAGCGGCCGCCCGGCCGGACGTACGGCTCGCTCAGCAACCGGGTGCTGTCGCTGACGGCGGTGGTGTGGGACGCGGACGCCGGCGCCTACGTGCTGCGGACCTACGAGCGCGCCGACGCCGACTGCGCGGCCCTGCTCGTCCATCTGGGCCGGGCGCTGGTGACCGAGGTGGTGCTGCGCGTGGGCGCCGACGTCGACCTGCGGTGCGTCAGCCGCACGGACATCCCGGCCGCCGAACTCTTCGCGGCCCCCGGCGGCGACGGGCGCACGCTCGCGGGGTTCCTGGACGAGGCGGGGCGCGTGGAGGCGATCTGGTTCGCGTTCACCGAGTTCCCGTGGCTGAAGGTGTGGAGCGTGTCCCCGGCGAAGCCGCTCACCTCGCGGCACGTGACGACGCCGTACAACTACCCGTTCTCCGACAACGTGCCGACCCTGGTCGCCGATCTGGCCGGGCGGATGGTGTCGGACGCGGCCTGGTATCTGGCCCCGGTACTGGGCAACGCGCAGTACGACGCGGCGGCGGCCGGGCTCGTGGCCACGCTGTCCGCCGACCTCTGGGGCCCCTCCAAGAACACCCTGCTGTACATCAGGCCGACGACGCTGCGGGTCACGGCCAACGGGTACGCGGTGCTCACCGGCCGGGACCGGGTGCAGCGCGTGGTGCACGAGTTCACGTCCTTCTACCAGGAGCGGCTCACCGCGTACGCCACGCTGGGCCGCTTCCCGGTCAACGGCTCGGTCGAGATCCGGGTGACCGGCCTCGACGACCCGGCCGAGGCCGGTGTGGACGGCGCCCGGGCTCCGGCGCTGTCGGCGCTGCGGCCGGTCGACGGGCACCCGGAGTGGGACACCGCGGTGTGGCTGGACGTGCTGACGCTGCCTGGCACGCCGTACGCGGAGACGTTCCTGCGGGAGCTGGAGCGGTGGCTGCTGGACACCTACGACGGACAGGACGCGCTGACCCGGGTGGAGTGGTCCAAGGGCTGGGCCTACACGGACGAGGCCGCCTGGAGCGACGGGGAGGTGCTGGGCACCGCGGTGCCCGCGTCGATCGGCACCGAGGTCTGGGCGCAGGCCGTGGAGGTCCTGGACCGGCTCGACCCGCACCGCGTCTTCGGCAACGCCTTCCTCGACCGCCTGCTGATCAGCCCGGGTTGACCCCGGCTCGACCGGCTAGCGGCGGGCGGTTCCCGGCGTGAGGTGCTCCTGGACCAGCGGGGCGTACCGGGAGACGACGTCCTCGACCGACGCGTCCCGTACGTGGGGGCCGCGGGCGATGCCGTAGACCACGCCGAGCCCGATGAGGGCGCCGACGGCGAGTTCCGCGCGCAGCCCGGCGTCCGGTCCGCTCAGGCGGGCGGTGAGCCGTTCGGTCACCTGGGTGCGGAAGTTGGCGCGCAGGATGTCGCCCTGCTCGCCGTGCAGGGGCGCGAAGACGATCCGCAGCAGCGGGTCGGCGCCCTGCCGGGACTGGCTGACCAGCACATGCCGGACCATGTGCCGGCCGAGGTCCGCAAGCGGTGCGTCCAGCAGCGCTTCGGCGTCGGCCTCGAAGCTCATGACCCGGGCGAAGAGGGCGTCCTTGTTGCCGAAGTACTTCAGGATCAACGGCGGGCTGACACCGGCGCGTTCGGCGACCGCCTTCAGCGTGATGTCGGCGTGGGCGTGCCGGGCCAGCAGATGGCGGGCGGCCTTGAGGATGGCCGCCTTGGTGGTCTCGGCGTCGCGTCGGGCGGGCGCGGTGGCCGCGGGTCGGGTGCTCACGCCCCTCATGCTCCCTTGAGTGCCTCGCCGCGGGCGTCCCGCGTGCCGCCACGGGCCCGGCGTGTTCCCTCCGGCGCCGGCTCGCCGGGGATGGCCAGCGCCATCGCGCAGGCGGCGAGGGCGATCGCGCCGGCCATCACGAAGGCGAGCAGATAGCCGTGCAGGGTGGGCACCTGGCTCCCGCCGACGAGGCTGGTGTGGTGCACCAGCACCGCGGCGACGGCGGCGCTGGAGACGGCCTGGCCGATGGTGCGCATCAGGACGTTGACGCCGTTGGCGGAGGCGGTCTGCTCGGCCGGGACGGCGCGCAGGATGAGGGTGGGCAGCGCCGAGTAGGCGAGCGTGGTGCCGGTCGAGCAGATGGTCGCGCCGACGATGATCATCCACAGGTCGCGGCTGTCGGCGAGCCGCACGGCGTATCCGCAGGCCAGGACCGCGGCGCCGAGGGCGAGGGTGATGCGCGGGCCGCGGGCCGCGGAGATGCGGGCGGAGAGGGAGGAGAAGGCCAGCATGGTCAGCCCGCCGGGCAGCAGGCACAGTCCGGTGGCCACGATCGACAGCCCGAGCCCGTATCCGGTGGCCTTGGGCGCCTGCACCAGCTGGGCGGTCACCAGGGAGTTGGCGTAGAAGGCGAAGCCGACCAGAAGGGCCGCCGCATGCGACAGACCGACCCGCGGCCGGGACACCAGCCGCAGGTCGACCAGCGGCTGTTCGGTGCGCAGTTGCCGCCACCACCACAGCGCGAGGACCACCACGGCGGCGCCGAACAGACCGAGGACCCGCGCGCTCGCCCAGCCCCACTGCCCGCCCTGCGACACGCCCAGCAGCAGGCACACCAGTCCGGTGGCCAGTCCCAGCGCGCCCGGCACGTCGAACCGGCCCGGCTGGCGTACGGGCGACTCCCGCACCGCCCACCACACGGCCGCCAGGCCCGTGGCGCCCAGGGCGGCGCTGGCCCAGAACATGGTGTGCCAGTCGGCGTACTGCACCACGAGCGCGGCCAGCGGCAGGCCGAGGGCGGCGCCGATGCCGACGGTGGAGCTCATCAGCGCCACCGCGGAACCCGGCGCTCCGGCGGGAGTTCGTCGCGCAGGATGCTGATCGACAGGGGCACCACGGACGCGGCGGCGCCCTGCAGGGCCCGGGCCGGGATGAGGACGGCGATGTCGGACGACAGGGCGCACATCACCGCGCCGAGCGTCATCAGCGCCAGGGCCGCCGTCAGCACCCGGCGCTTGCCGTACATGTCGCCGGCTCGGCCCAGAACGGGGGTCAGCACGGCCCCCGACAGCAGGGTGGCGGTGACCATCCAGGAGACGGTGCCCGGTGAGGCGCCCGTGAGGCGGGGCAGGTCGGGGAGCAGCGGGACGACCACGGTCTGCATGACCGCCATGAGGATGCCGCAGAACGCCAGCACGGGGACGGTGAGCCGGTCCCGCAGGGCGGCCGGGCGGGCTATCGGGGCGGGCTGCTCCATGGCGCTCCAGGCTGGTGGAGAACGGGTGAATGCCCATTCACCATAGTGGGTGAATGGGCATTCACCCAACGCCTATTTCCGGGCGGCCGGTGTCCGTGCCTGGACCGTGCGCGCGACCCTGGGCCCGAGCCAGCGCTTGAGCCGGCGCAGCGCCTCCAACTGCCCGGCCGCCTGGTCGAGGCGGTAGTAGAGCTGGGGCGGAACGTAGGGCAGCAGGGGCGAGTGGCGCTGGCCGAGCAGGGCGAACATCCGCTCCGGCGGGAGGTCGATGTAGCGCTGGAGGTTCTCGTACCACTGGGCGCTGTAGCGGGCGGCGCTCTGCGCGGGCAGGAGCGCGGCCCGGCGTGCGTGTTCGTAACGGGCGAGGGCCCGCGGGAGGTCGGCGTGCTCGCGCAGGGCGCCGGCCAGGGCGATGGCGTCCTCCAGGGCGAGGGTGGTGCCGGCGCCGATGGAGTAGTGCGTGGTGTGGGCGGCGTCGCCGACGAGGACGAGGTTGCCGCGGTGCCAGGTGCGGTTGGTGACGGTGCGGAAGGTGAGCCACTGGGCGCCGGTGCGCTCGTCGCAGCGGCCGATGAGGGGGTGGCCGTCGAGGACGTGCGCGAAGAGCTTCTCCAGCAGGGCCAACCCGTCGGCCTCGCCGGCGCGGTCCAGGCCCAGGCCGGTGCGGGTGTGCGGGGCGCACTCGATGACGCAGGTGCTGCGGTCGGCGCTGTAGGGGTAGCCGTAGCACCAGATCCACCCGTGGTCGGTCTCGACGAACGCGAAGGTGAAGGTGTCGAAGACCTTGGTGGTGCCGAGCCAGACGTAGCAGTTGCGGCCGTGTGCGACCTCGGTGCCGAAGTGCCCGGCGCTGCGGGCGCGCAGGGCGCTGCGCACGCCGTCGCCGGCCACGACGAGGTCGGCGTCCGGCAGGTCGTCGGGGTCGACCTCGCTGTCGAACTCCAGCCGCACGCCGAGGGAACGGGCCCGTTCGGCGAGGATCTCCAGGAAGCGGTGGCGGCCGATGCCGTGTCCCTCGTCGCCGGGTTGCCGGGCCGTCAGACCGCGCACGTGGGCGACGCCCTCGCTCCAGCGGACGGAGCCGTCCTCGATGGCCCGGGCGGACTCGGGGTCGTGGGCGTGGAGCTTGTCGAGCAGGCCGCGCCAGTAGGTCACGCCCCAGCCGTAGGTCGAGCCTTCCGGATTGCGCTCGTGGACGGTGATGTCGTGGGACGGGTCCTGCCGCTTGAGCAGGATGGAGAGATACAGGCCGGCGGGCCCGCCGCCGACGCAGGCGACCTTCACACGCACCCCTAGGAATTACTCAAAGCTGTCAGTTGACGACGCAGAGTAGCAGGGCGTGGCCCGTGTGGCCGGCGTGGCCGATCGCGCCAGTTTCCCGAGGTGAGGCAGGCCACGGGGGGCGCTCGCGTCCGCGAAAGACCTGCCGCAACAGGAGGGGAATCAGAAGGAATTCCTTCTTCCGGGCGTGCGAAAGCGCCTTCCACCGCAAGATCAACTTCGTTCAAGCTTGCACGACATGTAACCAATTGTCCTGATCGCAGCCAACCGGTCTCGGCGGATTTCTCCCGCTCTCGGCAGCACGGATACGCATACGGGGTCGTCAACCGCACCCATCCCAGGAGATCCCGTATGCCCCAACTCACCCGCCGGCGCGCCCTGACCGCCGCGGCCGCGCTCACCGCCACCGCGGCGGCCGCCCCCTCGGCCGCGGCCGCCGAGCACGACCACGGCTCCCCCGCCTCCCCGCCCCCCTTCGACGAGGTCTACAAGGGCCGCCGGATACAGGGCCGGCCCGTCACCCCGGGCGGTCACCACCATCACGGCGCCGGCTTCGCCGTGTTCGTCGACGGCGTCGAGCTGCACGTGATGCGCAACGCCGACGGCAGCTGGATCAGCGTCGTCAGCCACTACGACCCGGTGCCCACCCCGCGCGCCGCCGCCCGGGCCGCCGTCGACGAACTCCAGGGCGCCCAGCTGCTGCCCTTCCCCGCCAACTGACCCGCCTCGCACGCCCCTTGGGAGCACCCGCATCATGACCGTCCGCAAGAACCAGGCCACCCTGACCGCCGAGGAGAAGCGGCGCTTCGTCGGCGCCGTCCTGGAACTCAAGCGCAGCGGCCGTTACGACACGTTCGTCACGACCCACAACGCCTTCATCCTCGGCGACACCGACGACGGCGAGCGCACCGGCCACCGTTCGCCCTCCTTCCTGCCCTGGCACCGCAGATTCCTGCTGGAGTTCGAGCGGGCGCTGCAGTCGGTGGACGACTCGGTCGCGCTGCCGTACTGGGACTGGAGCACCGACCGCTCGCCGCGCTCCTCGCTGTGGGCGCCGGACTTCCTCGGCGGCACGGGGCGCAGCCGGGACGGGCAGGTGATGGACGGTCCGTTCGCCGCGGCAACCGGCGACTGGCCGATCACCGTGCGCGTCGACGGCCGCACCTTCCTGCGCCGCCGGCTGGGCGCGGGCGCGCGCGAGTTGCCGACTCGCGCCGAGGTCGACTCGGTGCTGTCGATGGCGACGTACGACATGGCGCCCTGGAACAGCGCCTCGGACGGCTTCCGCAACCATCTGGAGGGCTGGCGGGGCGTGAACCTGCACAACCGGGTCCATGTGTGGGTCGGCGGGCAGATGGCCACCGGCGTCTCCCCCAACGACCCGGTGTTCTGGCTGCACCACGCCCATGTCGACAAACTGTGGGCCCAGTGGCAGCGGCGCCACCCCGGCTCCGGCTATCTGCCGACCGGCGGGACGCCGGACGTCGTGGACCTCGGCGAGACCATGAAGCCGTGGAACGACATCCGCCCCGCCGATCTTCTCGACCACCGCGCCCACTACACCTTCGACACCGACTGAGGAGGAGCACGGCGATTCGCCCCGCAGGTCACGGGTACCCGCGCGGACGAAACCGACGTGAGAGCGAAGGAGTGATTCACCCATGTCGCAGGTCGAGGAATCCATCGAGGTCGGCGTCCCGGTGCACACCGCCTACAACCAGTGGACGCAGTTCGAGACGTTCCCGGAGTTCATGAGCGGCGTGGAGCGCATCGAGCAGCGCACCGACACGCTCACGCACTGGGTGACCAGTGTGAACGGGGTGCACAGGGAGTTCGACGCGGAGATCACGGAGCAGATCCCGGACGAGCGGGTCGCCTGGACCACGGTCTCGGGCGAGGCCAAGCAGGCCGGAGTGGTGACCTTCCACCGCCTGGACGAGGACCACACCAAGGTGATGCTGCAGATGGACTTCCACCCGGACAGCATCACGGAGAAGGTCGGCGACAAGCTCGGCTTCGTCAAGCGCCAGACCAAGGGCGACCTGGAGCGCTTCAAGGAGTTCATCGAGCACCGCGGCCGGGAGACCGGCGAGTGGCGCGGCGTGGTCGTCTGACCGAGGGCTCAGCCCGCCTCGGCCGTACGGCACTCCGGGTGCCCCCACCCCTGCGCGTTCTTGGCGATCGGCTCGCCGGCCGCGTAGGAACGGCCGCACAGGCAGCGGCCGGGGAACTTGGCCTTGATCGTGCGGGACGACCCGGAACTCCCGCCCGGCCGGCCCGCGCCCTGCTTGCGGCGCGGACCGGCCGGTTTCTTCGGGGTGTCCGGCGAGGGCGGCGGCTCCGGCGAGCCGAGCGCGCTGCCCGCCGGCTCCTGCACGCTCGCCGCCTGGCTGGCGGCACGGTCCGCGAAGTCGTTGAGCGGGTCGCCGTCGACCTGGTGGGCGGGCACGTAGCGGAACTCGACCGTGCGGCCGTCGAGCAGTTCGTCGATGCGGACGACCAGGTCCTGGTTGGCGACGGGCTTGCCGGCGGCCGTCTTCCAGCCGTTGCGCTTCCAGCCCGGCAGCCAGGTGGTGACCGCCTTCATCGCGTACTGCGAGTCCATCCGCACCTCGAGCGGCACGCTCGGATCGGTGGCCGCGAGCAGGCGCTCCAGCGCGGTCAGTTCGGCGACGTTGTTGGTGGCCCTGCCGAGCGGTCCCGCCTCCCAGCGGGCCGGCGTCTCCTGCTGGTCGGCGACGACCCAGGCCCATCCCGCCGGTCCCGGGTTTCCCTTCGAAGCCCCGTCGCACGCGGCCACCACACGTTCACGCATGGCCCCGATCATGCCATGGACCGGCGGGTCGCCCGGCAGGGGTTCAGGAGACGTCGGTGGTCTGCGGCATCTCCCCGGCCCTCGTGGTGACGTCGATCACCGAGAAGTTGGCGCCCTGCGGGTCGCTGAGCGCCGCGAACCGCCCGAAGGGGCTGTCCATCGGCCCGAACCGCAGCACGCCGCCGAGCTTGGTCGCCTTCGCGACGGCGTCGTCGCAGTCGCCGACGGTGAAGTAGACGTTGATGTAGGGCGGCACCTCGGGCGGGAAGTCCCCGGTCATCCTCATCCGGCCGAGGACCGTCTCGCCGCCGAGGTCGAACATGCGGAAGTCGATCGCGTCATCGCGCAGTTGCCTGGCGCGGTAGCCGAACACCGAGGTGAAGAACGCGTCGGACTTCTCCGGTTCGCGGGTGAAGACCTCGGCCCAGCAGTACGCGCCGGGCTGCGGCGGCGGCGCCTCGAAGCAGCCGAACTCGCCGACCCGCATCGGCTCCATCAGCACCGCGCCGCCGTGCTCACGGATGGTCGCGGCGGTCGCCGCGGCGTCCGCCGCGGCGAAGTACAGACACCACTGCGACTGCCCCTCCTGCCCCGGCATCGGCGGTACGACGGCGGCGACCGCGCTGCCGTCCGCGTAGGCGTGGGTGTAGTTGCCGTACTCCGACGACGCCTCGCCGAAGGTCCAGCCCAGGACGTCACCGTAGAAGCGCTTCGCTCCCTCGACGTCGCCGAACATCGCGTCCACCCAGCAGGGGGTTCCCTCAGGTCGTACGGCCATGATCGCGGCCTTCTCCCGTAATCGGCGGCAGGTCCCTTTCCTCACGCTAGCCATCCCCGCGACGGACCGCGCGCCGAACGCCCCGCTCCGCTCCAGACTGGAGGGACCGGGCCCGCTCGGGTGAGGCGGACCGGTCGTCGAGGGGACGGGGAGAAGCGATGCGCGCGTGGGCGGTGGACAGGCCGGGGCCGGTCGAGGAGGGGTCCCTGCGGTGGGTGGAGAAGCCGGTTCCGCGGCCCGCGGACGACGAGCTGCTGGTGCGGGTGCGGGCGTGCGGGGTGTGCCGGACCGACCTGCACGTCGCCGAGGGGGATCTGGCGGTCCGGCGGCCCGGGGTGACGCCGGGGCACGAGGTGGTCGGCGTGGTGGCCGGTGCCGGGACGGCGGTGGCGGACTTCGCGGTCGGTGACCGGGTGGGCGTGGCGTGGCTGCGCCGGACCGACGGGACCTGCGCGTACTGCGCCCGCGGCGCCGAGAACCTGTGCCCCGCCTCCCGGTACACCGGCTGGGACGCCGACGGCGGCTACGCCGCGTACACGACCGTGCCCGCCGCCTTCGCCTACCGCCTGCCCGACGGCCTCGACGACGTCGCGCTCGCGCCCCTGCTGTGCGCCGGCATCATCGGCTACCGCGCGCTGCGCCGGGCCGCGCTCCCGCCGGGCGGGCGCCTCGGCCTGTACGGGTTCGGGGGCAGCGCCCATCTGTGCGCACAGGTCGCGCTGGCCGAGGGCGCCAGAGTGCACGTCCTCACGCGCGGGGCGGCGGCCCGGCGGCTGGCCCTCGACCTGGGCGCCGCCTCCGCCCGCGACGCCTACGAACCGCCGCCCGAGCCCCTGGACAGCGCGATCCTGTTCGCCCCGGTCGGCGACCTGGTGCCGGTCGCCCTGCGCGCTCTCGACCGCGGCGGCACCCTGGCCATCGCCGGCATCCACCTCGGCGACACCCCGCCGCTGCACTACGAGAGCGAGCTGTTCTACGAGAAGCAGGTGCGCAGCGTCACATCCAACACCCGTGCCGACGGGCGGGAGTTCCTCGCGCTGGCCGCCCGGCACGGCGTCCGCGCCACCACGCACCGCTACCCGCTGTCCCGGGCGGACGAGGCGCTGCGGGACCTGAAGGCGGGCCGCTTCGACGGGGCGGCCGTGCTGGTCGACGACCTGTCCTGAAGGCTCCGCGCGGGGCGGGCGCGCGGCCCGTGCGCCCGGCGCGTGATCACCGCTGCCCCACCCGGCGGGACGGGGAGCGGATTGTGCCCCTCCGGCCCGCGAAATCGCCCCCCGCACGCCGTACCAGGGCCGCCGCCAGGGCTGTTTGCCTTGTACATGCGGCGCGTTCCTGTCATCCGCCGCGCTCTCGCCTTCCTCAACGACCGCTCCGCTCACCCCTGTTCACCCCCCAGGGAGGGAATGTGTCCGTCTCCGAAAGCGCCACCGACCAGCCCGCCCCCGACGCCGCCGACACCGGCGGCGAAGGGCAGCTCACCAGTCTCAGCACACAGGCGGCGCGCACGCTCGCCACCACCACCAAGTCCGCCCCCCAGATGCAGGCCATCAGCTCGCGCTGGCTGCTGCGGACACTGCCCTGGGTGGACGTCCGCGGCGGCACCTACCGCGTCAACCGCCGGCTGCAGCTCAAAATCGGGCGCGGACGGGTGCAGTTCGAGCAGAACGGCGCCGACGACATCAAGGTCATCCCGCAGACGCTGACCGAACTGCCGGTGCTGCGCGGCTACCCCGACACCGACGTCCTCCGCCAGATCGCCACCCGTTTCCGGGTCCGGGAGGTGCGGGCCGGCCAGGTGCTGTTCGAGGCCGGGCAGCCGGTGACGGAGACGTACCTCGTCGTCCACGGCCGGTTCACCCGGTACACGGCCGGCAAGTACGGCGAGGAGGAGATCGTCTCCGTCGTCACCGACGGCGACCAGATGGGCGACGAGGCCATCGGGCAGTCCGATCCGCTGTGGCTGACGTCGGTCCGGGCCGAGACCGCGGGCGTGCTGCTGGTGCTCCCGTGGGACGTCGTCACGGAGTTCACCGACCGCGTGCCCTCCCTCGCCGCCCACCTGCGGGCGTACGCCGAACGGCAGAGGCTGCCGATGAACCGCAAGGGCGAGGCCGACGTCCCCGTCCAGGCCGGCCACGTCGGCGAGCCGACGCTCTCCTCAGGCTTCGTCGACTACGAACTCGCCCCGCGCGAATACGAGTTGTCGCTCACCCAGACCGTGCTGCGGGTGCACACCAGGGTCGCCGACCTCTACAACGACCCCATGGACCAGACGGAGCAGCAACTGCGCCTGACCATCGAGGAGATCCGCGAACGCCAGGAGTGGGAGCTGGTCAACAACCGCGAGTTCGGGCTGCTGCACAACGTCGACTACGGGCAGCGCGTCAGCACCTTCACCGGGCCGCCGACCCCGGACGACATGGACGAACTGTTGTCGATGCGGCGCAGCACCAGGGTGTTCCTCGCCCACCCCAAGGCGATCGCCGCGTTCTTCCGGCAGTGCAACCGGCGCGGTCTGGTGCCGGGCACGGCGACGGTCGAGGGCCACGAGATCCCGGCCTGGCGCGGGGTGCCGATCCTCCCCTGCAACAAGATCCCGATCAGCCGGGAGCACACCAGCAGCATCATCGCGCTGCGCACCGGAGAGGCCGACCAGGGCGTGGTCGGCCTCTACCAGACCGGCATCCCCGAGGAGCACCAGCCGGGCCTGAACGTCCGCTTCATGGGCGTCGACGCGGCGGCCATCATCAGCTACCTGGTCACCGCCTACTACTCGCTGGCCATCCTGGTGCCGGACGCGGCGGGCATCCTGGAGAACGTCCAGATCGGCCGGACGGCCGAGGGATGAGCGCGTCCGTGCTGCCGGGGCCACCGAGCCCGGCCCGCTCCTGGCGCGCCCGGCACACCGGAACGGTCCCGGGGCTGCGGCACCGGCAGGTCGCCCCGGCCGACCCGGAGAAGGTCCGGGAGGTCGACCGCAGGCTGGAGGCGTGGGCGCACCGGCTCGACCTCTTCCCCGCGGCGTGGTCGGGGGACTTCTCCGGCTTCCAGTTCGGACGGGCCGTGGTCCTGCAGCACCCGGCGGCGGCCGACCTCGAACGCCTCACGGTCGCCGGCAAGCTGCTGCTGGCCGAGAACCTCGTCGACAGCTGCTACTGCGAGGAGGACGAGGGCCGGGGCGCCTCCCGGCGGAGCCTGGGCGGCCGGCTCGTCCTGGCCCAGTCGGCGCTCGACCCGTACCACGGCACGCCCGCCACCGAGCAGGAGTGGCTGCGCGGCATGCAGGCCGACGGGCCGCTGCGCTCGTACCACTGGGCGCTCAAGGACTACGCGGTCCTCGCCACGCCCAGCCAGAGCGACCGTTTCGTGCACGACATGGCCCGGCTGCACCTGGGCTACCTCGCCGAGGCCGCCTGGGCCGAGACGCGGTACCTGCCACGGGTGTGGGAGTACCTGGTGATGCGGCAGTTCAACAACTTCCGTCCCTGTCTGTCGATCGTGGACGCGGTGGACGGCTACGAGCTGCCCGAGGCGCTGTACGCCCGTCCGGAGGTCCAGCGGGTCACCGCGCTGGCCTGCAACGCCACCACCATCGTCAACGACCTGTACTCCTTCACCAAGGAACTCGCCAGCGACCCCGCCCACCTCAACCTGCCGGTCGTGATCGCCGCGAACGAGCGGTGCGGGCTGAAGGCCGCCTATCTGAAGGCCGTGGAGATCCACAACGACATCCTGGCGGCGTTCGACGAGGAGTCCGCCCTGTTGTCGGCGACCTCTCCGCTGGTCGAGCGCTATCTGCGGGGCCTGTCCGACTGGGTGGCCGGCAACCACGAGTGGCACGCCACCAACACCCACCGCTACCACCTGCCCGACTACTGGTAACCCCTCCACACCGACGCCCGTCCCCCACCACGAGGAGTCACCGTTGACCACCGCCCCCGACGCCGCAACCACGTCGGCACCGGTGCCGACCCAGTCCACGTACCAGAGCCGCGTGGCGGACTACTGGAACGCCGAGGAGAACCCGGTCAACCTCGAACTCGGCAGACTCGACGACCTCTACCACCACCACTACGGCATCGGCGCGGTCGATCCGGCGGTGCTCGCCGAGACCGATCCGGCGCGGCGCCAGGAGCGGATCACCGCCGAACTGCACCGCCTGGAGCACGCGCAGGCCGAACTCCTCGCCGCCCACCTGGGCCCCCTGACCCCCGACGACCGGGTCTTCGACGCCGGCTGCGGGCGCGGCGGCGGCAGCGTCGTGGCGCATCTGCGCTACGGCTGCCACGCCGACGGCGTGACGATCTCCGCCAAGCAGGCCGCGTTCGCCAACGAACAGGCCCGCAAGCGGGGCATCGACGCCAAGGTGCGCTACCACCACCGCAACATGCTCGACACCGGCCTGGCGGCGGGGGCGTACGCGGCCTCGTGGAACAACGAGTCGACCATGTACGTCGAACTGGACCTGCTGTTCGCCGAGCACGCCCGCCTGTTGCGCCGTGGTGGCCGCTATGTGGTGATCACCGGCTGCTACAACGACACCTACGGGCAGGCCTCCCGCGAGGTCTCCCTCATCAACGCCCACTACATCTGCGACATCCACCCACGCTCGGCGTACTTCCGGGCCATGGCCCGCCACCGGCTGGTCCCGGTCCATGTCCGCGACCTCACCGCGGACACCATCCCGTACTGGGAGCTGCGCCGGCAGGCCGAGCACCTGGTCACGGGCATCGAGGACACGTTCCTGACCGCCTACCGCAACGGCAGCTTCCAGTACCTGCTGATCGCGGCCGACCGGGTGTGAAACACACCCCGCGCGTTCCGGCGCGGGCCCGTGCGGCGGCTGTGCCATCCCCGCCCGCCCGCACCCGCGCCGGAACTCCCCCCGTGCGGCTCCCCCTTGAACCGTGGTTCCGCACTGTTCTACCGTCGCCACATGGTCGGGGCATCAACGCCCGCTCACCGGCGGCACAACGAGCGGACGGCGAGCGGGCCGGGTGATGCGGAATGCGTCCGCACCTCGCTCTGATCGAGGACGATCCCGACTTCGCACTGATGTGCCGTTCCTATCTGGAACGCGCCGGATTCACCGTCACCTGGGCGATGGACGCACGCGCCGGCAAGGGCGTCCTGTACGACGGCGGTGTCGATCTCGCGGTCCTCGACCTGGGGCTGCCGGACGGCAGCGGACTGGAGCTGCTGCGCGCCCTGCGCTCCACGAGCCGGCTGCCGGTCATCGTGGTCACGGGCCGCGGCGCGGAGGCGGACCGGGTGGCGGGACTGGAGATCGGCGCGGACGACTACCTGGTCAAACCGTTCTCCCAACGGGAGCTGGTGGCCCGCATCCACGCCGTGCTGCGCCGCTCCCGCCCGCCGGACGCACCCCGGGTGCTGCACGCCGGGTCCCTGCGCGTCGACACCGGGGCCCGGCAGGCCTTCGCCGACGGGATACTGCTGACGCTGCGCCCCAAGGAGTACGCCCTGCTGGAGATGCTGGCCGCCGCGCCCGGCCGGGTCTTCTCCCCCGAGCAGTTGCTGGAGCGGATCTGGGGCACCTCCTGGCAGCAGCCCGCGACCGTGGTCGAGCACGTGTACCGGCTGCGCGGCAAGCTCGCGGCGCTGCCCGCACCCGCCCCGCGGATCACCACCGTCCGCGGCTACGGCTACCGCCTCGATCCATGAGCCGCCGGCCCGAGACCGCGACACCCCGGCCCGCCCCGGACTTCCGGCGCCTGTTCGACGCGGTCCTGTCCCCGCTGCTCGTGCTCGCCCCCGACTTCACCATCGTCGAGGTCAACCGCGCCTACCTCGACGCCACCCGCACCGACCGGGGCATCGTCGGCCGCCCGGTCTTCGAGGTGTTCCCCGACAACCCCGCCGACCCGGCGGCCGACGGCGTCGCCAACCTGCGCCGCTCGCTGGAGGCGGTGGTCGCCGAGGGCCGTACGGACACCATGGCGCTGCAGCGGTACGACATCCCGGCGGGCGAGGAGGGCGCCTTCACCGAGCGGTACTGGAGCCCGGTCAACACACCGGTCCTGGACGGCGCGGGGCGGGTGACGCACATCATCCACCGGGTCGAGGACGTCACGGAGTTCGTGCGGCTGCGCCGCGTCGGGCGCGAGCGGCAGCGGGCCGCCGCCGAGGCGCGGGGCCGCGCGGACGCCATGGAGATCGACCTGTTCGTGCGGGCGCGGGAGATCCGCGAGGTCAACGAGCAGCTCAGTCGCGCCAACGCCGAACTGGACGCGGCCGGACACCGGTTGCGGGAGGAGCAGCGGGCCAAGGACCGGTTCATCGCCACGCTCTCGCACGAGCTGCGCACCCCGCTCGCCGCCGCGACCGCCGCCGTCGAGCTCCTCGCCCTCGACCTGCCCGGAGGGCATCCGGCGCTGGACGTGCTGGAGCGGCAGCTGGGCACCCTGACCCGGATGAGCAACGACCTGCTGGACGGCACCCGCGCGGTCACCGGGCGGCTGGAGCTGGTGCGCGAGCCGCTCGACCTGCGATCGGTCGTCGACGGGGCGTGCGCCGACATCCGGGGTCTGTTCGGGCACGAGGCGCGCACGCTCGGCGTGGTGCTGCCGCCGCAGCCGGTGGTCGTGGACGGGGACCGGCTGCGGCTGGCCCAGGTGCTGACCAACCTCCTGTCCAACGCGCTCAAGTACACCCGGCCCGGCGGGCACACCGAGGTCGGTCTGACGGCCGGGGACGGCGAGGCCCGGCTGACCGTCCGGGACGACGGCATCGGGTTCGCGCCGCAGCGGGCGCAGGAGCTCTTCGGGGTCTTCACGCGGGCCGCGCCGGCCGGCCCGGACACGCCGGAGGGCCTGGGGCTGGGGCTGGCGGTCGCGCGGACGGTGACGGAGCTGCACGGCGGCCGGATCGAGGCGCACAGCGACGGCCCGGGCCGGGGCGCCGTCTTCACCGTACGGCTGCCGACGACCACGGCGACGGCCTGTCGCCGGCCCCGGCCCGCCGTCCGGCCGGCCGGCCCGCGCCGGCTGTCCCTGCTCGTCGTCGAGGACAACGCCGACCTGGCCGCCACCTACCGCACCCTGCTGGAGCGCCAGGGCCACCGGGTCACCGCGGTGCACACCGGCGGGGACGCCCTCGCCGCCGCCGAGGAGGCCGGCTTCGACGTCGTCCTGTGCGACCTGGGCCTGCCGGACATGGACGGCTACGCGGTGGCCCGAGCGCTGCGGGCGCGGCCCGGCGGCGCGGGGCTGCGGCTGGTCGCCGTGTCCGGGTTCGGCCAGGGCACCGACCGCGCGCTGTCCCGTGCGGCCGGGTTCGACGCCCATCTGGCCAAACCCCTGCCACTGACCGATCTGCTCGACCTGCTGGGGCGGCTGGAAGGCGCCTGAAGTCCGCCCGCACGTCTTCCCCCTTGTGCCGCCCTGTGCTTGCCTGGGGTGCCGTTTTCCGTTGCCGGGGCGGGAGTTGCTGCATGCGGAAGCCGTGGATCCTGGGTGCGCTGCTGACCGGTGTGCTGCTGCTCGGCGCGTGCGGCGACCCCTCGTCGGGCCCGGAGGCGGCACCGCCCTCCCCCACGCTGCCGGGCGCGTCCGCCACGACCACCCACCAGCGGGCGCCCGTCTCCCCCGCCGCCACAGCTCCTCGCGTGCTCTACCTGGGCGACTCGCTGGCGATGGAGGCCCAGAAGGTGCTCGGGCAGCAGTTGCGCGCCGAGTTACACGCCACCTACACCAGTGCGCCGTACTCGGGGACCACACCGTGCGACTACCTGGCGGGCACCGGGGAGAGGTCGCTGGTGCCGGACGCCGACAAGGCGGCCGCGCTGGTCCGCACGTTCCATCCCGACTACGTGGTGCTGCAGTTCTGGGGCAACGCGTGGGTCTACACCTGGTGCATGGACGGCATCACCTACGACGCCCGCCCGCGGACGTACTTCACCCGCTACCAGGCCGACCTGCGCAGGCTCACCGAGCAGATCGCCGCGGCCGGCGGCGACCGGCGCCCGCGGATCGTGTGGGTACTGCAGGGACCGGATCCGATCACGCCCGACCGGGTGCGGCGCGTGAACGAGCTGTACGAGAAGCAGGCGGCCGCCTCCGGGGACCTCGTCGCGGACGCGGGCGGCACCGTGAGCCCGGCCGGGGCCCGCTACACCTGGCAGCAGTACCTGCCCTGCACGGCCTACGAGCACGAGCACACCGGCTACTGCACCGACCCGGGCCGCGACCGCACCGCGCTCCATCTCGACGCGGACTACCTGCACTTCTGTCTGGCCCCGACGACCTCGACGCCGAAGCCGTGCCCGGTGCGCTCGCCCGGCATCCTGCGCATCGCCCGGGAGATCACCCGGGTGGTCGGCGAGGCTAGCCGGTGATCTCCCGCGCCCACGGCAGCAGCAGCCGTTCGGCGAGGACGACGCCGTAGAAGAGGAGCACGCTCAGCACGCTGAGCAGGGCGATGGCGGCGAACGCGAGCGGGGTGTCGGCGTTGCCGCCGGAGGCCACGATGACGTAGCCCAGTCCCCGGTCGCCGCCCGCGAACTCGCCCACCACCGCGCCGACGACGGCGAGGGTGACGCCGAGCCTGAGCCCGGTGAAGACCTGCGGGAGCGCCCAGGGGATGCGCAGCTTGCGGTACGACTGCCAGCGGGAGGCCGACAACGAGCGGGCCAGCTCGGTGAGTTCGACCGGCACCGAGGTCAGTCCGGCCATGGTGGCGACCACGATGGGGAACCAGGCCAGCAGCGCCACCATGAACACCTTGGGCGCGGTGCCGAAGCCGAGCCACACCACCAGCAGCGGTGCCACCGCGATCTTCGGGACCGCGTTCACGGCGACCAGCAGCGGCATGACCGCCCGGCCGACCGCGCGGGAGGCGGTCAGCAGGACGGCGGTGACCAGACCGGCGCCGAGGGCGAGCGCGAAGCCCAGCAGGGTCTCGGCGAGGGTGGCCCAGGTCTGGCGCAGCAGATAGCCGGGCAGCCGGTCGAAGGCGCGCACGACGTCGGGCGGCGAGGGCAGCAGGAACGGCCGGATGGCGAACGCGACGGTGGCCAGCCACCACAGGGCGAGGGCGCACCCCACGGCGAGCGCCGGGGGCAGTGCCGTACGCAGCCGGGCCACGCCGTCACTCCGCGGGCCGACGGCCGATGGTGGAGTACGTGAGGTGGCCGCGCACCAGCAGCCGCGGGTCGCGCACCAGTTCGCAGATCTCCTCCGTCTCCTCGCGCGTCATGCCGGCCGCCAGGAAGCCCTCCCGGGCCTGGAGGACGTTGTGGCCGATCAGCACCGCGCCCGCCGTGCCGCCGGGCCAGGAGCGGGCGTGGATGACGGTGTCGATGCCGGTCAGGCCCTCTTCGAGCATCGCGGTGGGCACGCGGCTCGCCCAGGTGGGGTCGTTGCCGTGCCGCGGCAGGACCCGTTCGACGAGGAGGGTGTGGTAGGTCTCGATCAGTTCGGCGGCCCGGGGGGTGGGGGCGGCGAGGACCATCTTGCGGAAGGTGGTCTCGAAGTCCTCCACGACCAGGGCGCCGCCCGGTGCCAGGGCGGCGGCCAGACGTCCGAGGATCTCCCGGCGTCCGGGCAGGTGCATGAGGACCAGCCGGGCGTGGACGACGTCCCACGGTCCCTCGGGCACCGGCTCCCTCTCCAGGTCGTGGCGCAGCACCTCGTACGGGGCGTCCGGCGGCAGATGACGGGTGTTGACGTCCGTGGCGAGCACCCGTCCCGAAGGACCCGCGGCCCGGGCGAGCCAGGCGGCCACGCTGCCGCCCCCGGCGCCGACCTCCAGACAGCGGCGGCCGGTCAGATCGCCCAGCGTGGACAGCCGCTGGACGGTGAAGTCGTCCAGCAACACGGCCAGTTGGCTGTGCCGGTCCACGGCTTCGGGGTGGTCGTTGTCGAAGGCGTACGTCGGCGGGGTCACGGGCACCGGGCTGCTCCTGGGGGCGAGGCGGGTCACCGAGGGGGAACGTCAACTCGTCGTCATGGCCGGGAAGTCCACCACGTCGTCCGGCGTCATCCCTGCCCCGATGACGCCCGCGTCACGCAGGCTCGCGAGGGCCCGCTGCATGCGCGCCCGGGTGATCAGGCCGATCGACGCCTCGCCCGCGGCGGTCACGGACGGCGTCATCAGACGTATCTCCGCGCTCGCGGCGGCCGCGTCCGTCTCGGGCTGTTCGGCGTGCAGGAGCCGGCCCGCCTCGTCGGGATGCGCCACGGTGTACTTCAGCGCCTTCAGCAGGGCCGTGCGGAAGCGCTTGACCAGGTCGGGGTCCTTGGCGGCGAGCGATTTCGTGGTGACCACCGCGTTGCCGTACAGATCGGGCAGGTACCTGCTGTAGGGGAAGACGACGACCCCGCGCGTCGTCGCCTGCCGGGTGGCCTTTTCGATGGTGGGCCGGCCGATGAGGAAGGTGCTCAGCGCGTCGGCCTTTCCGCTCGCCAGTGCCGCGCCCAACTGGACGGGCTGGACGGCGATCCAGTGGATTCCGGTGGTGTCGATGCCGGCGAGCCTGGCATATCCGGGAAACAGCAACTGGTTCACGGAGTTGGCGGCGGCCGCGATGCGTTTGCCGGTGAGGTCTTTCGGGGTGCGGATGTCCGATCCCCGCAGGGCCATCACGGACACCAGCGTCTGCTGGTGGACGGCGAGCACGGCCCGGAAGTCCTTGTACGCGGTGGAATGCCGCGCGCCCGCCGAGATCATGGCGCCGGTCAGGTCCAGGGCGGTGAACTGTGCCTTTCCGGCGGCGAGCACCTTGAGGTTCTCGCCGGTGGCCTTGCCGAGCTCGATGCGCACATCGAGCCGGGCCGCCCGGAAATACCCCTTCTTCTGGGCGATCCAGGCGAACGCGTCACGCCCCGCCGCGCCGAAAGCGGTGACGTAGGTGAGATGGTCCGTGCCCTGACCGGCGTTCTTCGCGGACCCGTCGGAGTCCGAGGAGCCCGCACCGCAGCCGGTGGCGGCGAGCAGGAAGGCGGCCGTGCAGACCAGGGCTCTGTGCGCCGCGCGCATCATGCGGCCTCCCCGCAGGGGATCGGTGGGGGACGACGGCAAGGGGCCGAACTGCCGTTGCCGGGATCGCGATCCGCAAAAGCGTACGCGCGCGTGCCACAATCCAGCAGAGCGATTTTCAGTACTCCGCGCAGGCCGGCCGGCGGGAGTCGACGGATGATCGAACTACGGGGTGTGGGCAAGGACTTCACGCATCGACGGGGTCACGTCGAAGCGCTTCGGGACATCGAACTGGACGCCGCGGAGGGCGAGTTCGTGGCCGTCGTGGGCCGCTCCGGCTGCGGCAAGTCGACGCTGCTGCGGCTGATCGCCGGGCTGCTGCCGCCGAGCCGGGGCGAGGTGCGGGTGGGCGGGCGCACGGTGACCGGGCCGCGCCGCGACGTGTCCGTGCTCTTCCAGCGCCCCGCCCTGCTGCCGTGGCGGTCGGTGCTGGACAACGTCCTGCTGCCGGCCGAGATCCAGGGGCAGGACGGGCACCGTGAGCGGGCCCTGGACCTGCTGGCCACCATGGGCCTCGCCGAGTTCCGGCGGCGGCTGCCGCACGAGCTGTCCGGCGGGATGCAGCAGCGGGTCGCGCTGTGCCGGTCGCTGATCCGGCGTCCGCGGGTGCTGCTCATGGACGAGCCGTTCTCCGCCCTGGACGCCCTCACCCGCGACGAGCTGTGCGCGGAGCTGCAGCGCATGCACCGCGAGCACCCGGCGACGGTCGTCCTCGTCACCCACTCCGTCGACGAGGCGGTCCTGCTCGCCGACCGCGTCGTGGTGCTCACCCCGCGGCCCGGCCGGATCCGTGCGGTCCTGGACGTCGCCGTCCCCCGCCCGCGCAGCCGCACCCCGGGCGGCCACGCCGAACAGCTGGCCGGGCTCGCGGCCGAACTGCACGCCCTGCTGCTGGGCAGCGACCGCTGAGCCGAGGCCGGGTGACCGTCAGCGGATCGGACGGGGTGCCTCCAGGCCGTCCCGGCCTCGCTCCCGGGTCCCTTCGCGCGGGTCGGCCTACTCGCCCTCGTACGCCCTGCGCAGCGCGGCGACGTCGAACTTGCCCATCGACAGGAACGCCTTGCTCACCCGGGCGGCCTTCTCGGGGTCGGCGTCGCTCACCATGTCGATCAGGTCCTCGGGGACGACCTGCCAGGACAGGCCGTACCGGTCCTTGAGCCACCCGCACGGGCCGGGCTCGCCGCCGCCCTCGGTCAGGCGGGTCCAGTAGTAGTCGATCTCCTCCTGGTCGGCGCAGAAGATCTGGAAGGACACCGACTCGTTGAACGTGAACTGCGGGCCGCCGTTGAGCGCGACGAACTTCTGGCCGTTGGCGGTGAACTCCACGGCCATCACCGCCCCGGCAGGCCCCGGCCCGGCCTCGGTGAACCGGCCGACGCGGCCGACCTCGGAGTTCTTGAAGATCGACACGTAGTAGGCCGCGGCCTCCTCGGCCTGGCCGTCGAACCAGAGACACGTGGTGAATCCGTCGGTGGTCATGAGCTCCTCCTGGTGCGTGGAACGCGGTCACCTGTACCGACCGATCCTCGTCGCGGAACTCATCGGTCACCGGGCGAGCTGATCCGGATGGCGCACCCGGTCCGTCACCAGGCCCACCGCCAGGACGTCTCCGCCCTCGGACGGCATCCGTCCCTTCGGTCCACCACTGGCGGCACGTCTACGACTGGTGCGCGGCCGAGGCGCGGCCGAACGGGTGGCCGCAGTTCACGACGCCGATCGGCGGATCGACCGTGCACTTCGCGCACGTCCGCTCGCCCGAGCCGGACGCCACGCCGCTGATCACCACGCACGGCCGGCCGGGGTCGATCGCGGAGTTCCTGGACGTGGTCGGGCCGCCGGCCGACCCGGTCGCGCACGGCGGGCAGGCGGCGGACGCCTTCCACGTCGTCGTGCCGAGCATCCCCGGGTCCGGGCTGTCCGGGCCGCCCGCGGACGGCGGCTGGCAGGCGGGGCGGATCGCCGACGCGTGGGCCGAGCTGATGCGGCGGCTGGGCTACGAGCGGTTCGGCGCCCAGGGCGGCGACTGGGGCGCGGCCGTCACCCGCGAGCTGGGCCGGGCGCATCCCGACCAGGTGATCGGCGTGCACCGGAACCTGCTGCCGGGCTCGCAGCGGGCGACGGAGCCGACCGAGGAGGAACTCGCCGCGCTCGACCCGCGGGAGCGGGCGCTGCCGTCGTGGCGCCGCTGGAGCGCGTACCTGCGCGAGGGCATCGGCCACGTCGTCCAGCGGCAGACCCGGCCGCAGACGCTCGCGTACGCGCTGACCGACGTGATGCTGTACTGGCTGACCGGCACCGCGGGCAGCGCCGCCCGCGTCTCCTGCGACCACGCCCACGCCACCGGCCGCGTCGCGCTCCCCGCCGAGCCCTCCACCGCCCCGACCGCGCTCGCCCTCTTCCCGGCCGAGCCCGAGGTCCCGCTGCGCCACAAGGGGGAGCGCACCGCGAACCTCGTGCGCTGGACGGAGTTCGACCGCGGCGGCCACTTCGCGGCGATGGAGGAGCCGGACCTGCTGGTCACGGACGTCAGGGCGTTCTTCGGGCAGCTGTGCGAGAAGGGGTGAGGGCCGCCTCTGCCCGTGGCGAATCTGCCGCGGGCAGAGAACCCTCGGCGGCGCGCCCGCCCGGGCCGACAGTGGAGTCGACGGAACGACCCCCGACGGGAGAACCGATGACTCCACTGACCGCCCTCGCGCCCCGCGCCGAGGAGGGCGACACCCCGCCCAGCCGCTTCGACGACCACCTCGCCGCCCAACTCCTCGCCCAGCGCATCGTGTTCCTCGGCACGGAGGTCAACGAGACCTCCGCCAACCGGGTCTGCGCCCAGCTGCTCCTGCTGTCGGCGGAGGACCCGCGCACCGACATCAGCCTGTACGTCAACAGCCCCGGCGGGTCGGTGCACGCGGGTCTGGCCATCTACGACACGATGCGGCTGATCCCGAACGACGTCTCCACCCTCGCCATGGGATTCGCCGCCAGCATGGGCCAGTTCCTGCTCAGCGTCGGCGCGCCCGGCAAGCGCTACGCGCTGCCCAACGCGCGGATCATGATGCACCAGCCGTCCGCCGGGATCGGCGGCACCACCGCGGACATCGAGATCCAGGCGGAGAACCTGGAGTTCACCAAGCGCACCATCGAGCGGATCACCGCCGAGCACACCGGCCAGAGCCCGGAGACCATCTCCCGGGACGGTGACCGCGACCGCTGGTTCACGGCCGAACAGGCCAGGGAGTACGGCATGGTCGACCGGGTCGTGGAGTCCCTCGTGGACGTCCGGCCCACCGCCGGCAAGCGACGGATGGGGCTGTGACATGGGCAACTACACGATTCCGTACGTCGTCGAGCGCACCGCGCACGGCGAGCGCTCCTCCGACGTGTTCAGCCGGCTGCTGTCGGAGCGGATCATCTTCCTCGGCACCGAGATCGACGACGGCGTCGCCAACGTCGTCATCGCGCAACTGCTGCATCTGGAGTCGGCGGCCCCCGAGAGCGAGATCGCGATCTACATCAACTCTCCCGGCGGCTCGTTCACCTCGCTGATGGCGATCTACGACACGATGACGTTCGTGCAGGCGCCGGTCTCCACCTTCTGCGTCGGCCAGGCGGCCTCCACCGCGGCCGTGCTCCTGGCCGGCGGGGACCCGGGGCGCCGGTTCGTGCTGGAGCACGCGCGCGTCCTGCTCGGCCAGCCCGCCAGCGGCGGCCGGCAGGGCACGGTGTCCGATCTCGCCCTGCAGGCCAACGAGATGGTCCGCATCCGCGGCCAGGTCGAGGAGGTCCTGGCGCGGCACACCCACCACGACGTCGCGACGCTGCGCGCGGACATGGACCGCGACAAGGTGTTCACCGCGCCGGAGGCGGTGTCCTACGGCCTGGCCGACGAGGTGCTCAGCAGGCGGCTGGTGGCGGTGTGACCGTCAGGCGGCCAGACACATCCCGCCGTACGGCGTCCCGGACGGGCGCCGGCCGGCGTGCCGCTGCCGGGTGAGCTCGCCCTGCGCCAGCGACAGCAGGTCGCCCAGGCCCAGGCCGAGGGCGTGCGCGGCGGCCGCGAGGACCTCCGAGGAGGCCTCCTTGCGGCCGCGCTCGACCTCCGACAGGTAGGGCATGGAGATGCGGGCGGCGTCGGCGACGTCCTTCAGGGTGCGCTCCTGCGCCAGGCGCTCGCGGCGCAGGACGTCTCCGACCAGGTCGCGCCAGAGCGGCTCGCGCGGCCGGTCCGCCGGGGCGGGCGGCGCGGGCCGGGCGGCGGCCGGCGGGCGCAGCGGGATCACGCGGGCTTCGTTCGGCGCTCGGTTGCTCACCTCTTCAGCCTAGAAGGGTTCGACTCGGGGGGAAGAGATCAGCATTCTGCTGTGGGTGAAGCGCCGAGGCGAAAAGGGGCGGGACGCGTGGCACTGCGGCATACGTTCAACCAGGCGGCCGAGCTGTACGACCGGGCCAGGCCCCGCTATCCGCGGGCGCTGGTCGAGGAGTTGGCCGCCACGGCCGGCCTCGGACCGGGCGGCAGCGTCCTGGAGATCGGCCCCGGGACGGGCCAACTCACCGTGCCGCTCGCCGAGTTCGGGTGCCGTATCACCGCCGTGGAACTGGGCCCGGCCATGGCCGCGGTGGCCCGGCGACGCCTCGCCGCGTTCCCGCACGTGGAGGTGGTCGTGGCGGACTTCGAGACGTGGCCGGTGCCGGCCGGGGCGTTCGACCTGGTGGTGAGCGCGACGGCGTTCCACTGGATCGACCCGGCCGTACGGCTGACCCGGGCCGCCGACGCGCTGCGCCCCGGCGGCAGGATCGCGATCATCACCACCGAGCACGTCGCCGGCGGCAGCACGGACTTCTTCGCCGAGGCCCAGCGCTGCTACGAACGCTGGGATCCGGCCACCCCGCCGGGGCTGGTGCTGCCGGACGCGGCCGACGTCGCCACCGACCTCGGCGAGCTCGCGGAGTACGACCGCTTCGGCCCGGTGACCGTGCGCCGCCACACCCAGGACATCGCCTACACCACCGACGAGTACATCGACGTCCTGCTCACCTACTCCGGTCACCGCGCACTGGACGACACGGCCCGCAGGGGCCTGCTGATGTGCCTGCGGCAGCTGATGGACGCCCGCCACGGCGGCCGGGTCACCAAGCGCTACCTCCACGAGCTGATCACGGCCGAGCGCACGGGAGGATGACCGCCGGGGCCTACTGCCCCACCCGCCCGTCGATGCGCTCGCGCAGGAAGTCGGCGTGGCCGTTGTGCCGGGCGTACTCGCCGATCATGTGGACCAGCACCTGGCGCAGCTCGATCGGGCAGTCCTCGTGCTCCCCGGTGATGTCCAGGCCGGGCGCCTCGGCGACGAAACGCTCCGCGAAGGCCACTTCGTCCCGCCAGGTCCGCCATGCCTCGGCCACCACCTCCGGGTCGGGCACCGCGCCCTCGAAGTCGAGGTAGGGCCGCTCGGCCGTGCGGTAGGGCGGCGGACTGTCCTGGCCGGCCATGACGCGGCGGAACCAGAAGTGCTCCACCCGGGCGAGATGGCGCACGAGTCCCAGCAGGGACAGGTCGGAGGGCGGCACCGAGCGGCGGGCCATGGCCTCGGCGTCCAGCCCTGTGCACTTCAGCCGCAGAGTGAGACGATGGTCTGCGAGGGAGCCGACGAGCGTGTCACGCTCCCCCACCTGGCCGCCGTCGCTGCGCGGATCCTCCTCGGGAGGGACGAACATGTCCCACCAACCGAAAGTCCGTTCGATCTCCGTCTGTGACCGCGTGGTGTCCGTCATACCGGCGAGCATCGGCGCCGCCGCGCCGCCGCCGCCACCCTTTTTTCACCAACCGGGCACGAAGTGGGCATGCTCCGCCGGACCCGGGGTATCCGCAAGCCACAGGAAGGATCCGAGGCAGACGTACGTCCAGTCGTGACTTTCGTGGGAGAGGACATGGATACCGCCGTGAAGCGGTCGGAGGCTGAGGTCGTGGAGAAGACCGCAGGGACCGGCACGGGTGACGGAACACTGCCGGGAATCGACCAGCCGCGCGCCGTGGCCCCACGGGACGCCCGGGAGCTGTCCCGCCAGTTCTTCCAGCGCCTCGCGGAGCTCGAAGAGGGCACCCACGAGTACCAGTACGCGCGCAACACGCTCATCGAGATGAACATGTCCCTGGTGCGCTTCGCCGCCGGACGCTTCCGCGGCCGCGGCGACGACATGGAGGACATCGTCCAGACCGGCATGATCGGCCTGATCAAGGCGATCGACCGGTTCGAGCTGTCCCGCGAGGTCGAGTTCACCTCCTTCGCCCTGCCGTACATCGTGGGCGAGATCAAGCGTTTCTTCCGCGACACCACGTGGGCCGTGCACGTGCCCCGGCGGCTGCAGGAGCTGCGGGTGGAGCTGGCCAAGGCCCGCGAGGAACTCGCCAGCCGGCTGGACCGGGAGCCCACGGTCGCCGAGCTGGCCACGCTGATGAACATCCCCGAGACCGAGGTCGTCGAGGCGCAGATCGCCGCCAACGGCTACAACTCCTCGTCGCTGGACGCGGCGCTGACCGGCGACGGCCCGGAGGGCGGCGAGGCGGTCCTGGCCGACTTCATCGGCGTGGAGGAGGACGGGCTGCGGCTCGTCGAGGACTTCCACTCGCTCGCCCCGCTCATGGCCGAGCTGGACGAACGGGACCGGCAGATCATCCACATGCGGTTCGTCGAGGAGGCCACGCAGGCCGAGATCGGCGAACGGCTCGGCTGCTCGCAGATGCACGTCTCCCGGCTGATCAAGCGGATCATCGCGCGGCTGCGGGAGGGAATGCTGGGCGAACTCGGCTGCGCGTGAGGGACAGGCACGCGCGACCGGCACCGCCGGGGCCGCCTGCGGGGACGGCTTCGGCGGTCACGCGTTGCCCAGCCGTACGACGGCGCTCACTCTCTTGCCGACCGGCACCCGCTCCACGGTGACCCGCTCCGCCAGCACATGGACTATCTCCAGCCCGTGCCGTCCGATCCGCTCCGGATCGCGCGGAAACCGGCGCGGCAGGGCCTCGCTGCTGTCGTAGACGCAGACCGTCACCGTGGTCTCCGTGCCTTCCAGCTCCAGGATGTACGGCCCGTTGCTGTGCCGGTCGGCGTTGGTGACCAGCTCACTGACGACCAGCAGCAGCTCGTCCTCGGCGCGGCCCGCGATCTCGGTGCCCCACTCGGTCCTGAGCCGTTCGACGAAGTCCGCGGCGAAGGCGCGCGCCTCGGCGATGCATCCCGGTTCACCGCTGTAGTGCGCCGCCCGCCGCAGCGGTTCCACGGGCACGTCGAAACCAGTCCGGATCACTGCCCCGCCTACGTGGTCGATCATGCGTTTCTCTCTCGGAAGCCGGCCGCGCCGGTCGATGGTGCACCAGTGCTCGTACCCCGAGCCGCGCGCCGCAGTCCCCCGACAGAGCCGGACGGGTCACACCGCCGGTGACGTGCCCGGCGATCCCGGGGCGCTGACGGTGGTGCTGTCCGAGGCGGGCGGGGGCTGCGGTGTCGAGGGCCCGGGCGACGGAGGCGAGGGCGGCGGCGGGGTCGGCGGGTGCGAGGAGGACGTACTCGTCCCCGGCGACGACGGGGCGGTCGAGGTCGGCGGGCACGGCTTCGCGGAGCCACCGGGCGCCTTGCTGCTGCCGGAGGGCGCGGAGGCGCACGGTGACGGCGACGAGGGCGACGACGTCGGGCTGGAGACGCTCACCGACGGCGAAGGCGACGCCGGCGGCCGGGCCGGCTTGTCGTGGTGCCCGGTGTCGCCGCGGTGGCGGGAGATCCACGCGTCGTGGTCCGGGTCGTACAGGACGAAGACGTTGATGATCTGCGGGGCGGGGTTGACGAAGACGACGTTCGTGGCGCTGTAGCCCGGCCACGAGTCGCCGGTCGGCTTCGGCGTGGTGCGCTGGGCGACGGGCGGGGTCAGCGGGTTGCCGCAGGCGCAGCGCACGCGGGGCACGCCGTGGCCGTCGACGAGGACGGCCGTGCCGGCCTGGAGCACGGCCTGGTAGCTGGTGGCGGCGCCGTCGCGGTAGCCGTGGTTGGTGACGCGGGTGTCCATGCGCAGTTGTACGGGGGTCAGGGCCCGCAGGTAGGCGGGGACCTCGGCGGGCTGGACGCCGGCGACCGAGGCGAACGCCTGGTTCTTGGCGGCATCCGCCCGCAGGGCCTTGATCTGCTTCTCGACGTCGCAGCTGGAGACGTTGCGGGTGCCGCCGTACAGGCCCGCGGCGCCGCCGTCGACCCCGCGGACCGCGTTGGCCGGCGCGGAGACCGTGGGGGAGGCGGAGACGGGCGGGGCGGAGCTGTCGGTGGCCGTGGAGCCGGTGAACGGGTCCGGGCCCGTCTTGGCCGCGGCCTGCAGGAAGACCTCGCCGCCGCCGCTGGTGCCGGAGCCGCCGCCGGAGCGGGTGAACACCACCGCCAGGACGACGGCGGCCACGACCGCGGTGGTGAGGACCGCGACGCGGGGCGCGGACTTCCACCAGGGGCGCCCGGGCTGCGGCGCGGGGGCGTCGCCGCCGCCGCCCGGGGGCTCGGAGGGCGGCCCCGTGGGCGGCTGGGAAGGGCCGGACAACGGTCCGGAGGGGGGTCCTGTGGGGCGGCCTGACGACGGCGGTTCGACGCTCACGGCTCTTCTTCCCGACGTGGTTACCTGCGGCTTGCCCCGAGTTGAGCCGCTTTATCGACTTATCCCCCATTGTGTGCTCTGATCCCGCGCGGCTCGCAAGCGGACGCGTACGGCCCTCCCGGCGGGCGGGGTGCGCGGGCGCTGCTTAGCGTGGCAAGGGTGAGTGCGCGAACCCTCTCCGACCTGGGCGTGGCCCGCCATGGCTGGGTGCAGGCCCTCGGCGCGGGGCTGGCGACGCTGCTCGTCATGGGAGGGGTGGCCGCCCTCGGGCTGTGGGCGGCCGGGGCGGGCGATCTGCCGCAGGGCGCCTTTCCCCGGGTGGTGGCGGCCACCGTGGTCACGGCCGTCGGCGGCACGATCGAACTCTCCGGGAACGCCGGCGCGCTCGCCGACACGCGCGCCGGGCTGACCGTCGTCCCGCTGGCCGTCACGCTGGCCGGCGCCCTCGTCCTCGCCGCCGGCTTCCTGCGCCCGCTGCGGCACCGGGCGGTCGCGGGGGCGGCGGAACTGGCCGGGTGGGCGGCCCAGGTCGCCGTCCTGTGGCTGCTCGCCCTGCTCGGCCTGGCCTTCGGTGCCCGCCAGACCTTCACCCTCTCCCTCGGCGACGGCACCCTCTCGGACCTCGGCGACCTCTTCGGCGTCACTCCGGAGGTCGGCTTCACCACGAACGTGCCGCAGACCCTCCTGTTCGGTCTGCTGTGGCTGGCCGGGGTGCTGGTGCTGGCGCTGCTGGTGGCGCGCGGGGCGCCGCTGCCGGGCCGGCTGCTGCGCTTCCAGGAGTCAGTGCGGCCCGCCGCGTACGCCATGGTGGCCCTGCTGCTGGCCTACGTCGGTCTCGGCGTCGTCATCGGACTGGTGGTGGCGGCGACCCGCGGCCACGTCGCGCAGACCCTCGCCGTGCTGCTGCTGGGACTGCCGAACCTGGTGTGGCTCGCGCTGACGCTGGGGATGGGGGCGACCTGGACCGGCCGGGTGACCGGCCCCTTCGGGCTGCCCATGCCGCACGTCCTGGACGAGGTGCTGCGCACCAAGGACACCGCCACGCTGAACGTGGGCACCCTCGCCGAGCACGACGGCCGCGCCTGGTGGCTGGTGGCCGTGGCCGCCGTACTGCTGCTGGGCGCCGCCTTCGTGATGGCGGTCCGCTCACCGGCCCGGGTGCGCGCCTGGCAGCACGCCCTGCACATGGCCCTCGCGCTGGCGGCGACGGTGCTCATGATCTGTCTGACGGGCCGGATCTCCGCCCACTACGGTCTGTCGGTGCTCGGCGTCGGCGACCTCGGCGGCGGCCTGTCCGGCACCCTGTTCCTCACGCCGAGGATCTGGACGGCGCTGGGCCTCGCCCTGCTGTGGGGCCTGGTGGCCGGGTTCCTCGGCGCCCTGCTGGCCGGGCCGGTACGGCGCCGCGGCGAGAGCGTCCTCTAGGGCCGTCGGCCGAAGGCGGGCCGGGCCCAGCGGGGCGGCGCCACGGGGCCGGTGCCCGCCACCGGCACAGCCACCTCGGTCGGCGGATGGGCGGCCGGCGCCCCGCCGGTCAGGGCGGCGCGCAGGTCGGTGACGAAGGCCAGGCAGGAGTCGTGACGGTCGTCGGGGCTCTTGGCGAGGGCCCGGGCGAACACGGCGTCGGCCCGGGGGCTGAGGTCGGGCCGGGCCTCGGTCAGCGGGGGCGGCTGGTCGTACTGGTGGGCCCACAGCAGGGCCATGTCGTCGTCGCGCCGGAAGGGCGGGTGCCCGGCGAGGGTCTCGTGGACGACGCAGGCGAACCCGTAGACGTCGCAGCGCGCGTCGACCGGGCGGCCGGAGATCTGCTCGGGGGCGACGTAGTCGAGGGTGCCGACGAACTGGCCGACGGTCGTGAAGCCGGTCAGCGACAGCGACTTCTTGGTCAGGCCGAAGTCGGTGAGATACGCGTGTTCGGGGTGGTCGCTGTCGGTGCCGCGGGCGATGAGGATGTTGCCGGGCTTGACGTCCCGGTGCACCAGCCCGTGCTCGTGGGCGGCATCCAGCGCGGAGGCGACCTGCGCGGCGATGCGCAGGGCCGTCACCGCGGGCAGCGGGCCGCGCCGGTCGAGGAGATGGCGCAGGTCGCTGCCGTCGACGTAGCGCATGGCGATGTACAGCACGCCGTCCGTCTCCCCGGCCTCGAAGACGGGCACGATGTGCGGGTGGTCGATCGCGGCCGCCGCCCGGGACTCGTGGGTGAAGCGCAGCCGGAAGGTGTCGTTGCGGGCGAGTTCCGGGGCGAGCAGCTTCAGGGCGACGGTGCGTTCCAGGCGCAGGTCGCGGGCCCGGTAGACGACGGCCATGCCGCCCCGGCCGATCTCGCGCTCGATGCGGTAGCCGGCCACCTGCCGGCCGACCAGTTCGGAGGGGCGGCCGGAGAAGAGGCTGGTGTCACGGGCCATCGGGGGTCACGACCTGGGTGGGGGCGTGGCCGGGGTGCGCGGCGGCGCGCGGCTCCTCGTCGGCGGCGTAGGTGCTCAGGCGCCGCCCGTCCGCGTGGACCCACCGCCCGTGCTCGGTGTCGTACAGCCACAGCGACTCGCCGTCGACGACGACGCCGATGCGCAGTCCGCGGGTGCGGCCGCGGAAGGACTCGCCGTCGAGGGTGCCGGCGGCGAGCTCCTCGACGGCGCCCCGGTAGCGGGCGAGGGCCTGTTCGGCACGGGCGAGCAGGGGGCGCGGGTCGTCGGCGCCGGCGAGGGGGCCGCCGGCCGCGGGCGGGTCGTCGGGGACGGCGACCAGGTAGCGGCCGTCGACCCAGGCCGACCAGCCGTTGGCGCACACGACGTGCCCCCAGTCGCCGCGCCGCTCGACGAGCTGGACCGGCAGCAGCGGGTCCAGGGGCACGGTGGGCCGGGCGGGGTCGGGGGTCTCCCAGGCGGGCATGCCGTGCCGGGGGACGACGTGGGTGGGCCGGAAGCCGGGCGCGGTCATCGGCGGCTACTTCCGCATCACGGCGGGTTCGTGCCGGCGCAGCAGCCGGGAGACGGCGAATCCGAAGACCGCCGACAGCACCAGCAGCATGGCGATGTTCAGCAGCCACACCCCGGCGGAGTGCCGGAACAGCGGGTCGGCCGTCAGCTCGCCGGGCACGATGCGCGCCAGCCCCACCGTGCCGGCCATCGCGCCCAGGGCCCAGCGCGAGGGCACCAGCCAGGACAGCTGCTCCAGGCCGGGCACGCCGTGCAGCTTCAGCAGCGCGCCGCAGAAGACCACTTGGACGATGGCGAGCAGCACCAGCAGCGGCATCGTCACCTCCTCCTTGCGCACCAGCGCGGAGACCAGCAGACCGAGCATCATCGCCGTGAACGCCAGCAAGGCCACGGCGACGGTGATTTCGACCAGCGGCGGCATCAACACGCCCTTGCCTCCGGGCGCGTTGAGGTCCACCCCGAGCAGCGCCACGAGGGTCAGCACCACCGCCTGCAGCACGGTGACCGTGCCCAGGACGACGACCTTCGACATCAGGTACGCCGATCTGGACAGGCCCACGGCCCGCTCCCGCCGGTAGATGGTGCGTTCCTTCACCAGTTCCCGCACGGCGTTGGCCGCGCCGGTCAGCACGCCGCCGACGCACAGGATGAGCAGCGCGTTCATCGCCGTCTCCTGGGTGAGCCGGCTGCCGGCGAGGGCCCGTGCCATGGCGCCCATCACGAACGGCAGGGCGATCATGATGGCGAGGAAGGTGCGGTCGGCGGCGAGGGCGGTGCCGTAGCGGCGCACCAGCGTGCCGAGCTGGGCGCCCCGGCTGCGGGGCCGGGCGGGCGGGGTGATGACGACCGGTCCGGAGCGGGGCACGCGGGGCTGGGCGGTGGCGTTGGTGACGTACTGGCGGTGGAAGGGCGAGAGCGCGAAGTCGCCCGCCCAGTCCCGCTCGCGGTCCCGTTCGAAGGACTCGAAGGCCTCCGGCCACTGCTCGAAGCCGAAGAAGGCGAGGGCGTCCCCGGGCGGGCCGTAGTAGGCGACCCGGCCGCCGGGGGCGAGGACGAGGAGCCGGTCGCACACGTCCAGGCTGAGCACGCTGTGGGTGACGACGATGACGGTGCGGCCGTCGTCGGCGAGGCCGCGCAGCATGTGCATCACCGAGCGGTCCATGCCCGGGTCCAGGCCCGAGGTCGGCTCGTCGAGGAAGAGCAGCGACGGCTTGGTCAGCAGCTCCAGGGCGACGCTGACGCGTTTGCGCTGGCCGCCCGAGAGGCTGTGCACGGGCTGGCCGGCGCGCTGCTCCAGGCCCAGTTCGCCGATCACCTCGTCCACCCTGGCCTGTCGCTCGGCCTTCGCGGTGTCCTGCGGGAAGCGCAGTTCGGCGGCGTAGGACAGGGCGCTGCGCACGGTGAGCTGGGCGTGCAGGATGTCGTCCTGCGGGACCAGTCCGATGCGCTGGCGCAACTCGGCGTAGTCGCGGTAGAGGTCGCGGCCGTCGTACAGGACGGTGCCGTGGTCGGCGGGCCGCTGGCCGGTGAGGGCGTTCAGGAGCGTGGACTTGCCGGCGCCGCTCGGTCCGACGACGGCGAGCAGGCACTTCTCCCCCACCGGGAACGACACGTGGTCCAGCAGCGTCCTGCGCCCGTGGTCGACGGCGACCGCGAGGTCCTGGACGTCGAGGGAGACCTCGCCGGTGTCGACGTACTCCTGCAGCTGGTCGCCGACGAGGCAGAGCGCGGAGTGGCCGATGCCGACGACGTCGCCGGGGCCGATCGGGGCGGCGGTGACGGGCGCGCCGTTGAGGAAGGTGCCGTTGTGGCTGCCGAGGTCGGCGATCTCGTGGCCGCCGTCGGGCAGGGCGCGCAGTTCGGCGTGGTGGCGGGAGACGACCAGGTCGTCGATGACGAGGTCGTTGTCCGGCGCGCGGCCGATGCGGACGGTGCGGGCGGGCAGCGGCCGTACGGTGGTGGGCTGCCGGAAGGTCCCGGTCAGGCCGGGCATCGAGACCGCGGAGGGCCGCTCGGGGAGCGCGGGCGGCAGGCCGAGGAGCACGGCGCGGGGGCCGTCGGAGGGGCTGCCGAAGCGGATCTCGCTGCCCGGACCCACCCCCCACTCGTGGATGCGGCGGCCGTCGGCGTAGGTGCCGTTGGTGCTGTGCTCGTCCTCGATCGTCCAGTGGCCGGCCTCGGGGCGCAGCACCGCGTGGTGCCAGGAGACGCGGGCGTCGTCGAGGACGATGTCGCAGAGGGGGTCGCGGCCGACGTGGTAGTCGTGGCCCGGGATCATCACCGTGGAGCCCGCGTCGGTCTCCAGGACGAGTTCGGGCGCGGTCGGCGCCACATGCCGCTCTGACATGCGCAGAATTCTACCGATTCGTCCGTTTGGGCGCCCGGCGCGGGAGCGCCGGGGCCGGGCGGTCAGCCGACCGGCAGGACCAGGGCCGGGATCGTCCGCTGCATGCGCAGCGCGTCGACGGACTCGGCGAGCAGTTCGTACTCGGTGGTGTCGTCGCACAGTGCGACCCGCACCAGCCGGCCGGCGGCCAGCTCGTCGGCGACCAGCTCCTGTTGGGTCACGTCGGCGCACCACAGGCGCAGGATGGCGGGGACGTCGGCCACCGTGTCGGCGACCGGGACCAGGGCGCTCGGGGGGAAGTGCGCGGCCTCGGGCTGCGGGTCTAATCGGTCGGCGATCCAGTTGGCGCGGTCACGCAGCCACCACAGGGCGAGGGCGAGGGTGGGGGCCCGGTAGGTGCCCAGGGGCACTCCGATGCGCTGCCCGCCGCAGATACCGTATGCGGTGACATGGCACAGGAATTCGTCGTGCATGGTCGATCCCCCGTCGCGCGTCGTTAGCCTGTCGGCAGACCTCTCCTTCGGTACGGCTCATGTGCGGTGCGTGATCGTTTCTTCGCTCCGTGTGAAGTCCCTGAGACTGAGTATGTTCACTACTGAAACACTGTCACCATGACTTTCCGGCCACTCTCCTGGCATATTCACAGGCGTTGTTGGCCGAAATCCGGCGGGCGTCGCCCTTACCCGAGGAGTAATCGACGCCGCGCCGGGCCGCGGGCAAGGTGGTCCCACCGGGTCGCCGGGACCGGGATCCGGGACCTGACCAGCACTTACCCCCTTGCCGGAGGTCGATCACCCATGTCCGCGAACACGAACCGTTACGAAAGCGCCGTCGCCCGTTACTTCGAGGCGTGGAACGAGCGCGAGCCCGAGCGGCGGGCGAAGGCCGTCGCCGCCGCCTGGTCCGCGGACGGCGCGTACACCGACCCCCTGGCCGACGTCGGCGGGCACGGGCCGATCGCGGCCGTGATCGCCGCGGCGCACGAGCAGTTCCCGGGGTTCGCCTTCCGGCTGACGGGGGCCGTGGACGGCCACCACGACACGGCCCGCTTCTCCTGGGAGCTGGTGAGCGAGGCGGACGGCACCGCACCGGTCGCCGGGTCGGACGTGATCACCCTGGACGCCGACGGCCGTATCCGCTCGGTGCTCGGTTTCCTCGACCGGGTGCCCGCGGGAGCGTGACGAGCGCCGCCCGGCGCCCCCGGGCGGCGCGTTGGCGGCTCAGCTCCCGGCCGCTTCCCGGTAGCGCCTGGGCGCGATGCCGACGGTCCGCTTGAAGGCGTTGCTGAAGGCGCTTTCGGAGGTGTAGCCGACCGCCCGCGCGAGTGCCGCGACCGGGGCCGTGTCCTGCCGCAGGGCACGGGCGGCCAGGCTCATGCGCCAGTTGAGCAGATACGTCAGCGGCGGCACCCCGGCCGCCTCCTTGAACCGTACGGCGAAGGTGGTCCGCGACATCGCGGCGGCCCGGGCGAGTTCCGCCAGCTGCCAGGGGTGGGCGGGGTCGCCGTGCATCAGCCTGAGCGCCGGGGCGAGACGCTCGTCGGCCAGCGCCCGCAGCCAGCCCGGCGGCAGCCCGTCGGCCTCGGTGAGGCAGACCCGCAGCACCTGCACGAAGAGCAGCTGGGCCAACTGGTCGCAGGCGAAGGCGGACCCGGCCCGCACCGTCCTCATCTCCCCCAGCAGCTGGCCGGTCAGCCAGCGCAGCACCGTCGCCTCGGGCGCGTCGCCCCGCACGTGCACCAGCTCGGGCAGCGCGCTCCGCAGCAGGTCGCCGCTGTCCCGGCTGAGGTCGATGTGCCCCGAGACGCAGACGACGTCCTCGTCCGGGCCGTCGCCGAGCCGGGCCATCCGGCTGCCGGGGTCCACGGGCACCTCCCCCGAGTCCACCGGCGCCACCCCGGGGGCACTGCACAGCACGTACGGCCGTCCGCCGTCGGAGACGACGACGTCCCCCTCGGCCAGCGGCACCGGCTCCCCGCCGTCCTCACAGGTCAGCAGACAGCCGCCGCGCACCACCGCGACGACCTTCAGCCGGTCCCGCCCGCGCAGCCTGATGGCCCAGGAACCGCCGGCCGTGAACCCGCCGGAGAGGGCACTGCGAGCGTCGGCCACGGCCAGGGCGTCGGACAGGGGGTCCACGAGATCGGAGGGCATGGCCGAACTATCGCGCAAGTACCCCGGACTCTCAAGCATTCATCGTACGGCCGGGCGGATCTACGGTGGCGAGGACGGCTCACAGCGAGGAGTACACAGCCATGACCACCGCACAGCGTCCCCTGGGTTCCGGCTTCGGCGCCGCCTCCACCGCCGAGGAGGTGATCCGGGGCTCCGACCTGACCGGCAGGGTCGCCCTCGTCACCGGCGGCTCGTCGGGTCTCGGTCTGGAGACCGCCCGGGTGCTGCGTTCCGCCGGCGCCGAGGTCGTCGTTCCGGCGCGCGACCCGGAGCGGGCGCGCGGCGCCCTGCGGGACGTGCCCGGAGCCGAGGTCGAGCATCTGGACCTCATGGACCCGGCCTCCGTCGACGCCTTCGCGGAGAAGTTCCTGGCCTCGGGGCGTCCGCTGCACATCCTGGTCAACAGCGCCGGGATCATGGCGACTCCGCTGACGCGGGACGCGCGGGGGTACGAGGCGCAGTTCGCCACGAACCACCTCGGGCACTTCCAGCTGACGGCCCGGCTGTGGCCGGCGCTGGTGGCGGCGGGCGGCGCGCGGGTGGTGGCGGTGTCGTCGCGGGGCATCCGCTTCGGCGGCGTCGACTTCGACGACCTGCACTTCGAGCGCCGCCCCTACGAGCCGTTCGTCGCCTACGGGCAGTCCAAGACCGCCAACGCGCTCTTCGCCGTGGAGCTGGACCGGCGCGGCCGGGCCGACGGCGTGCGGGCCTTCTCCGTGCATCCCGGGATCATCATCGACACCGGCCTGATCAGGCACGTCGACCCGCACGTCGTCCGGGCCTCGGGCACGGTCGACCAGGACGGCAGGCCGATCATCGATCCCGGGCGGCAGTGGAAGACCGTGCCGCAGGGCGCGGCCACCAGCGTCTGGTGCGCGACCAGCCCGCAGCTCGCCGGTCTCGGCGGCGTGTTCTGCGAGAACTGCGACATCAGTCCGCTGGTGACGCCCGGGACCGAGGCCGCCTGGTACGAGAGCGAGCGGACGCCCGGTGTGCTGCCGCGAGCCGTCGACCCAGAGGCGGCGGCCCGCCTCTGGGAGGTCAGCGAGCGGCTTACGGCCTGACGATCGCGTCAATGCGGGCCAGCTCCTCGGCGTCGAAGTCCAGCCCGCGGGTGGCCGCGACGCTGTCCTCGATCTGCTGCGGGCTGCTCGCGCCGACCAGCGCGGAGGTCACCCGGCCGCCGCGCAGCACCCAGGCGAGGGCCAGCTGGGCGAGGGTCTGGCCGCGCTCCTTGGCGATGCCGTCGAGGGCGCGCAGCCGGCCCACCAGCTCCTCGGTGACCGCGTCCGAGTTGAGGAAGGGGCTGTCGCTCGCCGCGCGCGAGTCCTCGGGGATGCCGTCGAGGTAGCGGGCGGAGAGCAGGCCCTGCTCCAGCGGGGAGAAGACGATGGAGCCGACCTGGAGCTCGTCGAGGGCGTCCAGCAGCCCCTCGTCCTCGGGGCGGCGGTCCAGCATCGAGTACCGGGGCTGGTGGATCAGCAGCGGGGTGCCCAGCTCGCCGAGGATGCGGGCGGCCTCGCGGGTCTGCTGCGCCGAGTAGTTGGAGATGCCGACGTAGAGCGCCTTGCCCTGCTGGACGGCCGAGTGCAGGGCGCCCATCGTCTCCTCCAGGGGAGTCTCCGGGTCGGGGCGGTGCGAGTAGAAGATGTCGACGTAGTCCAGGCCCATGCGCTTCAGGCTCTGGTCGAGCGAGGACATCAGGTACTTGCGGGAGCCCCACTCGCCGTACGGGCCGGGCCACATCAGGTAGCCGGCCTTGGTGGAGACGATCAGCTCGTCGCGGTGTCCGGCGAAGTCGGCCTTGAGCGCCTCGCCGAAGGCGGACTCGGCGGCGCCGGGCGGGGGGCCGTAGTTGTTGGCGAGGTCGAAGTGGGTGACGCCGAGGTCGAAGGCGCGGCGCAGGATGGCGCGCTGGGTCTCGACGGGGCGGTCGGGCCCGAAGTTGTGCCACAGGCCGAGCGAGATCGCGGGGAGCTTCAGGCCGCTGCGTCCGGTGCGCCGGTAGGGCATGTCCGCGTAACGGTCGGGGTGTGCGGTGTACAACGCGACTCCAGAGGGGTTGGTACACGAGGTGCCGGTTCCAGGGCACCGCACCCCACTCTGTCGTGACCTGCGGGCAGTGGTCCAACAGGAGAATGCGATGGGATTCAGCGGGGCGGTTTCTCAATGCGCTCCGCCGGGTCCGCGGCCGGTGCGATGCCGGCGAGGACCAGGTCGACCACGCCGTCCAGGAAGGCGTCGTCCAGTGGCTCCCGGGTCAGCAGCAGGCGCATGTG
The DNA here is from genome assembly GCF_054850255.1 of Streptomyces sp. 7R007. Lineage (NCBI taxonomy): Bacteria > Bacillati > Actinomycetota > Actinomycetes > Kitasatosporales > Streptomycetaceae > Streptomyces > Streptomyces sp. 7R007. The sequence continues at coordinate 155,732 of NZ_JBTWMV010000009.1, read as the reverse complement.
CACCGGGCCCATGAGCGCCTCGAAGGCGAGGCGGTGGTCGACGCCGGGACGCAGTTCGCCGCGCTGTGCGGCGCGGGAGAGGACGGCCGATCCGGCGGCGAAGCGGTGGTCCCAGAACCGGGCGCGGGCCTCCTCGTACTCGCTGGTGTCCTCCCGGACCGCCAGCCGCACCAGCAGCTCGCCGAGCGGGGTGCGGGCGAACGCGGCGGCCCCGTGCAGCAGCGCCTTCAGGTCCGTGCGCAGGGCGCCCGTGTCCGGCACCGGCACCTCCGTCCGGGTGCGGTCGAGCACCGCGTCCAGCGCGAGGTTGGTCCTGGTGCCCCAGCGCCGGTAGACGGAGGTCTCGTGCACCCCGGCGCGGCGGGCCACCTCGCCGATCGACAGGGCGTCGACGCCGCCCTCCAGCAGCACGTCGACGGTCGCCGCCAGGACGGCGGCGCGGACCCGGGCGCTGCGGCCGCCGGGTCTGCGGGCTCGGGGACGGCTGGGGGCGGACACCTCGTCAACGTAGCTCACCGCGCGCCGTCCGCGACCCCTCCGGCCGGTGGTGTCAGCTCGCCTTGGGGTGGTCGTGCCGGGCGGGGCGGGGGAAGGGCAGCACGCCGGCGGACGGCTGCCGCGCCGGGCGGGACGTGAGGGTGGAGACCAGCACCGCCGCCACGGTGGTGGCGGCCAGCCCGGCCAGGACGACGAGGGTGAAGACCACCCAGAAGCCTGCGGGGAAGAGCATGGGATCACCTCCTGCTAACGCAGTTTCCCTTGCGTCAACAAGTCTCCTGCGGGTGTGCTCCTAGCGCAAGAAAGCCTGCGTTTGAGGGGTGGGATCCGGCCGGGGTCCGGCTGCCTACCATGGGAGGGCCCGAGCGACCCGAGAGAAGGCCCGATGGAACTGCGTCACCTCCAGCACTTCGTCGCGGTGGCGGAGGACCAGCACTTCACGCGCGCGGCCGAGCGGCTGATGGTCTCCCAGTCCGGTCTGTCGGCCTCGATCCGGGCGCTGGAGCGGGAGTTGCAGACGCCGCTGTTCGTGCGCACCACCCGCCGGGTGACGCTCACGGAGGCCGGGCGGGCGCTGCTCGGCGAGGCGGAGCGGATCCTGGCCCAGGTGCGGGCGGCGCACGAGGCGGTGGCGGCCGTGCAGGGCGTGCTGCGCGGCACGCTGTCGCTGGGCACCGAGCAGTGCATCGCCGGGGTCCATGTCGCCGGGCTGCTCGCCGCGTTCCGCCGGCGTCACCCGGACGTGGAGATCCGGCTGCGGCAGGCGGGTTCGGGAGAGCTCGCGGAGGAGGTCGCGGCGGGGCGGCTGGACCTGGCCTTCGCCTACCGGACGCAGGCGGACACCGACCAGCTGCGCTCGGTCTCGCTGACCGGCGAGCCGATGACGGCGCTGTGCCACCCCAGTCACCGGCTGTCGCGGGCCGGTGCGGCCGTGACGCCGGAGGATCTCGGCGCGGAGGTGTTCGTCGACTTCCACCCGGACTGGGGACCGCGCCGCACCACCGACGCGGCCTTCGCCGCCGCCGGGGTGCGCCGCACCGTCGCGCTGGAGGTGAACGACGTGCACAGCCTGCTGGACCTGGTGGACGAGAACCTCGGCATCGCCGTCGTACCGCGGCACTTCCGGCACAAGCGCGAGGCCCTGACCGCCCTGCCCGTGAAGGGCACCGGCGAGACCGTCTACGAGACCGTGGCCCTGCTGCCCCCGCCCCAGGCGACCAGCCCGGCGGCGCGGGCGCTGATGGCCCTGCTGGAGACGACCGGCCTCGACGACCCCGCGGTCCTGGAAACAGGGGGCCTGGCACCACCCCCGGACGGGGCCCAGCCCTCCTGACCCCGGCCGTCTCCCCCCGCAGACTCGTGACCGTCCTTCACGACGACTGCGGCAAGGAGTACGGGAGATGACGGACCACACACGGCGCGGAGTGCTGCGCGGCACGGCGGCCCTGGCGGCGGCCGGCGGACTGGTCGCGACGGGAGCCGGGCAGGCGGCGGCCACCGCTCGGGGCGCCACGACGCAGCGCTTTCCGTTCCTGGAAGGGGCCTTCGAGCCCGTCACCGAGGAGCTGACCGCCTTCGACCTGCCGGTCACCGGCCGCATCCCGCGGGAGCTGAACGGCCGTTACCTGCGCAACGGCCCCAACGTCCTCGGCCTGGAGGACCCGCGCGCCCATCACTGGATGCTCGGCGAGGGCATGGTGCACGGCGTCCGGCTGCGCGAGGGCCGGGCCGAGTGGTACCGCAACCGCTGGGTGCGCTCCTCCCAGGTGGCGGGCAAGCTCGGCGAGCCCTACCCGGGCCCCGTCCCGCCGGACGACTTCCCCTGCAACACCCACGTGATCCCCTACCGCGGACGGATCCTGGCGCTCCAGGAGAGCGGCCCGCTGCCGTACGAACTGGACCACGAACTCGGCACGGTGGGGCCGTACGACTTCCGGGGCACCCTGGAGGGCGCCTTCACCGCGCACACCAAGTTCGACGCGGTGGCGGACGAGTTGCACGCCGTCGCCTACTACCCCACCTGGGACCACGTGCGCCACCACGTCGTCGACCACACGGGCCGGCTCGTGCGCACCACGCGCGTCCCGGTGACGGACGGGCCGATGATGCACGACTTCGCGCTCACCGAGACCTACGTCGTGATCTTCGACATGCCCGTCACCTTCGATCCCGCGGCGGCGGAACGGGGCGACCTGGTGCCGTACGTGTGGAACACCGAGCACCCGATGCGCGTCGGCCTGCTGCCCCGGGCGGGCGGTCCGGTGCGGTGGTTCGAGACGGACCCGGTCTACTACTCGCACACCCTCAACGCCTACGACGAGGGCTCGTCCGTCGTCGTCGACCTCACCAGCTACCCGGCGCCCTTCTACGTCGCGGGCCGCGGCAGCGACGGCCCCGCCGCGACGGGCACCGCCTCCGTGCAACGCTGGACCATCGATCCCGCCCACGGCCGCGTGCGCACCCGGACCCTCGACGACCGGCCGCAGGAATTCCCGCGCATCCACGAGCCGTTGGTCTCCCGCCGGCACCGCTACGCCTACACCGCGGCCGCCGCCGACATGACCCTGGCCTACCTCGCGCCCGACACGAACCCGCCCGACCGGGCCTTCTCCAACGCCCTCATCAAGCACGACCTGTGCCGCGGCACCACGCAGGTCCACCGGCTGCCGAAGGGCGCCGCGGCGGGCGAGGCGGTCTTCGTCCCGGCCGACGGTGCGCGGGAGGAGGACGACGGCTACGCGATCGCCTACGTCCACGATCCGGACCGCGGCGCGGCCGACCTGGTGATCCTCGCGGCGCAGGACTTCACCGGCGAGCCGGTGGCGCGCGTCCATCTGCCGGGGCGGGTGCCGCTGGGCTTCCACGGAAGCTGGATTCCGGACGCGTGAGGGACGGCGATGAGCGATGGTGGACGTATGCATGCGAAGGACATCCTCATCGACGGGTACGGCCGCATCCAGGAAGAAGTCCACGCCGTCGTCGAGGGCCTCGGCCCCGACGCCCTGACCGCCCGCCCCTCCCCCGACGCCAACTCCATCGCCTGGCTCGTCTGGCATCTCACCCGCGTCCAGGACGACCACGTCGCCGACGCCTTCGGGCTGGACCAGGTGTGGCTCACCCAGGACTGGCACAAACGGTTCGGACTGGACCTGCCGAGCCACGACACCGGCTACGGCCACAGTGCCGCCAAGGTCGCCAAGGTGCAGGTCGACTCCGCAGACCTGCTGACCGGCTACTACGACGCCGTACACGAGCAGACCCTCGGCGTCCTCGGCGACCTCGCCGCCGACGATCTTCAGCGCGTCGTCGACGAGCGCTGGGACCCGCCGGTCACCCTCGGCGTGCGCCTGGTCAGCGTCCTGTCCGACGACCTCCAGCACGTCGGACAGGCCGCCTACGTCCGCGGGCTGCTTCAGAGCACGGCCGCGTAACCCGGCAGGACCACGTCCTCGATCAGGGACCTGCGCTCGTCGAACGGGATGAACGCGCTCTTCACAGCGTTGACCGTGACCGTGCGCAGGTCCTCGGCCGTCCAGCCCGCCGACTCCACCAGCAGGGACATCTCACGCGTCATCGTCGTACCGGACACCAGGCGGTTGTCGGTGTTCAGGGTGACGCGGAAGCCGAGGTCCTTCAGGGCCGTGATCGGGTGCTCCGCGATCGAGGTCGCCGCGCCGGTCTGGAGGTTGGAGGTGGGGCACATCTCCAGGGCGATGCGGCGGTCGCGGACCCAGCCGGCGAGACGGCCGAGCTTGCCGTCGACGATGTCGTCCGTGAGGCGCACCCCGTGTCCGATGCGCTGGGCGCCGCACACCTGCACGGCCTGGTGGATGCTGGGCAGGCCGTGCGCCTCGCCGGCGTGGATGGTGAACGGGACGCTCTCGCGGCGCAGGTGCTCGAAGGCGTCGAGGTGGTCGGCGGGCGGGAAGCCGTCCTCGGCGCCGGCGATGTCGAAGCCGACGACGCCGGCGTCGCGGAAGGCGACGGCCAGGTCGGCGGCCTCACGGACCCGGTCGAACATCCGCATGCCGCACAGCAGGGTGCCGACCCGCACCGGCGTGCCGGCCGCCGCCGCCTTCGCCATCCCGGCCGCGAGCCCCTCCTGGACGGTCTCGACGACCTCGGGCAGGGTCAGCCCGCCCTTGAGCATCAGCTCCGGCGCGTAGCGCACCTCGCCGTAGACGACACCGTCGGCGGCCAGGTCCAGGACGTACTCCTCGGCCGTGCGCAGCAGCCCCTCGCGGGTCTGCATCACCGCGAGGGTGTGCTCGAAGGTGGCTATGTAGCGCACCAGGTCCCCGGAGTTCGCGGCCTCGACGTACCAGGCGGCCAGTTCGTCGGGGTCGGTCGTGGGCAGGGTGTGGCCCGCCTCCCGCGCGAGTTCCACCACGGTGGCGGGGCGCAGGCCGCCGTCGAGGTGGTCGTGCAGGACGGCCTTGGGCAGGCGGCGCAGGGTCTCGGTGTCGATGCGGGGCGCGGTCATGGCAGGGCTTGCTTTCCTCGGCAGGGGGTGCGGGATGGTCAGGCGGCGGGCTGGAGCAGGTCCCAGCGGTTGCCGTAGAGGTCCTGGAAGACGGCGACCGAGCCGTACGGCTCGTGCCGGGGCTCCTCCAGGAAGGTCACGCCCGCCGCGAGCATCCGGGCGTGGTCGCGGGCGAAGTCGTCGGTGTGCAGGAAGAAGCCGACGCGTCCGCCCGTCTGGTCGCCGATCCGCTCGCGCTGCGCCGCGTTCTTGGCGCGGGCGAGCAGCAGGCCGGTGCCCTGCGCCCCGGCGCCGGGCGCGACGACGACCCAGCGGGAGCCGTCGGGGCGGGGGGTGTCCTCGACGAGGCGGAAGCCGAGGGCTTCGGTGTAGAAGCGGATCGCCTCGTCGTAGTCGTCGACGACGAGGGTGACCAGGGCGATACGGCTCATCGGGACCTCTCGGTGGGGGTGGTTGACGGGAGAGGTTATACGTAAAACCCACGGCCGCGCCAGTCGGGGCGGATCACCCTCCGGAACGGGGCGGAGCGCGGCTCCGGCGAAGGCGGAGGCCGGTGGTCGTAGGGCTTCGGCCCGAGGTGGGCGGCGGGCCGGGCCGGTAGCGTCCCGGCCATGAGGATCACCGAGCCGCCACGCGGTCTGGAGCAGCGCAGAAGCGACGTACTGGCCCGGCTGGAGCGGGAGTCGGACGTCTGGGTCGCCACCGCGGACCGGGACGGGCTGCCGTGTCTGGTCGCGCTGTGGTTCGCCTGGGACGGGGAGGCGGTCTGGATGGCCACCCGGCTCACCAACCCCACCGGACGCAACCTGCGCGAGGGGCGGCGCGCCCGCCTGGCGCTCGGGGACACGCAGGACGTCGTGCTCGTCGACGGCGACGTGGAGACGTTCTCCGGCCGGGAGGCGCCGCAGGAGGCCGTCGCCGGGTTCGTGGCGAAGACCGGCTGGGATCCCCGCCACGACGGCGCCTCGTACGCCTTCTTCCGGGTGCGCCCCCGTGCCGTGCAGGCGTGGCACGGGCAGCACGAGTTGCCCGGACGGCATCTGATGCGGGACGGAGTGTGGCTGGACTGAGCCTCAATCCGCTTGGCGGTGCAGGGCGTTGAGCCGGGCCAGCTCCTCCTCGGTGAGCCGCAGGGCGCCCGCCGCCACGTTCTCGGCGAGGTGGTCGGGGTTGCCGGTGCCGGGGATGGCGAGCACGTGCGGGCCCTGCTGGAGGGTCCAGGCGATGCGGACCTGGGCGGGGCTCGCGTCGTGCGCCCGGGCGACGGCGAGCACCTCGTCGTCGTCGGTGCCGTCGGCGGCGTGCGGACCCCGCTTGCCGGCGATGGCGTAGAACGCGACGAACGCGATGCCCTGTTCGCCGCAGAGCCGCACGAGGTCGTCGGTGACCGGGTCGGGCGAGTCGATCCCGTAGCGGTTCTGCACGGCCACCACCGGGGCGATGGCCTGCGCCTCGGCGAGGTGGCGGGGTTCGACGCCGGAGATGCCCAGGTGCCGGATCAGGCCCGCCTCGCGCAGGTCGGCCAGGGCGCCGAAGTGCTCGGCGATCGAGTCCTGCCGCATGCGGCGCAGGTACACCAGGTCCAGGTGGTCGCGGCCGAGTTGGCGCAGGTTCTCCTCGACGTGTCCGCGCAGTTCGTCGGGGCGGGCGGAGGTGCCCCACTCCCCCGACCAGTCGCGGAAGGGGCCGACCTTGGCGGCGATGAGCAGGTCGTCCGGGTACGGGGAGAGCGCGCTGTTGACGAGTTCGTTCGCGGAGCGCAGCTGGGAGAAGTAGAAGGCGGCGGTGTCGATGTGGTTGACGCCGAGTTCGACCGCCCTGCGCAGCACCGCCAGCGAGCGCCCGCGGTCGCCGGGCGTGCCGAGGTGGAAGGCGGCACTGCCCGTCAGCCGCATCGTGCCGAAGCCTACGCGGCCGACGGTCAGGTCGCCGATGGTCCAGGTGCCCGCGGCGTCCGCGGTGATCGGTTCGGAGATCATCGGCGGAGTGTGGCACAGGCGCGCGGCGAGCGCTTCACGGCCGCCCGCTGCCGCCCGTGCGACCCGGGTCTCGACGGCCCCTCACGGTGGCGCCCCACCGAGTGGTGCAGCCAATCGGACCGTGCGGCTCCGCCCAGCGCCATGAAGCAAGCGCCGGCCGGCCCGCCTCTCCGGTTCCCGGCGCCGCTCACGGGCGTCATCACCGCCATCCAGCACGGAAGCGACTACGCCACCCCCTGAGCCGCGGAGCAGCGAACTCCGCATCTCTCCACCACGTCGCGGGACGCGATCGCCCCTTGCCGCCGTCGCGCCGGACGGGTCACCGGGCCGGCCGAGGCCCGACGGCCGCACCCGGAAGGGGCGCGGCCGCCGTGGGGGGTGGAGCCACACTCAACTCCTTTGGTCTGTACCAGTCAAGAGTGCGGGCCGGCCGACCGGCGGCCTCAGTTCAGGGGCTTCTCCAGCACCGCCTTCGTCAGGCGCGGGTGAGCTCCTGTCGGCGGCGTTCCAGGAAGGCCCGCTCGGCCGGGTTCTGCGCGCGTTCGATGGCCGCCTCGTAGGCGCCCACCGCCTCGGCGGGCCGGTCCAGGCGGCGCAGCAGGTCGGCGCGGACCGCGTGGAAGACGTGGTAGCCGTCCAGGCCGAGGGCGTCGACCAGGACGAGCGCCGGCGCCGGCCCCTCGGTCTCGGCGACGGCGACCGCCCGGTTCAGGGCCACGACCGGGCTCGGGGCGAGGGCCGTGAGCTGGTCGTACAGGCGCAGGATCTGATCCCAGTCGGTGGCCCGCGCGGTGGGCGCGTCGCTGTGGACGGCCTGGATGGCGGCCTGGATCTGGTACGGCCCCGGACGGTCGCGGCGCAGACAGCGGCGTACGAGCTCCTGTCCCTCGTCGATCAGCGCGCGGTCCCACCGGGCGCGGTCCTGCTCGGGCAGCGGCACCAGCGCGCCCTGCCCGTCGAGGCGGGCGGCACGGCGTGCGTCCACGAGCAGCATCAGTGCGAGCAGGCCCGTGACCTCGGGCTCGTCCGGCATCAGCGCGGCCAGCAGACGGCCGAGGCGGATCGCCTCCGCGCCGAGTTCCGGGGTGCCCTCGTACCCCTGGTTGAAGATCAGGTAGACGACGGCCAGCACCTCGCGGAGCCGGTCCGGCAGATCGGCGTCGCGGGGCACGCGGTACGGGATCCGGGCGTCGCGGATCTTGGCCTTGGCGCGGACGAGGCGCTGGGCCATGGTCGGCTCCGGCACCAGGAAGGCGCGGGCGATCTGGGCCGTGGTCAGGCCGCCGAGCAGGCGCAGGGTGAGGGCGACCCGGGCCTGCGGGGCGAGGGCGGGGTGGCAGCAGGTGAAGATCAGGCGGAGCCGGTCGTCGCGCACGGGGCCCTCCTCGGGCGGTGCGTCGGGGGTGTGCAGCAGGGCGGCCTCGGCGTGCCGTTCGTCGCGCTTCGCCTCCCGGCGCAGCCGGTCGATCGCGCGGTTGCGGGCGGTGGTGATGATCCAGCCGGCCGGGCTCGGCGGCACACCGGTTCGCGGCCAGGTCCGCACCGCCGTGGTGAAGGCGTCCTGCACCGCCTCCTCGGCGAGGTCGATGTCGCCGAGGAAGCGGACGAGGACGGAGACCGCGCGCCCGTACTCGGCGCGGAAGACGGCCTCCACGTCGGGGCCGGCCGGCATCAGTGCTGGTCCACGAAGGGCCGTACCTCGATGGGGAGGGTGGTCGCCCGCACCGCCTTGCGGCCCCACTCCAGGGCCGCGTCCAGGTCCGGGGCCTCGATCAGGCACAGCCCGCCGAGGTACTCCTTGCCCTCGGCGTACGGCCCGTCGGTGACGAGCACGTCGTCGCCCGAGGGGCGCAGCATGGTGGCCGACTCCGGGCCGTGCAGCCCGCCGGCGAAGACCCAGGTCCCGGCCTCGCGCAGCTCGTCGTTGAAGGCCCGTACGTTGCGCATGATCTCGCCGAGCTCCTCCTCGGACGGGGGCTGTCCGTCGGCCGGCTGGACCACGCTGAGCAGGTAGTGCGTCATGACGTCCTCCTTGGCGTCGTGCTGTCTGTCACCTCCTACACGAACGGCACGCCCCCGGATCGACACGGCACACGAGGACATCGCGAGAATCTCCTCATGACCTCCTCGACCGCCCCGGCCTCCGGGGCCGCCTCGCCGCATCCGCTCGTGTCCGTGGCCCGGGCCCTCGCCGACGACCTCCTCGCACCGCACGCGACCCGGGTCGACCGGGAGGGCGTGCCCGCGAGCCATATCGAGGCGATCCGGCGCTCGGGGCTGCTGGGAACGAGCGCGCCGACGGAGTACGGCGGTGCCGGCGTCCCCGACGCGGTGGCGCGGGAGATCCAGGAGATCCTGGCCGGCGCCTGCTGCTCCACCTGGTTCGTTCAGACCCAGCACCACACGCCGGTCAAGCTCCTCGCCACGTCCGGACTCCCGGTGTGCGAGCGGCTGTTGCGTTCGCTGGCCACCGGGCGGCTGCTGGCCGGCATCGCGTTCGCGCACGTCCGCGCCTTTCCCCGGGTGCCGGTGCGGGCGACCGCGCGGGGCGGCGGCTGGCGCTTCGACGGAAGGGTGCCGTGGTACACCGGCTGGGGTCTGAACGACGTGATGCTGCTCGCCGGGGTGAACGAGGACGACGAGGTCGTGTTCGCGTTCGCCGAGGCCCGCGAGCAGCCCGGGCTGCGCCCCTCGCCGGTCATGCGGCTGGCGGCGCTGACGGCCGCCCGTACGGTGTCCCTGGAGCTGGAGGGGCTGTGGCTGCCGGAGGAGTCGGTCGTGCTGCGCGCTCCGCAGGAGCGGTTCGCCCTCGTCGACCGGCCGCGCAACACCAATGCCTCTCCCGCCGTCTTCGGCGTGGCGTCCGCCGCGATCCGGCTGCTGGAGGCCGCGGGCGAGACGGAGCCGGCCAAGGCGCTGCGCGGCCGCCTCGACGAGGTGCGGCGCGACGCCTACGCCCTGGCCGCACACCCGGTACCGCACGAACGCCTCCCGGAGCGGCTGGCTCTCAAGACACGCGCGTACGACGTGCTGCGCGCGGCCACGACCGCGGCGGTCGTGGCCGGGGGCGGCCGCGCCATGGATCTCGACCATCCCGCGCAACGGCTCGCCCGCGAGGGGCTGTTCCTGCTGGTGCAGGGCCAGACGAGCGAGGTCCGGCGCGCGCACCTGGACGCGCTGGCGGAGATCTGAAGGGCGCCTCCTCGCGCGGGCCCTAGTCCTCGTCGCCCGTCGGAATCACCACGAGGAACGCGTCGGACTTGAGGTCCATCACCACCGTGGCGGGCTCACCCTCCGCGCGGCGCTGGGCCGCGTACTCCTCCGCCGGCCACGATCCGCGCGGAGCTCCCGCAGGAAACCGCTCCAACACCTTCGCGCCCATAGCGGCAGACACCTCCACTTTCAACCCTCGATCTCGAACAACTGCTCCCGTACCTCTCCGGCTGCCCCTTATGGGCGTCACCATGTGCGTACGCGGCGATCGTCCGGCAGAAGATCGGGCGTGCCGGACCCCATCCGCCACAGCCGTCCCGGCCACCACACGACCGCACGCAGGTCGCGCATCAGCGCGGGCACCGGCAGGGAACGCACCACGAGGGTGTCGAGGAGCACCCCGACGACGACGATGAAGGCGATCTGCACCAGGAAGGCGAGCGGGATCACCCCCAGGGCGGCGAACGCCGCCGCGAGCACCACACCGGCCGGAGTGATCACTCCCCCGGTCCCGGCCAACCCGCGCAGCACGCCCGCACGGACCCCGTGGCGCAGGGACTCCTCCCCCACCCGGGACATCAGGAAGATGTCGCAGTCGACACCCAGCGCCACCACCCTGCGGTCGGCGCTCTCGCGCACCGGGCGGATGTGCCCCGCGCGCTCCAGCCGGTCGACGCAGGCGGTCACCGCACCCGAGGTCAGGCCGAGGTGCTCGCGCAGCCGGCCCCGGGTCATGGGCCCCTCGGCGTCCAGGATCGTTGATCTCGCCGTTCATCCGGCGCAACTGCACGGCGAGGGAACGCAGGTCGGCTCCCCCGGCCGGTACCCCGGAATGGCCACGCGGTCAGCCCAGGGAAGCGTCCGCATCCGACACGGCGGCATCCGGGGAAGTGATCACAGGGGGACACCGACACGAAGGACCCGGAGCTGATGAACGCTGACCACGACCGGCAGGGCCTGCGCTGCCTGGTGACCGGGGCGACGGGATACGTCGGCGGCAGACTGGTGCCGGAGCTGCTCGCCGCGGGCCATCAGGTGCGCTGTCTGGCCCGCTCCCCCGGCAAGCTGCGCGACCATCCCTGGGCCGGACAGGCCCAGGTGGTGCCGGGCGACGTCACGGACGCCGGCTCGGTGGCGCGGGCGATGCGCGGGGTCGACGTGGCCTACTACCTGGTGCACGCGCTGGGCACCGGCGACTCCTTCGAGGAGACCGACCGCCGGGCGGCGCGCGTCTTCGGCGAGGCGGCCCGTGCGCAGGGCGTACGCCGCATCGTCTACCTCGGCGGACTGACGCCTTCCGGCGTACCGGAGCGCGAACTGTCCCCGCACCTCAGGTCGCGGGCCGAGGTGGGCCGTATCCTGCTCGACTCGGGCGTGCCGGCCACCGTCCTGCGCGCGGCGGTCGTCATCGGTTCCGGCTCCGCCTCCTTCGAGATGCTGCGCCACCTCACCGAACGGCTGCCGGTGATGGTCACGCCCAGCTGGGTGCGCACCCGCATCCAGCCCGTGGCGGTGCGCGACGTGCTGCGCTACCTGGTCGGCAGCGCCACCATGCCGGCCGACGTCAGCCGCGCCTTCGACATCGGCGGACCGGACGTGCTGACCTACCGGGACATGATGCTGCGCTACGCGGCGGTCGCCGGCCTGCCCCGCCGGGTCATCGTCCCGGTGCCCGTGCTCACGCCCGGTCTGTCCAGTCACTGGGTCGGACTGGTCACGCCGGTCCCCGCGTCGATCGCACGGCCCCTGACGGAGTCCCTGCGGCACGAGGTCGTCTGCCACGAGCACGACATCGCACGGTACGTGCCGGACGGTCCCGGCCGGCCGATCGGCTTCGACGAGGCCGTACGGCTGGCCCTGCGGCGCGTGCGCGACGCTCAGGTCACCACCCGCTGGTCGTCGGCGTCGGTGCCCGGCGCGCCCAGCGATCCGCTGCCCACCGACCCCGACTGGGCGGGCGGGAGTCTGTACACCGACCGGCGCGAGCTGGTCGTGGACGCCTCACGGGAGGCGTTGTGGCGGGTGATCGAGGGCATCGGCGGAGAGAACGGCTGGTACTCCTTCCCGCTGGCCTGGGCGGTGCGCGGGCGGCTGGACCGGCTCGTGGGCGGGGTCGGACTGCGCCGGGGACGGCGGGACGCGGCGCGCCTGCGGGCCGGTGACTCGCTGGACTTCTGGCGGGTGGAGGAGATCGAACCGGGCCGGCTGCTGCGGCTGCGCGCCGAGATGCGGCTGCCGGGTCTGGCGTGGCTGGAGATGTACGCCGAGTCGGGCGCCGACGGCCGCACCCGCTACCGGCAGCGGGCCCTGTTCCATCCGCACGGGCTGCTGGGGCACGCCTACTGGTGGAGCGTCTCCCCGTTCCACGCGGTCGTGTTCGGCGGCATGGCCCGCAACATCGCCCTCGCCGCCGCCCGCACACCCGCGGTCGCCGCGCGGGAAGGCGCGCCCAGCGGTTGACGGCCGCAGCCGCCCCTCCCCCGCACGGCCCCCGGGCCGCCCCTCCTCGCTCCGGAAGCAGCACCATGACCGTCTCGATCGTCCTGTTCACCGCCGACCTCCGGCTGCACGACCACCCCGCGCTGCGGGCCGCGAACGAGGCCCGCGAGGTGATCCCCCTCTTCGTCCGCGACCAGGGCGTCACGGACGCCGGTTTCGACGCGCCCAACCGGCTGGCGTTCCTCGCCGACTGCCTGCGCGACCTCGACCGCGGCCTGCGCGAGCGCGGCGGCCGGCTGGTCGTGCGCCGCGGCGACGTCGTGGAGGAGGTGTGCAAGGTGGCCACCGAGACCGACGCCGACGAGGTGCACATGGCGGGCGACGTCAGCGCCTACGCCCATGGGCGCGAGCGGCGGCTGCGCCGCGCGCTGGAGTCGGAGGGGCGGCGGCTGCACGTCCACGACACGGTGACCACGGCCGTGACGCCCGGCGCCCTCACCCCCGCCGCCTCGGACCACTTCGCCGTCTTCACGCCGTACTTCCGGCGGTGGTCCGGCACGCACCTGCGGGACGTGCTCGCCCCGCCGCGCGCCGTGCACGTTCCCGAAGGCGTCGGCTCCGAGCAACTCCCCTCCCGCGGCGGCCTGCCGGGGCTGTCCGAGGGCCTCCCGGCCGGCGGGGAGGCGGCGGGCCGCAAGCGCCTGGCCTCCTGGCTGCGCTCCGGGGTGGCGGTGTACGAGGACCGCCACGACGACCTGGCCGGCGACGCGACCTCCCGGCTCTCCCCCCACCTGCACTTCGGCACGCTCTCCCCCGTCGAACTCGTGCGCCGGGCCCGCGGGGTGGGCGGCCCCGGCGCCGAGGCGTTCGTGCGGCAGCTCGCCTGGCGGGACTTCCACCGCCAGGTGCTGGCCGCCCGCCCCGCGGCCGCCACCGCCGACTACCGCACCCGGGGCGACCGTTGGCGCTGCGAGCAGGACGCCCGCGAGGACGTCGAGGCCTGGCGGGAGGGCCGTACCGGCTACCCGCTGATCGACGCGGCGATGCGCCAGCTGCGCCACGAGGGCTGGATGCACAACCGGGGCCGGCTGCTGACCGCGAGCTTCCTCACCAAGACCCTGTACGTCGACTGGCGGGTGGGCGCCCGTCACTTCCTGCGGCTGCTGGTCGACGGCGACCTCGCCAACAACCAGCTCAACTGGCAGTGGGCGGCGGGCACCGGCACCGACACCCGCCCCCACCGGGTGCTCAACCCCGTCACCCAGGCCCGGCGTTACGACCCCGACGGCGCCTACGTCCGCCGCTGGGTGCCCGAACTCGCCGCAGTCGACGGCCCGTTGATTTACGAGCCCTGGAAGCTGTCCGGCCCGGCCCGCGCCGGCTACCCCGACCCCGTCATCGACCTCTCCGCGGGCCTCGCCCGCTTCAGACGGGCCCGGGGGCGGGACTGAGGAGACGCGGACACGGCGGGGCGGCAGGCCGCCGCGCGGTGCCGGCCGGTCACGACGGGCCCCGGTGGCGGCCCAGGTCGCGCAGCACCTCGCGGGCGGCTCGCGCTCCGGACGCCGGCGCGCCCTGGACCGAGCCCGTGGCGCGATGGTCAGCCGAGCCCGGCGACGCCGGCGCCGATCACAGGACGTCGGGGGTACGGGCGGGCGCGGGCATCGGGAGCCCCCTCGGAGTCGGGCGGGCCGTCACCGGCCACCGGGGTGTCGTACGTGCGTGTGGAGGACTTCCCCTCGCACGCGGTCCCCGGATGCGGCCCGGGTGACCCGGCCCGTCAGGTCTCCTCGCTCCCGTACGTGCCGGAGAGCAGGTCGAGGGCGTCCTTCAGGGTCGGCGGGCGGAGCATGCCGCGGGCCGAGGGACCGGCCCAGCCGGGGCCGCCGAGGACGACCCGGGGCTGCCGTCGGGCGCCCTTCACGCCCCACTGCGTGCCGGCGACGTGCCGGGCCAGCGCCAGGCTGGCCGTGGAGCGCGCCTGCGCCCACAGCACGACGGCCGACGGTCCCAGTCGCCGTACCGCGGTGGTGAGCGCCTCGGCCGGTACGGCGGCGCCGAACATGCGCGTGGGCAGGCGGAGTTCGCCCAGTGCGGCGTTGAGGGCCTCGATCGGCAGGGTGTGCTGCTCGCCGGGGACGCAGGCGAGGACGACGGGACCGAGGGCGGAGGCGTCGCGCCCGCTCACAGGGGCCGGGGTGTGCCTGCGCAGGGTGGTGGAGACGTGCCAGGACAGCAGGTGCTCGACCTCGACGTAACGGTCGCCGGACGAGGCCCACTTGCGGCCCACGGCGTGCAGCGTCGGCACCATCACCTCCTGCCAGGCGACGGTGATGCCGTACTGGTCGACGGCGGCGGTCAGTAGCTCCTCGACGGCCGGGGCGTCCAGCCGGACGGCGGCGCGGGCCAGTCCCCGGCACTCGTGGCGCACGTCGCCCAGGGGGAGCGTCCCGGCCGCCTTCGACCGGGCGGGCTGCGGCGGCTCCACGGGCGTCCCGGCCGGCTGCGGGCGCGCGCCGGCCGTCTCCCTGGCCGCTCGGGCAGCCTCGGCGGGCGGCACCCCCGACGAGGTCAGCCGGCACATCGCCTCCAGCACGGCCACGTCCTCGGGGCTCCAGCGCCGGTGGCGTCCGTCGGCGCGGACGGCGGGCCCGATGCCGTAGCGCCGGTCCCAGGAGCGCAGCGTGGTGGGCGACACGCCCAGCCGACGGGCCAGCGCGCCGGTCGTCAGGGCCGTGCCGGCCGGTTCCCGGGCCTCTCGCGGGTCGCCGGATGCGGGGTCCTCGCTCATGAGCGGCACTATACGACGCACAAACGATGCGAGTTGATGACCTTGCTCGCCGCCTCGGACCATGGGCGCATCGCCGAGCCGACCGCCGTTCGTCCGACCAGAGGAGCGCCGTCATGAGCCCGCAGCCCCGTGCCCTCGCACCGCCTCCGGTGCCGGAGCCGTTCAGCGACGAGGACCTCGCCCGCGGACTGGTGGCGGGTGACGAGGGCTGCCTGGAGGTGGCCTATCACCGCTGGTCGGCCCTGGTGCACACGCTGGCCCGGCGTTCCCTCGGCGATGCCGGCGAGGCCGAGGACGTGATGCAGCAGGTGTTTCTCGGGGTGTGGCGGGGGCGGCGGGGCTTCAGTCCCGAACGCGGCACGCTGGGCGGCTGGATCGTCGGCATCACCCGGCGCAAGATCGCCGACGCGCTCTCCGCCCGCACCCGCCGGCTGGCCCTGGTCACCTCCGCCGGCTCCTCCCTGACCCTGTCCGACCCCGAGGCCGAACAGCCCGACGCGGCGCTCGACCGGGTCCTGGTCCTGCACGAACTGGCCAAGCTGCCCCCTCCCCAGCAGCGGGTGCTGCGGCTGGCCTTCTACGAGGACCTCACCCAGACCCAGATCGCACAGCGCACCGGCTGGCCACTGGGCACGGTCAAGAGCCACGCCCGGCGCGGACTGCATCAGTTGCGGCGCTGCCTCGAGGAACAGGAGCGCTTCTGAGCGGGCGCATGTTCCCCGCTCGCACCTCTTTTCGATGCACAAACAGTGCACACTCCACGCACACCGGTCAGGGCGAGGGAAGGCGGCGGCGCATGCCGGGTCCGTACGAGAACGGCCATGTACCGCCCGACCTCCTGGCGGCCATCGCGCTCGACGGGAGACGGCTGCCCCGGTCCGCGGAACTCGCCGTGGCCGAAGGACACCTGACCACGTGCGTGCGGTGCAGGGACACGCTGGCCGGTCTGCGGAGGGCGGTCGCGGCGGGCCGCGGTGCCAGGCCCGGCAACGCCATGCCGGTCGGCCCGGGTCGCGTCACACGAGGGCCGGTCACCGCACGGCGTGCCGTTCGCCTCCTGGCAACCACGCTTGCCGTGCTGCTTCTCCTGCTGCGACTGCGGCACCGGTTTTTTCGGCGCCGTGCCGCATCCGCACCCCGCCCCTCGACGGAAGTAGGGGCGAGTCGCGGAACCGTCTGACGTTCCGCACAGGTCGGGGAACGTCCCCCCTTTCCCCGACGGCCTCCGGGGGGTGTCGGCGCTCCCCGGGGGCCCGCCCCCGCACGCCCGGTGCGGCTCCGCGCAGCTCTACACATAAAGGAAAAATAAGGGCACAATGAGCATGCGCGGCGCTAACCGCACACCGCACCAGACGCGGTCGGGCCTGCGAGTCAAAGGAGACGAGTCATGGCCAACGTCTCGCCCACCAGAGGTGACATGACGAGCCACCCCGATGTTTCCGAGATGCGGGCGCGTTACGCCCGTATGCTCGGCGGACGCGATGTGGCGCTCGTGGACGGACCGGTGTTCCTGCTCGGTCTGTACTGCGCCGTATCCCCCTGGATACTCCACTACACGACGAGCCAGCCCGCGCTCGTGACGCACAACCTGATCGTCGGCGTCGCCATCGGGCTGCTGGCTCTCGGGTTCACCCGGGCTCCCGAGCGCATGTACGGCCTGAGCTGGGCCTTCTGCGCGGTGGGCGTCTGGATGATCATCGCGCCCTGGGTGGTCGGGGACAACCCGGACACCGGTGTCGCGCTGAACAACATCATCATCGGCGCCCTCGCCGTGATCCTGGGGCTGATGTGCGCCGGCACGGCGGCCAGGAGCGTCCCCAAGCCGTAGCGGCACATCGCGTCAAGGAGGGACACGACGGCCGGTCCGCGGCATGCGGGCCGGCCGCCGGCATCCCGTCAGCGGCCGGGGACCAGCCACGGCTCCTGCGGCAGCGGACTGCCGGTCTCCAGCAGCGACTTGAGGTTGGACAGCACCGCCGGCCAGCCGCCCGAGACGTCCGACAGCGCGCCCTCGTCCCGGAGGTCCTCGTGCGTCACCGTGAGGCGGACGATGTCCTCGTGCGGCGTGATGTCGAAGGTGACCCGGGAGTACGCGTCCTGCCGGCCCTCGTCCCGCGGGTCCACCCAGGTGGTGACCAGCCGGGTGAAGGGCTCGCTCTCCACGACGGTGCCGACGACGTCGGCGATCCCCGAGCCGTCCGTGCGGACGTGCTCCCAGCGTGAGCCGCGCCGCCCGTCGGAGACGTTGCCGTGGCCCCAGTAGGAGGCGGTGAGGTCCGCGTCGGTGAGCGCCTCCCAGACCTTCTCGGGCGTGCTGCGGATGCAGGTGACGTACACGAAAGCGGGCTTGTCGGTCATGGCTTCCTCGGCTCGTCGTTTCACGGCGCCGAGCGCGCTCAGGCGCGGGCGCTCGAACTTGTCGATCCACCGCTCCTGGATCTCCTGGAGCGGGACCGGGTCGAGGTAGTGCAGCTTCTCCCGTCCCCGCCGCACGGCGCCGACCAGGTTGGCGGCCTCCAGGACGGCCAGGTGCCGGGTCACCGACTGGCGCGTCATCTCGATGCGTGCGCACAGCTCGCCCAGCGTCTGTCCGTTGTGCTCGTGCAGTCGGTCCAGCAGTCGCCGGCGTGTGTCGTCGGCCAGCGCCTTGAAGACCTTGTCCATCGCGGAGTCGCTCTCTGCCGGACGGCTCAGCGCAGGAAGGCTTCGAGTTCCCTCCGGTGTGCCTCGACCCACTCGGCCGCGGAGCGCACCTCCGCCACGGCCCCGCTCTCGCGCAGCCGCACCATGGCGGGCTCACCGCGTTCCGCGCCGGCCTCGATGCCCCGCCGGCAGCGCTCCTGCCACCACAGCACCGTCTCCACGAGCGCGCCCCGGTCGTCCAGCCCGTAGGCGTCGCACACCAGCCGCATCCGCCGGGCCGCCTCCGCCACGTCCGTCACCGCGGGCCCGAGGTCCAGGTACTGCCAGCAGACATGAGCGAGGTCGTGGAGGCGCTCGCCCGGCGCAGCGATGTCCCAGTCGATGAAGGCCAGCGGCCGCCACGCGCCGCCCGCCACCCGGTACACGGTGTTCTTCGGCGCCAGGTCGTTGTGGCAGACCACGTCCCGGTCCCCCGCCAGGGACGTGCCGTGCGTCAAGTCGTGGAACTCGCGCACCAGTCGGGCCACGCGGACCAGGCTCGCGTCGGTGCCCGCCGCCGCCCGTTCCCCGGGCGTCAGAGCGGCGCGGCCGGGCAGGTGGTCGAGGATCTCGCGCCCCCGTTCGTCGGTGCCGTGGTGGCGCGGGGCTCCCGGCCACCCGTGCCGCGCGAAGTGACCGAGCAACTCCCGCACATAGGCCGATCGGGGTGACGGCGTCCGCCGTACGGTGTCCCCGATCCGCACCACCTGGCTGACCGCGCCGCCGGGCAGCGCCGACTCGGTGCCACGGGCGAACGAGATCCACGCGTCCGGCGGGAGTTCGGGGCGGCCCGGCACCGGCCGGGTCTCCTCCGACCAGGCGTCGCCGGCCAGTTCGGTGGCCACGCGCCGCCAGAAGCGGACCGCGGGCTCGTTGTCGTACTGGAAGGCGACCTCCCAGCGCCCCGGGTGCCGGGCCGTCACCTCGCGCACCGCGTGCAGTCCGATCCCCTCCCGGCGTGCGCCGCGCACCACGAAGAAGCTGTTGAGCACGCGGGTCGGGCCGTCCAGGGCGCGGACGAGGGCGAAGCCCACGGGGCGGTCGTCGCGCAGGAAGAGGTACGGCGCCCAGCCGTCCTGCGTGAAGGCCGCCTCGATCCGGTCGCCGCGGAAGGTGCCGTCCGGGTCCGGCAGCACACCCCACAGGCCCGACAGGTCGTGACGGAACATCAGCCACAGCCGCTCCACGACGGGGCGGTCCTCGGCGGTGGCGGGACGGACGGACACGTCGGGCATGGGGCACTCCTCCAGGGCATCGACCGGGTTCCGGGCACGCGAAAAGCCTCCCCGGCGCGGTGCATCCGGCCGGGGAGGCTCTTGAATGCGGGAATGCTAGCGCATGCTCAGGCGCCCGCCGGCGCCGCGTCCGGCTCCTCGGCCGTCAGGAACTCCTCCGTGATCTCCTTCGGGCCGAACGGCCACACCTTCTCGAAGCGGGCCCACAGCACGTACGCGACGCAGCCCAGGGCCAGCCAGGCCAGGGACCACTCGATGGGGTGGCGGCCCGGGGAGTTCTTGTCGGCGTAGCCGTAGATCACGCACCAGCCGACGAAGGCGACGACGCCGGGCAGGGGGTAGAGCCACATGCGGTAGGGGCGGCGCAGCGTGGGCTGGCGTGCGCGCAGCACTGTCACGGCGACGATCTGGGCGAGCGCCTGCACCAGCACCATCACCGTGGTCAGCAACTGGATCAGGGTCGCCAGGTCGGTGTGCCGGCCGATCAGGAAGCCGACCGCGGTGATCAGGCCCATGGTGGCCAGGCCCAGCATCGGGAAGCGGTGCGTGGGGTGGAGCTTGGCGTAGGGGCGGAAGAAGACGCCTTCGCGGGCCGCGTCGTACGGGACGCGCGAGCCGCCGAGCAGACCGGTGAAGACGGAGGCGAAGGCGGTGATCAGGATCAGGACGGTGACCGTGTCGGCGGCGCCCTTGCCCCAGGTCTTCTCCAGTACCGCGGAGGCCACCGAGGTGGAGGCGATGTCCTTCGGGTCGGTCATGCGGTGCCAGTCGATGACGCCCAGCGTGCCGATCTGCAGCAGCAGGTAGATCGCCATGATGCCGAGGATGGAGAAGATGATCGAGCGGGGCAGGGTGCGGCCGGGGTCCTTGATCTCGGCGCCCATGTAGGCCGTGGTGTTGTAGCCGAGGTAGTCGTAGATGCCGATGGTCAGGCCGGCGGCGAAGCCCAGCCAGAAGTGGCTGCTGCCCAGGTCGAAGGCGTGCTTGGGGTAGGTGAAGGCGAGGTGCGCGCTGAAGTCGGTGGCCGCGGCCAGGATGACCAGCAGGACGGAGGCGATCATCACCGTCCACATCACGGCGGTGATCCGGGCGATGTTCTCGATGCCGCGCCACAGCAGGATGACGACGAGGGCGACGATGCCGAGGCCGATCAGGTCGCCCTGGGTCTTCGTCAGGTCCGGCGCCAGATAGCCGAGGTACTGCACGAAGCCGACCACGCCGGTGGACATGATCAGCGGGATGAACAGCATCGCCGTCCACACGAACAGGAACGGCATCAGGCGGCCGGTGCGGTACTGGAAGGCCTGGCGCAGATAGACGTAGCTGCCGCCGGAACCGGGCATCGCCGCGCCCAGCTCGGCCCACACCAGACCGTCGGCGAGGGCGAGGACGGCGCCCGCGACGAAGCCGATCACCGCCTGCGGGCCGCCGAAGGCGGCGACCATCAGCGGGATCGTGACGAAGGGGCCGATGCCGCACATCTGGCTCATGTTGATGGCGGTGGCCTGGAACGGGCCGACACGGCGGACGAAGCCACCGGAGGGTGGCGGGCTACCGGACATGGGGGCTCCTGACGTGGGTGCGGTGCGAAGGGGTGGGGTACGGCGTGCGGGCCGGTATCCGGTGGCTGACTGGCCGATAAAGTTAAGGAGCCTTACTTGATGCGTCAAGAGGGGATCCCGGGTGCGTGACAATGGTGCGATGGCCGCCGGTGACGTCGTGGAGCAGCAGGGACAGCCCTGGAACCGTCAGCGGCTGCGCAGCAGCAACGAGCGGCTGCTGCTGGACCGGCTGCGCGCCGCCGGCGCCGCCTCCCGTGCCCAACTGGCCCGCGAGACGGGCCTGTCCAAGCCGACCGTCTCCAGCGCGCTGGCCTCGCTGGAGGCGGCGGGCCTGGTGCGCGAGGTCGGCACCCACGCCCCCGAGCGCGGCCGGGTCGCCGTGCTGTACGCCCCCGACCCGGCGGCCGGCCACGCCCTCGGCATCGACGTCGGCCGCGGCTGGCTGCGGGTGGCGGTGGCCGACCTGGACGGCACCGTGGTCGCCCGCTCCGACGTGCGCAACCGCGCCCGCAGTTCGTCGGCGATGGCCGACCTGGTGGTCGCCACGGCCCGGCAGGTGATCGCCGGTTCCGGGGTGGACCCCCACGAGGTGGTGCACGGGGTGGTGGGCACGCCCGGCGTGTACGACGAGCAGCGGCGCCGGGTGCGCTACGCGATGCACCTGCCGGGCTGGGGACGGGCCGGGCTGTTCGACCGGATGCGCGCCGAGCTGGGCGTGCCGCTGGAGGTGCACAACGACGCCAACCTCGCGGCGCTCGGCGAGTACACCTACGGCGTCGGCGCGGGCAGCCGGCTGTTCGCGTACATCCTGATCGGCACCGGGCTGGGCATGGGCGTGGTCAGCGAGGGGCGGCTGTTCACGGGGGCGCACGGGCTGGCCGGCGAGATCGGCTTCCTGCCCTGGCCGGGGCGGCAGAAGCCGGAGCGGCTGGAGGACGCGGTGTCGGGGGTGGCCGTGGTGGAGGCGGCGCGCCGGTTCGGGATGAACGGGCAGCTGACCGCGAAGGCCGTGTTCGACGCCGCCCGGCAGGGCAACGCCGCCGCGGTCAAGGCCGTCGAGCTGGAGGGCGAGCGGATCGCGCACACGGTGGCCGCGGCGGCGGCCGTGCTCGATCCGGATCTCGTGGTGCTGGGCGGCGGCGTGGGCCACAGCGTCGACCTGCTGCTGCGGCCGGTGCGCGACAACCTGCGGGCGCTGACGCCGCTGCGGCCGAAGATCGTGCCCAGCGGGCTCGGCGAGGACGCGGTGCTGCTCGGCGCGATGGCGACGGCGCTCGGGACCGCGCGGGACGTGGTGTTCGAGCGGCGCACGGCGGCCTCCTGAGCAACTCGCGCGGCGGACGCGGTGATTGACAGCGTCGGGTCGGCGCCCTACCGTGACGCGAGTTAGTAAAGTTTCCTAACTTTACGAGGACGGGAGACCCCGTGTTCCGTCGCGCCGTGACCAGAGGCCGCCTGACCACCGCCGCCGTCGTCCTGGGCCTGCTGGGCTCGCTCACCAGCAGCGCCTGGGCCGGATCGGACCACGAGCGGGGCCGTCCCCGGCCACACCCGACGAAGGTCTCCTCGGCGCCGGGCAGCGCGACCGCCCTGTCCGGCTACGCCATCCAGTCGACCGCGAAGGTCGCCGACCCGGCCTCGGCCGTCTCCTCCCCCGGCTACCCGGCGGCCGGCTGGTATCCGGCCGGCGCCCGCTCCACCGTCCTGGCGGCCCTGCTCGCCGACGGCGTCTACGCCGACCCCTTCTACTCGACCAACCAGCAGAAGATCCCGAAGGCCGACTTCCAGGTCCCCTGGTGGTACCGCTCCGACTTCACCCTCGCCGACCCGACTCGGCGCACCTACCTCGACTTCAGCGGGGTGATCTCGGCGGCCGACGTCTACGTCGACGGCAGGCAGGTCGCGACCGCCGAGGACGTCACCGGCGCCTACACCCGCCACGAGCTGGACATCACCTCGCTCGTCCACGCCGGCACCAACACCGTCGCCTTCCGCGTGCGGCCCAACGACCCGGACAAAGACCTCACCATGGGCTGGATCGACTGGCTCCAGCCGCCGCCCGACGAGAACATGGGCATCGTCCGCAACGTCCTCGTCCGCCGCGGCGGCCCGGTCGCGCTGCGCGACGCGCACGTGGTGACGAAGCTGGACGTGCCCTCGCTGGCCTCGGCCGACCTGACGGTCAAGGCGCGGGCCCGCAACGACTCCGACGCGCCGGTGACGGCGACCGTCTCCGGCACCGTCGGCGCCACCGCGTTCCGGCAGACCCTCACCCTCGCCGCGCACGAGACGAAAGCCGTCGCCTTCACCCCGTCCACCGTGCCCGGCCTGCATCTGACCGCGCCGAAGGTGTGGTGGCCCGCGGGCATGGGCGGCCAGCCGCTGTACGACCTGCACCTCACCGCCACCGCCGGCGGCACGGTCTCCGACACCGCGCACGAGACTTTCGGCATCCGTGACGTCCAGGCGCCGCTGAACGCCGACGGCGCCCGCCAGTACCGGATCAACGGCCGCAGGCTGCTGATCCGGGGCGGCGGCTGGTCACCGGACGAGTTCCTGCGCTGGGACCGGACCTACGTCGAGGACCGGCTGAAGTACGCCGTCGACCTGGGCCTGAACACCATCCGCCTGGAAGGGCACCTGGAGCCGGACGAGTTCTTCGACCTCGCCGACCGCTACGGCGTCCTCACCCTGCCGGGCTGGGAGTGCTGCGACAAGTGGGAGGGGAACGTCAACGGCGAGGAGCCCGGGGAGAAGTGGACGGCCGCCGACTACCCGGTCGCCAAGGCGTCCATGGCCGCCGAGGCCGCCCGGCTGCGGGACCACCCGAGCGTGATCTCCTTCCTGATCGGCAGCGACTTCGCACCCGACGCGACGATCGAGAAGAACTACCTCGACGCCCTGAAGGCGGCGGACTGGCCCACCCCGGTCGTCGCCGCAGCCTCCGACAACTCCTCGCCGCGACTGGGCAGTTCCGGCATGAAGATGACCGGGCCCTACGACTGGGTCCCGCCGGACTACTGGTACGCCAAGCGCGAGGGCGGCGCCACCGGCTTCAACTCCGAGACCAGCGCGGGCCCGGACATTCCCACCCTCGACACCCTGCGCCGCATGATGACCCCGGCCGAACTCGACACCCTCTGGAAGAACCCCGACGCCAGGCAGTACCACCGCTCACCGTCCTCGACGTTCGGCACGCTCAGGCTCTACGACAACGCCCTCACCGGCCGCTACGGCTCCCCCAC
Organism: Streptomyces sp. 7R007; assembly: GCF_054850255.1. Classification (NCBI taxonomy): domain Bacteria; kingdom Bacillati; phylum Actinomycetota; class Actinomycetes; order Kitasatosporales; family Streptomycetaceae; genus Streptomyces; species Streptomyces sp. 7R007. Next base: position 131,605 of record NZ_JBTWMV010000009.1, on the reverse strand, counting down.
GGGCCTGACCGACTACGTGCGCAAGGCCCAGCTCGCCCAGTACGAGAACGTCCGCGCCCAGTACGAGGCCTACCGGCGCAACGCCACCGACGCCGCCAAGCCGTCCACCGGGGTGGTCTACTGGATGTTCGACAGCGGCTGGACGTCCCTGCACTGGCAGTTGACGGACCGTTATCTCGACCAGGGCGGCGCCTACTTCGGGGCGAAGAAGGCGGACGAGCCGCTGCACGTGCAGTACTCCTACGACGACCGCTCGGTGGTCGTGGTCGACGACCGGCACGCGGCGGCGTCCGGACTCACCGTCCGCGCCACCCTGTTCAACCCCGACGGCACCCGGACGTACGACCGGACGGTCACCGGCGTGAAGGTGAACGGGGACGGCGCGCACAGCACCGCGCTGACGCTGCCCGCGTCGGTGGGCGGACTGGCGACGACGTACCTGGCACGCCTGACGCTGATCGACGGTTCGGGCAAAGAGATCAGCCGGAACGTGTACTGGCTCTCCACCAGGCCCGACACCCTCGACTGGGCGAACACCGACTGGTACTACACGCCGACGACGAGCTACGCCGACCTCAAGGGCCTGACGTCGATGGCCCCCGTGCCGGTGTCGGCCACGGCGTCGACCGCGTCGGCGGACGGCACGTCGACCACGACCGTCACCCTGGGCCACGCCGGGAGCGGGAAGACCCCCTCGCTGTTCACGGACGTCCACCTCGTCGACGACCGGGGCAACCCGGTGCTGCCGGTGCGCTGGTCGGACAACGAGGTCGGCCTGTGGCCGGGCGAGTCGGTGACGCTGACGGTGACCTACCGGACCGCGGACCTGCACGGTTCCGCACCGTACGTGCGGGTCTCCGGCTGGAACACGCCCGAGCGCACGGTCCCCGCGGGATGAGCGGGGCGAGCGGGGCGAGCCGAGGGGCCCGGTGCGGCGGCCGGGCCCCCGGGACTCAGCTGACGTTGAGCGCCGTGTCGTCGATGACGAAGGACGTCTGCAGGGTGGAGCCCTCGGTGCCGGTGAACTTGAGGGTGACGGTCTGGCCCGCATAGCTCGCGAGGCTGAAGCTGCGCTGGGTGTAGCCGCTGGCGGCGTTGAGGTTGGAGTAGGTCGCCAGCGTGCTCAGCACCGTCCCCGAACTGTTGAGGACCTGCACCTTCAGCGTGTCGTACGCCGTGCTGGTGGTGGTCTCCGCCGTGTCGACGTGCAGGTAGAAGCTGAGGGCGGCGGTGGTGCACGCGGAGGGGATGGTCACCGACTGGGAGAGGGTGTCGGTGGTGGCGGTGCCATAACCGTCGAGCCAGGCGTAGTACGAGCCCGTACGGGGCGACTGGCTGCTGGAGTTGGTGATGACGCCGCTGCTGGCGCTCCAGGTGGTGTTGCCCGACTCGAAGCCGTTGTTGCCGAGCAGCTGGGCGGACGTACAGGTCGAGGAGCCTCCGCCGCCCCCGCTGCTGCTGCCCGAACCGGCCAGCCACGCGGTGGCGTTGAGGGCGAGCGCGGCGTTGGTGGCGCCGGTGTCGTTCCAGCCGTCGTAGAGGGTGTTGCCGGACTGGCCGGTGCCGTCGTCGACCGGGGAGCTGTCCCCCCAGAAGGCGACGCGGCCGCTGCCGAAGGCGGAGGTCAGGAAGAAGGCACCGGTGTTGCCGGAGTAACCGCTGCGGTAGACCAGGCCCTTGACGGAGGAGTTGTCCGCGGGCTTGAGCGTGGCCGTGGTGCCGTCGGCGATCAGGCTCTTGGTGACGGTGCCGAAGGAGCCGTGCAGCACCGGGTCGGTGCTGTCGCTGATCGCGGCCGGGTAGCCGGAGCCGACGTCGAGCGAGTCGATCGAGAAGCCGAACGGGTCGGTGGAGTCGACGCTGTTGTTCGTCATCAGGTCGTTGAGGATCTCGACCGCGTCCTCGCCGTCGTTGTTGCGGTCGGCGCCGGTGTGGTCGGAGATCATGAACAGGCCGCCGCCGTTCTTCACGAAGTTCATGATCGCCGTCTTCTCGGCGGTGGTGAACAGCGTGTTGGGCTCGGGCAGCACCAGCGTGTCGAAGTTCGACAGGTCGGTCGAGGACGAACCGCCGTACGTCAGGGCGCTGGTGGCAGTCTTGAGGCTGTAACCGCCGGTCTTCTGCAGGGCGACGCCCCACGACGAGAGCGCGCCGGTCCAGTCGGTCTCCGCGGAGGGGGAGGAGTCCTGGCCCAGCGGGTCGGGCTTGCTGGTGGAGATGATCCAGTCGGCGTTGCCGGCCTCCTCGGCGTGACCGTCGTCGAACAGGATGCGGTGCGTGGTGGCCGCGTGGGCGGGGGTGGCACCGGCCGTGGCCTGCACGGCGGCGCCGGCCGCGAGCAGACCGAGCCCGGCGAGGGCGGCGGTCAGTCTTCGACGGGAGCAGGTGAGTCCGAGCATCCGGCTTACCTCCATGAGGGATTGGGGGAGGGAGAGGTGCGGGTGCGGGCTGCGTTACGCGCGTAGAAACCGGGCATGTCTGCGCGCGTAGACATGCGGCCGAACGATATCCGTACGACCGAATGCTTGAACCGTACATGGCAAGCACGGGCCTGAACAGCCGTCATCCGGATGCTCGGGCCCAAGATTGACTCCGCGTTGACCGTCGGTTGAACACGGGCGGACTGTCCGGACGCCTACAGGGCATCCGCATAGTGCGGGGGTCGACACAAAGAGGGGTGGAAATGGAGATATCAGGCATCATCAGTGCCATCGTGATCGGCATCGTCATCGGTGTGCTCGGCCGCCTCGTGGTGCCGGGCCGCCAGCACATCGGCATCCTGCTGACGATCCTCGTCGGCATCGTGGCCGCGCTCGTCGGCGCGGCGATCGCGAACGCCTTCGGAGTGGCCGACACCAGCGGCGTCGACTGGATCGAGTGGCTCATCCAGATCGGCCTCGCCGCACTCGGCATCGCCGCACTCGACCGCACACGGGCGGCACACCGCTGACTTCACGGCCCCTGGCAGCAGGGGCGGGCACCTGCCCGGACCCGCCGACGCAGCTCCCCTACTGCGGTCGGCGGGTCTGTCGCCTCGACCGCATGTCCGGGCGGGAGGCCGGACGTACGGGAGGCAGTTCCCCCCGGGACGCTCGCGTACGCCCCACATCGACACTGCCAGCCGCGCCGGGCGGCGGCGTTGGGCCGTTCGGCTCCCGACCCCCTGCCGTTCGACCCCGGTTCGCCTTTCAACGAGCCGCCGCCAGTGCGGCGAGGCCCTCACGGCTGGACGAATAGCGGGGGGTCCAGCCCAGTTCGCGTTCCGCCTTCGCCGAGGACACGCGCATGCTCGTCGCCATCATCGTGTGCGCGTACGACATCGGCCGGGTCAGCCACCGCGGCACCGTCATCGGCTTCGGCAGCCCGAACTCCTCGACCACACACAGCAGATGGGCGCGGAAGCCGAGCGGGGTACGGTCGGTGACGTTGTACGCCTGACCGGGCCGGCCGCGTTCGACGGCGGCGACGACCGCGCGCGCCGCGTCGGTCAGCTCGGTCCACGGCAGGACCCGGCCCTGGTCGGCGGGCGCGGGCAGCTGCCGCTTGCGCAGCATGGGCAGGATGGCGTCGGTGCCGCCGGGGCCGTAGAACAGGCCGAAGCGCAGGCAGACGCCGTCCAGTCCGGCCGCCTCGAAGGTCAGTTGCTCCTTGACCCGCATGCCCTCGACATGACGCTCCAGCTCCGGCGTGGTGCCGCGCGGGCCGAACGGGTCGTCCTCGGTGATCACGTGCTCGCCGAAGTCCCCGTACCCGTAGCCGAAGACCATCGACTCGCCGACCAGGCGCCGGGCGCCGGTGACCCGCGCGGCCTCGATCAGGTGGGCGGTGCCCTCGACGCGCAGGGCGTCGGTGGCGTGCATGTCGCGGTGGCGCATGGGCGCCTTGCGCAGGGCCGTCGCGGCATGGACGACGGTGTCGAAGTGCCGTCCGTCGACGGCGCGCAGCAGGGCGTCGCGGTCCATGAGGTCGGCCCGCACGCCGTTGCCCGGGCCCCGGCCGAGCCCGGTGACCTGGTGGCCCGCCTCGGTCAGGGCGCGGGTGATGTGCCCGCCGAGGACGCCGCTGGCGCCCGCGAGGAGGATGCTCTGGTTGCTCGGATTGCTCTGGTTCGTCGTCATGTCCTTGCGACGGACGCCGGGCCCGCGGATGTGACATCGGGCCGCACAGAGTGCGGGTCAGCCTGCCTGAGCTGGGAAGACGTACGGCGTGGTGGTGGTCAGCGGCTCGAAGCCCAGGCGTTCGAGGACGGGACGGCTCTGGGCGGAGGCGTCCACCTGGAGGTAGCGGTAGCCGCGTTCGACCGCGGCCCGGGCCCGGTGGGCGACGAGCGCCCGGTAGATTCCGCGGCCACGCCACCCCTCGACGGTGCCGCCGCCCCACAGACCGGCGAAGCGCGTGCCGGGCACCAGTTCCATACGGGCCGCGCTGACCGGGACGTCGCCGGCGAGGGCCAGCACGGCGACGACCGAGTCGGGGTCGGCCGTGAGGCGGGCGAGCAGTTGGTGACGGATGCGGGAGCCGTCGGTGCCGAAGGCCTTCTCGTGCACGTCCGCCACGAGGTCGACGCCCGCGGCGTCGGTGACCGGCAACAGGCGGATGCCGTCGGGCAGTTCGGCGTCGAGGTCCAGGGTCGCCGCCTCGGCGATCATCAGCGTCTCCTCGGGATCGGGCACGAACCCTGCGGCCTGGAGCCGCTGCCCCAGGTCCGTCGGCCGGTCGTGTCCGTACAGCTTCCACTCGAAGGCCAGGCCGAGCCCCGAGTAGTACGCGATCTGCTCGGCGATCACCGCGTCCGCGCGGGTCTCGTCCAGGTCCGACCAGACGACGCCGTTCCAGCCGTGCTCGGGGGCCACTTGGCGGACCACGTCACCGACCCGTTCCACGCGCGCGTCGGGGCCGTCCGGCTGGGCGCCCTCGCGCATGTCACGGTCGTAGAGGGCGAGCACCGCTGCGTGATCCATGCGATCACTCCAGCACCCGGGGGCGGTGAGGGCAACAGGTTTGCGCGCCATCGAGCGCCCTCGGGCGCCGCCAAGCACCGCCGGGCGCTGCCAAGCGCCGTGGAGCGCCATCGGGCGCCGCCAAGCACCGCCGGGCGCTGTCAAGCGCCGTGAAACTCTGCAAGGCGACTCAAGTGCCGTGGGGATCGGCAAGGCGACTCAAATGCCGTCGCGAGTGCCGTCGAACGCCTGCTCGCGACGGCGCACGCCTTCACGCGCCGCCTTCGCCCCCTCCCCGCTGTCGGCGCCGTCGTCCGGTCGCACCGCCGCCAGGTATGCGGTGAGCCGGTCGCGGTTGCGGGCGAGGCAGTCGATGCGGGCCTGGATGCGGTCGATGTGCCCCTGCAGCAGCGCGGCCGTCCCCGGGGTCAGACAGGCGGGTGGCAGCAGGATCTCGTCCGGGCCGGTGAGGTACGGCAGGATCGCCCGGATCATCTCCGTGGTCAGGCCGGAGTCCAGCAGCCCGCGGATCTGCTGGACGTCCGCGACCGCCGACTCGCCGTAGTCGCGGTAGCCGTTCTCAGTGCGGTCGGGGCTGAGCAGGGACTGCTCCTCGTAGTAGCGCAGCAGCCGGGTGGGGACGCCGGTGCGGCGGGACAGTTCGCCGATCCTCATGACGCACCTCCGGTCGCTCTTGCCTTCACACTGATGTGAGGGTTCGAGCATGGTCGCATGTCGACCGCATCGCTCGCCAAGGGCGCGGCCGTGCCCGCCGCGCTGCCCTGGCCGGGGCTGCTCGCACTGTCCACGGCCGCCTTCACCGCCGTCATGACCGAACTGCTCCCGGCAGGGCTGCTGCCCCGGATGGCGCCGGCGCTGGGGGTGTCCGAGGCCCGGGTGGGATTCCTGGTCACCGGGTACGCGGCCGCCTCCTTCACCTCGGCCATCCCGCTCACGGCGCTGCTGCGCGGGCTGCCGCGGCGGCCGGTGCTGGCGGGGGCGCTGCTGGGGTTCGCGGTGAGCGACCTGGTGGTCGCGCTGTCGTCGTCGTACGCGCTGACCTTCGCCGCCCGGCTGGTGGCCGGGTGCATGGGCGGCACGCTGTGGGCGATGCTCGCCGGGTACGCGGCGCGGATGGTGCCGGCCGAGCGCCGTGGGCGGGCGATCGCGATCGTGCTGGCCGGGATCACCCTGGCCCTGGCGCTGGGGGTTCCCGCCGGGACCGCGCTGGCCCGGGCGGTGGGCTGGCGGGTGGCCTTCGGTGCGCTGGCCGTGCTGGCGGTGCTGCTGGTGGGGTGGGTGCGGTGGCGGGTGCCCGGGTTCCCGGGCGAGGCGGCGCACGCGCGCGTGCCGCTGCGGCGGGTCGCCGTGCTGCCGGGTCTGCCGGCCGTCCTGTCGGTCACGCTGTTCCTGCTCCTCGGGCATCAGGTGCTGTACACGTACGTCGCCCCGTTCGCCGCGCACGCCGGTTTCGGCCGTACGGACGTGGTGCTGCTGGTGTTCGGGACGGCCACCGTGGCCGGGATCTGGCTCACCGGGGTGCTCGTGGACCGGTGGCTGCGGGTCACGCTGCTGGGCGCGCTGGGGCTGTGCGCCGGCGTCCTGCTCGCCCTCGGCCTGTGGGCCGCGGCCCCGGCCGTGCTCCTCGGCTGCGTCGCCCTGTGGGGCGTGGCGTTCGGCGGCGCGCCCACGCTGATCCAGACCGCGCTGGTCGACGCCTCCGGCCCGGCGCGCGCCGACGTGGCGACCTCGTTGCAGACGACCGTCTACAACGCGGGCATCGCCGGCGGATCGCTGAGCGGGGGTGTGGTCCTGGAGCGCCTGGGGCCGGGGGCGCTGCCCTGGACGGCCCTCCCCCTCGTCGTCACCGCCCTCGTCACGGTCGCACTCGGGCGCCGGAACGCGTTTCCGGCGGTGCGGCGCGGCGCCTAGGGTGCGGGGCGGAGACCGCCGGCGGGAAGGGCGTACGCCGTGGTCGTGAGGGAACCGAACTGCCGTATCCGCGCCGCTGTGCGGAGCCGGGGGCCGAGGCGCTGCGGGTTGGGGACGAGCCGTTCGGTTCGGTGCTCGTCGGGGCGGACGGTGTCGTGCTCGCCGAGGTTCCACGACCGGGTGGCCTCCGATGACCGCACGCGCCACCCCGAGTTCGAGCCGGCCCGCTGGTCGGCGGCCCGGATGACGCCCGGGGAGCGGGGGGCGGCGACCGTGTACATCCCCGGCGAGCACCGCTTGATGTGCCCGGCGGCGCACGGCTGGGTGGGCCCTGGGCCGGATCGTGTACGTCGCCTCTCCACGGCAACTCGCCGTCCGGCTGGAGGAGTCGGAGGTGCGCCGCCTGGCTCTTGCACGGCTCCTGCACGCCGGCCAAGGGATCAGGACGCCATGGTCCGCGACGGTGACGGCAAGTGCCGGTAAGCGCTCGGGCGTCGAGGGAGAGCGCTCAGGATAAGGCACGTCGTATCGGACCGCTCGCCCGGAGGCGGGTCGTTCGGCGTGCACTTATGGTGATCGAGGGCGCCGTTCTCCTGGTCCGCGACGGGTGTCCCTGGAGGCATGGATGCTGGCCAAGCTGTCGACACAGCCCTCGGTCCGGCGCTGCGCGGTCACCGGAGCCGTCGGCCTGGCCCTGATCGCCACGGCTCTGCCCGCGGCGGCCTCGGACGGCACCGGGCCCGACCTCACGCGCTTCTACCGGCAGCAGATCGCCTGGGGGAAGTGCGAGGGCGCGGAGGTCCCCAAGGACCTGCAGTGCGGCAAGGTCACCGTGCCCCTCGACTACACCCGCCCCAAGGCCGGCACCCTCGACCTCGCCCTCGGCCGCTACCGGGCGACGGGCGCGAAACGCGGCTCGGTGCTGCTGAACTTCGGCGGCCCGGGCGGCGCCGGCGTCCCCGAACTGGCCGCCGACGCCAAGGACTTCCTCGACCTCACCAACGGCTACGACGTGGTCTCCTTCGACCCCCGCGGGGTCGGCCGGTCCTCCCCCGTCAGCTGCGGCGACGGTTCCGACGAGATCTCGGCCGCGGCCGACGGGGACGCCGGCGACGGCGATCCGAAGGCGCTGCTCGCGCGGTTGCGGCAGGCCGCGGCCCAGTGCGCGAAGCACTCGGGCCCCGTGCTCCCGCACATCGGCACGGTGAGCGCCGCCCGCGACCTCGACGTGATCCGCGCGGCACTCGGCGACAAGAAGCTCAACTACCTCGGTTTCTCCTACGGCACCCGGCTCGGCGCCGTGTACGCGGCCCAGTTCCCCAAGAAGGTGGGCCGGATGGTGCTCGACGGGGTGGACACGCTGACGGAGCCGATGTCCGAGCAGGGCATCGCGGGCGCGCAGGGACAGCAGACGGCGCTGGACGACTTCGTCACCTGGTGCGTGAAGGACATCGCCTGTCCCTTCGGCACGGACGCGCGCGACGCCCGCGAGCAGGTCGTCCAGCTCGTCGACTCCCTCGACGAGGACCCGGTGCCGACCGACTTCGGCGACGAGTTCACCGGACAGGACCTGGTGGGCGCCATCGGACAGGCGCTGTACAGCAGGCAGTTGTGGCCCTCCCTGGAACGGGCGCTGTCCGAACTGGTCGACGACGGCGACACCCGCGGACTCCTCGGCTTCTCCACCGGCGGCACCGCTCCCTTCGTGCGGGAGGAGTCCGACGGCGGCCTGGCCGACCCGGACGACGTCCCGCTCGACAATCTTCCGGCGGCACTGGTGGCGATCAACTGCGCGGACGATCCCGATCGCCCCGGTGCCGACCGGATCACCAAGGACCTCGGCCGGCTGCGCGCCCGCTACGAGGAGGCCTCGCCGGTCTTCGGCCGCTACCGGCTGACCGAGCTGCTGATGTGCTACGGCCGCCCCAAGGGCACCGACTTCATCCGGGACGAGGTGCGCGACCTGCACACCGCGAAGATGCTGCTGGTGGGCACGCGCGGCGACCCGGCGACGCCGTACCGCTGGACGGTGGAGACGGCGAAACGGCTCGGTTCCCCGGCGGTGGTGCTGGACAACAGGGGCGAGGGGCACACCGGTTACGGCTCCTCCAAGTGCGTGCACCGCAAGGTCGACGACTTCCTGCTGTACGGCTCCCTGCCCCCGAACGGCAGCTCCTGCGGACCCGAGGACGACGACTGAGGCGGGCTCGGGCTCACCCCTCGCCGTACGCGAGCTTGCGCAGCGCTCCCGCCGTCCGCACGAAACCGTCCTCGCCGAGCGTGTCGCGCAGTTCGGCGTTGAAGCGGTCGATCTCCGGCTGCGCCGCCCGCAGCGCCGCGCGCCCGGAGTCGGTCAACTCCAGCACCACCGCCCGGTGTTCACGGGGGTGCGGCTGCTTGGAGAGCAGCCCGGCCATGGTGAGGCGCCCGGCGAGGGCGGTGACGGCGGACTCGCGCAGCCCGAGGACGCGGGCCAGCTCCTGCTGGGTGATGCCGGGCTGGTCCTGTACGGCGAACAGGGCGCCGATCTGCGCGGTGGTGACGCCCGCGACGGCCAGGCAGCGCCGGTCGGCGGCGGTGCGCAGCCGGTGGGCCGCCCGTTGCAGCAGGAAGTACAGGCGCAGGTCGGGGTCGGACATGAGCCGATCTTGACAGAGGGCACCGGCTCACGCCACCCTCACTTCACTGGTGAAGTGAACTGAGGGAACCGAGGGAGCGATCGTCGCGATGGATCTGGAGCTGGCTCGCAAGGCCCTCGACCAGCAGCCGTTCAGCAGACTGCTGGGCGCCCGGCTGACGGCGTTCAGCGAGGGCGAGGCCACGCTGGAGCTGGACATCCGGGACGAGCTGCGCCAGCAGTACGGCTTCGTGCACGGCGGCGTCCTCGCCTACGCGGCCGACAACACGCTCACCCTCGCCGCGGCCACGCTGGTGGGACCGGGGCTGATCACCTCCGGCTTCACCGTCGACTACCTGCGCCCGGCCACAGGCGTCGTCCTGCGCGCGCACGCCCAGGTGGTGCGGGCCGGTCGTACCCGCGTGGTGTGCCGCTGTGACGTCACCACGGTCGACGACGCCGGGACGGAGAGGCTCTGCGCGGTGGCACAGGGCGACATCGCGGTGACCGAGGCGGCGGGAGCGGCCCGCTAGAAGTCCACCGGGTCGCGCACGATCGGGCACGTCATGCAGTGGCCGCCGCCCCGGCCGCGGCCCAGTTCGGCGCCCACGATGGTGACGACCTCGACGCCGGCCTTGCGCAGCAGCGTGTTGGTCTGGGTGTTGCGGTCGTACGTGAAGACCACGCCGGGTTCCAGGGCGACCGCGTTGTTGCCGCTGTCCCACTGCTGGCGCTCGGAGGCGTACACGTCGCCGCCGGTCGCCACCACCCGCAGTCCGGGCAGGCCGAGCGCCTTGGCGACGACGTCGGTGAAGGGGGTCGAGCCCTCGTCGGTGATGTCGAGGCCGGGGGCCTTGTCGGCGGGCCGCAGGGAGAAGGTGTGGACGCCGTCCATGATGGCCGGGTAGAGGGTCACCAGGTCGCGGTCGGCGAAGGTGAACACGGTGTCGAGGTGCATCGCGGACCGCAGCTTCGGCAGGCCCGCGACGATCACGTGCTGCGCCGCGCCGGCGTCGAAGAGAGCCTTGGCGACCTGGGTGACGGCCTGGCGGGAGGTGCGCTCGCTCATGCCCATCAGGACCACCCCGCCCCCCACCGGCATGATGTCGCCGCCCTCGAACGTCGCCTGCCCCCAGTCGAGTTCGGGGTCGCCCCACCACACGGTGCAGCCGGTGAAGTCGGGGTGGAAGGTGTAGACGGCCTTCATCAGCAGGGTCTCGTCGTGCCGGGCCGGCCAGTACAGCGGGTTGAGGGTGAGCCCGCCGTACAGCCAGCACGTGGTGTCCCGGGTGTACAGGGTGTTGGGCAGCGGCGGCATCAAGTACTCGCGTACACCGGTCGACTCGCGGGCGAGCGCCAGGTAGCCGGTGCGGTACTCCTCGGGCAGGTCGGTGGTGGCCAGGCCGCCGATCAGGTACTTCGCCAGCCGGTCGGCCTCCAGGGACTCCAGGTAGGCGCGGGTGGAGTCGATCAGGCCGAGGCCGACCTCATTGGCGACGATCTTCCGGTCCAGCAGCCAGTCGCGGGCGCCCGGCACGGCCAGGGTCTGCGCGAGCAGGTCGTGCAACTCGACGACGTCGACGTCCCGTTCGCGCAGCTTGTTGACGAAGTCGGCGTGGTCGCGCTGGGCGTTCTCGACCCACATGACGTCGTCGAAGAGCAGGTCGCCGGAGTTGGTGGGGGTGAGCCGGCGGTGGGCGAGTCCGGGCGCGCACACCAGCACCTTGCGCAGCCGGCCGACCTCGGAGTGGACGCCGTACGCGGGTCGGGTGTCTTGACGGGTCACGGGGCACCTCTGCGGAAGTCGGGGCCGGTCACAGGTGGATCCAGCCCACCGCCAGGGCGACGACGCCGAGCACGGCACCGGCCACCGAGACGGCGAGGACGAGCAGTTCACGCGGCGAGAACAGGCGTCTGCCCTGCTCCCGGCGGGCCATCACGAACAGGACGCTGGCGGGGGCGTAGACGATGAAGGAGACGAGCAGGTACTTCAGCCCGGCGGCGTAGAGGAGGAAGGCGGTGTAGAGCGTCGCGAGGGCGGCGACGACCAACTCGCCGGGCCTGCCTCCCGGGGCGATGCGCAGGGCGAAGGCGGCGGCCAGCAGGAACGGGATCAGTGTGAGCGCGCTGGTGAGGTCCAGGGCGAAGGAGAAGGCGTCGTCCGAGAACAGGGTGACCACCAGGACGATCTGGCTGAGCACGGTGGTCATCACCAGGGCGGGCACGGGCACGTCGGCGGCCGTGGAGCGCTTGAGGAAGCGCGGCATGTCGTCGTCCTTGGCCGCCACGAACAGCACTTCGGCGGCCATCAGCGTCCAGGCGAGGTAGGCGCCGAGCACCGAGACGATCAGGCCGACGCTGACGAAGACCTTGCCCCAGGTGCCGACCGCGTGTTCCAGCACGCCGGCCATGGACGGCTGGCGCAGGTCGGCGATCTCGCTCATCGGCATCAGGCCGTACGAGACGATCGTCACGGACGCGAAGACGGAGAAGACGCTCAGGAAGCCGAGGACGGTCGCCCGTCCGACGTCCTCGCGGCGCCGGGCGTGCCGGGAGTAGACGCTGGCGCCCTCGACGCCGAGGAAGACGAAGACCGTGGCCAGCATGGTGCCCTTGACCTGCTGGAACAGGGAGCCCGCGTAGTCGGCGCCGGCGAAGTTGTCCGCGAAGACGCCGGGTTTGAGGTAGAAGAGCGCGAGGACGACGAAGACGAGGATCGGCACCACCTTGGCGACGGTGACGATCCGGTTGATCGCCGCCGCCTCCTTCACCCCGCGGCTGATGAGCAGGAAGAACAGCCACAGGCCGGCCGAGGAGAGCACGACCGCGAGGACGGTGTCGCCGTCGCCGAGGGCCGGTGCGATCGCGCCGATCGTCGACATGATGAGCACCCAGTAGGTCACGTTGCCGACGCAGGCGCTCGCCCAGTAGCCGAACGCCGCGAAGAAGCCCGGGTACTCGCCGAAACCGGCCTTCGCGTACGCGTACACACCGGCGTCCAGGTCGGGGCGGCGGACCGCGAGCGTCTGGAAGACGAAGGCCAGCATCAGCATGCCGGCCCCGGCCACCGCCCAGGCGATGAGCGCGCCGGCCACGCCGGTCTCCTCGGCGAAGCGCCGCGGCAGGGAGAAGACACCCGCCCCGACCATCGAGCCGACGACCATGGTGGTGAGCGTCGGGAGGGAGAGCTTGGCGGTGTCGGGGGCCCGGGTTTCCTGTTCGACCTGCGTCATGTGACGTCCTGGAGCGGTCGGGCATCGGCGTGGGCCGGCGATGCGGTGAGCGCCATCCGGCGACGTGAGCGAGATTAGCAACCAATAGTCCGTCATGCCCGTTGAGCCGTTTCACATGGATCCAGCCCACATTTGTCCCCTGATGCCCGATCGGCGGATCGGTCCTATGGTGCTGTCATGGAGCACGACCTGAGTCCCGCCACCCTGTCCGAGCTCCGGCGCCCGCGCCCCTATCCGGCCGTGTCCGTGCTGACGCCGACACACCGCCGGGAGCCCGACAACGCCCAGGATCCCGTCCGGCTGCGCAATGTCGTCGCCGAGGCCAAGAAGCGCCTGGAGTCCGATCCCGCGGTCACCCGGGAGCGACGCTCCGAGGTCTCCCACCAGCTCGACCGGGCGCTCGCCGAGGTCGACCTCACCCACGCCGAGGACGGCCTGGTGATCTTCGCCGCCCCGGGTGAGCACCAGGTCTGGTCGCTCGCCCGCGCCGTACCGGAACGCGTGGTGCTCTCCGACACCTTCCTCACCCGCAACCTGGTCTCCGCGCACGCCGCCGAGCGCCCCTTCTGGGTGCTGTCGGTCTCCGCCGACCGGGCCACGCTGTGGAGCGGCGGCGCGGACCGTGTCGTGGAGGACCGCACGGGCGGCTTCCCGCTGACGCGGCGCGCGGAGAACTTCGACGCCGAGCGGCGCGAGCGCATCGGTGACACGCCGAGCACCTTCCGCGACGAGGGCACCCGCCACTTCCTGCGCGAGGCCGACCTCGCGATGGACCGGCTGCTGCGCGAGCAGCCGCGGCCGCTGTACGTCACCGGCGAGCAGGCCGCCCTGTCCGTCCTGGACGAGGTCGGCGGCGTCACCCGGCAGGCCGTGCACGTGCGGCACGGCGGCCTCGCGCACGGCACCCCCGAGGCCGTCTGGCAGGCGGTGCGGCCGGTGGTCGCCGCCGAGGAGCGCCGTGACGTCGACGCGGTGACCCGGGAGCTGGAGGCGGCGCGCGGCCGGAAGGCGTATGCGGCCGGTATCGACGAGGTCTGGCAGAGCGCCCGCGACGGCCGGGTCCGGCTCCTCGCCGTCGAGGAGAACTACCGCGCCACCGTGCGCGACATCGCCGGCGGCCACCTGTTCCCCGCCGCGAGCGGCGACCTCGACGCCCGCGAGGACATCGTGGACGAGATCGTCGAGCAGTGCCTGGAGACCGGCGCCGACGTCCGCTTCGTCCCGGACGGCAGGCTCGGCGACGCCGGGGGCATCGCCGGCGTGCTGCGCTACTGAAGCGGATCACGCCCCGGCCGATGAATCGACGCACAGCTCTGAGCACCCTCGGAACAGTCGATCCCGGAGGTCATGGAGGTCAGCGGCAACACCGCGGGCATCGCCGAGGCGACCGCCCCCGCGCTGAACGTCGACGCCATCGTCGGAACCGATCTCACCGCGCCGGCACCGCAGTTCACCCTCGCCCACGGCGCGGCGATCAGCCCGGCCTGGGGCAGTGTGCAGGACTTCAGCAAGCCGGTGACGTACGAAGTGACCCACGCACGGCATCACCCTGTAGGCCTCAGACGCCGTCGAACAGGGCGCTCAGCCCCCGGTCGACGGCGTCTTCCAGATCCTCCTGCCCCGCCCCGACGACGGCGTAGCTGCGCAGCAGGAACCGGCTGAGCGCGGCCGTGTCGAACTGGAGCAGGGCCAGGCCGAAGGGCGAGTGGAACTCCAGCACCGTCCGGGCCCTGCCGCACGGCCAGATGTGCACGTCCCCGCCGCCGGCGGGAGCGCCCAAGCCCTCCGCCAGCAGGGTGCGGGCGAAGGTCCAGGTGACGGCCGTGCCGTCGAGGGAGACCTCGGGCGGGAAGTCGAGGTGCACGGCGAGGGGGTCCGCAGAGGTGTAGCGGAGCGTGGCGGGGACGGGCAGCTCCCGCTGGTCCGCGGTGATGAGACGGCCGCGGGCGGGCTGCTCCAGACTGATGTCCATGGTCGGTCTCCCCTGCGGGTCGGCGGTCGGGCCGGATGGCCGATGTTGTTACGACTCCGCAGGGGCGGTTCGCATTACGTCGAAGCGCTTGCTATTTTGTGTGACCTGCATCACTGGAACACACGACCGTCAAACACATGGCTGAGAGCACGCCGAAACCTTCGTCGACCCGTTGAATTGCGTACGCCGCCTACGCCTCGACCGATCGTCGGCGTACGCCGACGGCACTACCCGAGCTGCCCGTGAAGACTGTGGCATATGCCGGAAGCACCACCGTATCGGGTGTTGCCAAATCCCTTACAGCGCGTCGCGGGCTGTGCAACAGTCGTAACGGTCCCTCCGTCCGCCTTGGCCGAACCGTCCCCGCATCGGAGTGCGTCATGCCGTCCCATGTCTCCGCGGACCGCCCCGCCGCCCAGCCGCCCGGTCGCGGCTCGGTCGAGGCGCTGATATCGCAGACGCGACGGCTCAAGGGCGACGTGGACGCCGTACGACGGGACACCCCGAGCGACGGATCGGACCCGCAGGAGCGGTGGCAGCGCGCGCTGTGCGACCTGGCGCTGCACCAACTCGACGACCTCGACGCCCATTTGGCCCAGCTGCGGGACGGGCCGCAGGTACCCGCGGCACCCCAGCCGCCGACCGCCGTGGCGCCCGCTCCCCGGCACGGCTCGCTGCTCAGCCGCGTGGGCAGCGCGGAGTGGAACCTGCTGACGGACGAGGCGAGTTGGTCGGGGGAGCTGTACCAGATCCTGGGCCGCGACGCCGCCGCTCCCCCGCTCACCCTGGACGAACTGCCCGCCGTCGTCCTGGACGAGGACCGGCCCAGGCTGACGACGATGGTGACCGACTGCCTCGTCGACGCCAAGCCCATCGACGGCGAGTTCCGCATCGTGCGCCCGGACGGCGAGGTGCGGACCGTGCACATGATGGGCGAGCCCGTGCTCGACACCGACGGCAGCACCGCCTCGATGTGGGCCGTGCTGCGGGACGTCAGTGAACTGCGCCGCAGCCAGCGCGCGGTGAGCGAGACCCGTGACTCGCTCCAGCGCGACCGGCACCGCGCGCAGACCGAGCACCGGCTCGCGGTCGAGTTGCAGGAGGCCGTGCTGCCACCGTGGCGGGGCTCCCTGCGGCTCCCGCGCCAAGGGCCCGAAGCCCTGGACCTCGCGGCCCACCACCTGCCGTCCACGGCGAGCACGCTGATCGGCGGCGACTGGTACGACGCGCTCGAACTGGCCGACGGCCAGACTCTGTTGAGCGTGGGCGACCTCACCGGCCACGGCGTCGCCGTCACGTCCGGCATGGCGACCCTGCTCGGCGCCGTACGCGGCATGGCGATGGCCGGCACCCAGCCCGGCCAACTGCTCACCTGGCTCAACCAGTTACTCGATGCCACCGTCCAGCCGGCCCTCGGCAGCGCCCTCTGCTGCCGCTACCGGCCCGACACCCGCACCCTGACCTGGGCGCAGGCCGGACACCCCGCCCCGCTGCTGTACCGCGACGGGACGGGGCGCAGGCTCGATCCACCGGCCGGCGTCCTGCTCGGCGCCACCTCGGGCGCCGCCTACGAGCAGGCCGAGGAGATCCTCCGGCCGGGCGATCTGCTCCTGCTGCACACCGACGGGCTGGTCCCCCGGCACGACAGCCGGGCCCTGCGCCGCCTCCTCGACCTGGCCCCGCGCTTCGGCGCGGCACCCACCGCCCAGGACTGCCTGCGGCTGGTCGTGGAGGAGTTCGGCGAGGCCGAACGCGAGGACGACGCCTGCGTGCTCGTCGCCCGCGTGGTGTGAACAGCCGGAGCGCGACGAGGGATCAGCGCACAGTCCCCCTGTACCTGTGCTCCCTCACCCTCCTCACACCTGTGCGCTGCTGCCGCCCTTGGCCGGCTTGGGCAGCGCCAGTCTGATCTCCTCCCGCAGCTCGTGGATCTTCGGATAGCTGGAGTACTCGGCGGTCAGCCGGTACATCTGGCGCAGCCGGTCCCAGGTGCGGTGGGAGGAGTTGGATCCCATCGACATCAGGGCCAGGCGCGCGTACCGGTCGGCCTGTTCGGGGTCGTCGGCGATGAAGCAGGCGGAGGCCATCGACAGGAAGTCGAAGATCTTCGACCGCTGGCGTCCGTCGACCCGCAGGGCCAGGGCCTTCTCCGCGTAGTGCTGGGCGTGCACGGCCGCGGACGGCTCGAACTCGGCCAGCGTGCGGTAGGCCAGGGCCTGCATGCCGTACAAATCCTCCTCCCGGAACATCTGCATCCAGCTCGGCGGCGGCACGTCGCCCTTGTCGGAGACGAAGAGGTCCTCCGCCTGGCCGAGGGTGCGGCGCATGGCCTGGCCCTTGCCCATGGAGGCCTGCGCCCAGGCCTCGATGGTGTAGAGCATGGCCCGGGTGCGGGGCAGCACCTCGTCGCCGGAGCCGGACTGGGCGAGCTTCATCAGGTCGAGCGCGTCGTCGGGCCGGCCCAGGTGCACCATCTGGCGAGCCGCTCGGGAGAGCGCCTCCCCGGCGCGGGGCCGGTCGCCGCCCTCTCTCGCGGCATGGGCGGCGATGACGAAGTACTTCTGGGCCGTGGGCTCCAGGCCGACGTCGTGCGACATCCAGCCCGCGAGGACGGCGAGGTTGGCAGCGACGCCCCACAGGCGCCGCTGGAGATGGTCGGGGTGACGGTAGGCGAGCATGCCGCCCACCTCGTTGAGCTGGCCCACGACTGCCTTGCGTTGCAACCCGCCGCCGCGGGCCGCGTCCCAGGCCCGGAACACCTCGACCGAGCGCTCCAGTTCCTCGATCTCCTGCGACCCGATGGGGGCGGCCTCGTAGCGGTCGAACCCAGCGGGGTCGGCGTGCAGGGGATCGTCGAAACGGGGGGCGTCGGCCTTGAGGGCCGGGTCGGTGTGAAGCCAGTCGTGCATGGCACTGCTGAGTGCGGATCCCGCGGCGAGCGCGGCACCCGCGCCCACCAAGCCGCGTCGGTTGAGCATGAGGTCCATTCCCGTGAATTCGGTGAGGACCGCAGCCGTCCGTTCGGGCGCCCACGGCACACCGTCGGGATGATCCACACTCCCGCCGCCCTGCCGTTTCCCCGCACGCCCGTGCCGGACCAGACCGAGGTCCTCGATGGTCACGACACGGCCGAGACGCTCGGTGAACAGGGCCGCCAGCACCCTCGGCACCGGATCGCGCGGGATCTCTCCCGTGTCGAGCCAGCGCCGCACCCGTGAGGTGTCGGTCGCCAGCTGGGGGTGGCCCATGGCCGCCGCCTGCCGGTTGACCAGCCTCGCGAGTTCGCCCTTGGACCAGCCGGCCAGGCCGAACAGGTCCCGCAGGCGGGTGTTGGGTTGTCCGCTCACGTCAAGCCCCCAGGTTCTCGGCTGAGTTGACAGTAGCCCGGGCAGAGTTGCCGGGCGACTATTCGCCAGGGTTCGCCAGGGTGCGCCAGATGGTGTGCCACTGCGCATCGGGTGTCAGGTAGGAACGCGCCACCCCGACCCGGTCGCCGCTTCCAACCACAGGTGCATTCCCCAGGGTGCACCCGGGCGGCCGGGCCGGGCAGCGCACCCAGCACAGGCACTGCAGGCACACGAAGGGATCTGTTTCGCCCATGTACGCAGCATCGTCCTCCGTGTCCGCCCCGCCCCGGTCGCTGCGCCCCCGTCCGGGCGCCGGCGGCCCCTACCTCGACCCCGCCGCCCGCCAGGCGGCCCCCGCGCTCGGCGCGGGCCGGCCGCGGCGCGCCCCGGGGCTCGGCACCCCACCGCTCAGCGGGAGACTCGACTTGTCCGGCCCCCAGGGCGCCCAGCTGCGTACCGCGATCGCGTCGGTGCACCGGATCTGCCCGGAGTTCGCTCCGGTCCAGGTGCTGCGGCGCAGCGGACGGTCCGTACTCCTGGTCGGTACGACCGGACGCAGCACGGCCGTCGCCAAGTGTTTACTGGACCACTCGCCCGTGTGGTCGGAGCGGATCCGCCACGAGATAGCGGCCTACCGCTCGTTCGTCCGGCACCGCCCCCCGGTGCGCGTGCCCCGGCTGATCGCGGCGGATCCGGACAACTGCACGCTGGTCATCGAGCGGATGCCCGGCCGGGTGGCGGCACTTCAGCGGCACCCGGCGGAGGCCCCGCCGCGGGCGGACATCAGGGCGGCACTCGGCGCGGTGTGCCGGCTCAACGCCTGGCGGCCCCCGGCGGGCACCTTCGACGCCCCGCTCGACTACGCGGCCCGCATCTCCCGCTACCACGAGCTGGGGCTGCTGACCGACCGCGACCTGGGCGACCTGCAGAAGCTGCTGCACGGCATCGCGCATGCGGCGGGCCGCCAGGGCATGGGCCAGTTCTGCCACGGCGACGCGCTGCTGTCGAACATCCTGCTGTCACCGGCCGGTCCGGTGCTGGTGGACTGGGAGCACGCCGGCTGGTACCTGCCGGGCTACGACCTGGCGACGCTGTGGTCGGTCCTGGGAGACGCGCCGGTGGCGCGTCGTCAGATCAGCCAGATCGCCCAGTCCGCGGGCCCGGCCTCGCGGGACGCCTTCCTGGTGAACCTGATGCTCGTGCTGACCCGCGAGATCCGCACCTACGAGACGGCCGTGCAGCGTTCGATGCACGACACGACCCCGACGGCACCGGGAGCGGCCCACCCGGGTGCCGCGCCGTCCGGCGAGGAACAACGGCTGCTGCTCAGGCGGCTGCACGACGACTGCCAGCTGGCCCGCAAGGCCGTGCGCGCGGCGGTCGGCACTCGCTGACGGGGACGACGGTCCGCGGTGCGCCCACGAAGACGGCGCACCGCGGACCGTCGTGTGTCCTGGGTGATCCGCGCGTCCATTGGTGTACGCCACTGACGCCCCGCAGGCCCGCGAGCCGTCGCCCGGAAACCTCCCCGCCCTCGTGTTGACACGGCAAAAGGCCTGCCCCTGGGCATGATTGACGGATCGTCGGCCAGCAGGTACCACTGACCCACCGCTCGGCCCTGCACGCCCCGCCACGCTCGTGAGCCCCAGGAGGCCGCATTGCGAGGATCCGTCACCGCACCCACGTCCACCCCCGGGCACAGACGTCTGCGCCGCGCCACGGGCACCGTGGCCTGTGCCGCCTTGCTGCTGCCGCTGCTCGGCATGGCCCCGCCCCAGCCGCAGCCCGCGACGGACCGGCTGCAGCGGGCGTTCGCCTCCGCGTCCGCCGCGTACCACGTTCCGCAGAGCGTGCTGCTGGCCGTCTCCTATCTCCAGTCCCGCTGGGACGCGCACGCCGGCGCGCCGAGCGTGACCGGCGGCTACGGCCCGATGCACCTGACCGACGCCCGCACCGCGCTGCGGACGACCTCCCACCACAGCGAGGGCGCGGAGGACGCCCGCGGCGACTCGGCCCGCCCGGCGCTGCGCCCCGCCACCGAATCGCCCGCCGGCTCCCGGCTGCCGGCGCGCCTCACGACCCTGCCGAAGGCGGCCGAGCTCACCGGCATCCCCGCCGAGCGGCTGCGCGAGGACGAGACGGCGAACGTGGCCGGCGGCGCCGCGCTGCTGGCCGCCGCCCAGCAGGACCTCGGCGAGCCGCTCAGCGCCGACCCGGCCGACTGGTACGGCGCGGTGGCCCGCTTCTCGGGCGCCGACGACACGGCGACCGCGGCGGCGTACGCGAACGACGTGTACGACGTGATCCGCACCGGCGAGCAGCGCACCACGGACGCCGGGCAGCGGGTGACGCTGGCCGCGCGGCCCGCCGTCGCGCCCGACACCGGGCAGCTCGCGCGGACGGGTCTGCGCACGGTCTCCGCGAACGGCACCGAGTGCCCCAAGTCGGTGTCCTGCGAGTGGATCCCGGCGCCGTACGAGGAGTTCGGGGACAACGACTACGGCAACCACGACCTCGGGGACCGCCCGGCCTCGCAGAGCATCCGGTACATCGTCGTCCACGACACCGAGGGCGCCTGGGACGGTGTGCTCAACCTCGTCCAGGACCCCACCTACGTGTCGTGGAACTACACCATCCGCTCGACGGACGGTCTGATCGCCCAGCACGTCAAGGCCAAGGACGTGGCCTGGCACGCGGGCAACTGGTACGTCAACGCCAAGTCGATCGGCATCGAGCACGAGGGCTTCCTGGCGAACCCGGACGCCTGGTACACGGAGGAGATGTACCGGGCCTCGGCGCGGCTGGTGCGCTACCTGTCGGCGAAGTACGGCATCCCGCTGGACCGGCAGCACATCCTCGGCCACGACAACGTGCCCGGCCCGACCACCTCGACGATCCCCGGCATGCACACCGACCCGGGCCCCTACTGGGACTGGCGGCACTACTTCGAACTGCTCGGCCATCCGCTGCAGCGCACGGCGCGCAAGGGCGGCGGCCTGGTGACGATCCTGCCGGACTACGCCGCCAACCAGCCGGAGTACACCGGCTGCGTCACCAAGGGCGAGCCGTGCGCGGCGCACGGTTCGAGCGAGGTGCGGCTGTACTCCGGCCCCGGCGAGTCCTACCCGCTGATCAAGGACGTCGGCCTCGGCACCGCCCCGACCACCGGCGTGAACGACCTGTCCTCACGCGTCTCCACCGGTCAGCAGTACGCGGTCGCGGACCGCGACGGCGACTGGACGGCGATCTGGTACCTCGGCCAGAAGGCGTGGTTCCACAATCCCAGGGGGGAGCGGACCGCGGTGCGGTCGGCCGGGCTCGTGGTGACGCCCAGGGACGGCCTGGCGAGCGTCCCGGTGTACGGCCGCGCCTACCCGGAGGCCTCCGCCTACCCGACGGGCGTGCCCGTGCAGTCGGTGTCGCCGCTGCCGTACACGCTGCCGGCGGGACAGCGGTACGTGGTCGGCGACGAGGTGCCCGGCCAGTACTACTACGCGGTCACCTTCACCACCGACTCACACCGCGTGGTGACGGGCCAGGACCTGTACTACGAGATCCAGTACGGCCACCGGGTGGCGTTCGTGCGCGCCGCCGACGTCCGGCTGCTGCCCTCCGGGCGGTAGCGGACTCGGACCCGCTGGTTCAGCCCTGCTGGAAAAGCTCCGCCGGGAGCGGCTTCAGCAGGGCGTACAGGTCGTCGGTGATGGGGCGGTCCCAGGCGGCGATGGTCACCAGGACGTTGTCGCTGCGGTCGAACTGGACGCAGGAGATCCGGCTCTCGGACAGCTTCAGCCGGCGCACGATCAGGAGGTTGTCACCCTGCATCA
This sequence comes from Streptomyces sp. 7R007, assembly GCF_054850255.1. Taxonomy (NCBI): domain Bacteria; kingdom Bacillati; phylum Actinomycetota; class Actinomycetes; order Kitasatosporales; family Streptomycetaceae; genus Streptomyces; species Streptomyces sp. 7R007. The sequence goes on along the minus strand of NZ_JBTWMV010000009.1, from coordinate 109,737 downwards.
CCGGCATGTCCTCGACGCCGACGACGGTGACCTCCTCCTCGTTCTCCAGCGCGATCAGCAGCTGGGCCACCTCGAAGGGGATCTCGCCCTCCCCCACTTCCCGGGCCGGGGAGCCCTCGGGCAGGTTGCCGATGATCATCGCGGGGCCGCGGCCGCCGAAGAGGTCGTAGCGCAGGAAGACACCCTGGCAGGTGCCGTCGGGGGCGGGCAGCAGCCCGGCGCCGAGGTTGCCGGGCCAGTCGCCCGGGTCCATGGCCAGGACGTCGAAGTCGGGACCGGCGGGGGTCGCGCGGCGGCGGAGGAACGACATGCGCCAATGGTACGGGGGCGGGGGTGCTCGTGCGTGTGCGGGGCGGCGCACCTCACGAAGAGGTGAGCGTCTCGGCCAGGCCGGTGATCTCCGTGCCCATCTTCCGGTAGACCGCCGACAGCAGCCGTACCGCCGTCTGCTCGTCCGTGTGCAGTGTGTGCGCGATCTCGGCCTCCGTGCGGCCCTGGGCCGCGAGGGTCGCCGCCGTGCGCTCGCGCGCGGTGAGGGTGTCCGTCTCCGCGCTGTGCAGGCGGCGCGGGCGCAGACCGGCCTCGGTCAGCTCGTCGCGGGCCGTCTCGGCGAGGCCGTCCGCGTTGCACTGGACCGCGGTGTCCAGGCCCCGGTAGAGGTGTTCGGCGGCCTCGCGCGGGCGGCCGGTGCGGCGCAGTTCGGCCCCCAGGGCGACCAGGGCGCAGCCCAGCTCGTACGCCGCCGGGGAGCGTTCCAGGTAGGTGACGGACTCCTCCAGGTACTTGACGCGCAGCGAGCCGGAGGAGACGTCGGCCGCCGCGCGCAGGGCCTGGCCGATGGCGGACGGAGTGCCGAACTGGCGGGCGCGGGCGACCGCTTCGAGGGCGGTGGCGACCGCGCGTTCGGGGGTGTCGTGCCGCTCGGCGCGGGCGAGGTGGAGCTGCCAGGGGCACCAGGCGGGGTTGCGCATGCCGCGCGGCTCCAGGCGCCGGCCCGCGGCGGCCAGTTCCTCCGCGGCTTCGGCGGTGCGGCCGCGGGCGAGCAGCAGTTCGCCGTGCACGGTCTGCGCGTCGGGGAAGACGACGGCGGCCGGGAAGGGCGCGCGGAACGCGTAGTCCTCGGCGACCCGGGCGGCCTCGCCGGTCCGGCCCCGGGCGAGCAGGACCTCGATGAGGATGCCGACGGCGTACCAGTGGGCGGGGGTGCCGGGGCCGACGCGTTCGGCGAGGCGCAGGCCGGCGCGGACGAAGTCCTCGGCCTCGGCGAGCCGGCCGCGCCGGTAGCGGACGTAGGCGAGGAGCGTGTAGGCGAAGGAGAGGTGGGCGCCGCGCCAGCCCTGCCGTTCGAACTCGGCGATGCCGGCCGCGAAGAGCTCCTCCGTACGGCCCGGGCGGTCGGCGTACGTGAAGGCGAGGGCGACCAGGACCGGCACCTCGAAGCCGCGGTCGGGCTCGGCCCAGCCGAGGCCGCCGGCGAGGGCGCGTTCGGCGTGGTGGAGGGCGACGCGGGCGGGTTCGCCGCGCAGGACCGCGTCCCAGGTGCGCAGGCCGATGATGTAGCGCTCGGTGAGGTCGCGGCCCGCCAGGCGGTCGGCGAGCCGGGTCAGGCGCCGGGAGCGGGAGGGGTGGTCGGGTTCGTCGGCGCGGAAGGCGTCCCACATGAACTGTTCGGCGACCATGCGCAGCCGGATGCGGGCGTCGTCGGTGGCGCGGATCTCGTGGGCGAGGGTGTCGGAGGCCTCGGCGAGGCGGTCGCTGTGGGCGAGGACCTGGGAGAGCCGGTAGACGATGCGGTGGCGCAGGGCGGGGTCGGCGATGGGTTCGGCGAGGGCGGCGCGCAGGTGGTTGACCGTGGTCGCCGGTTCGGTGAGCAGGGAGGCGGAGCCCAGTTCGTACAGCACGGCCGCGCGTTCCTGCTCGGGCGGGGGTTCGCGCAGGGCGCGGGCGAGGTGACGGCGGGCCGCGTCGGGGGCGCCGGCCCGCAGGGTCTCGACGGCGGCGGCGCGCAGTTGCCGGACGACCCAGGGGTCGCCGTCGGGGTGGATCTCCAGGAGGTGGCGGGCGGCGGCGGCCGGTCCCTGGCCGTCGTTGATCACGCACCAGGCGGCCTGGCCGTGCAGGGCGACGCGGATGCCGGGCGGGATGGCCCGGTAGACGGCGGTGGCGATGAGCGGGTGGACGAACTCCAGGGTCTCGGCGCCGGTGAGGATGCGGGCGGTGCGCAGGGCGTCGGCGGCGTCGGCGGCCTCCTCGTGACCGAGACCCGCGACGGCGGCGGCGAGCAGGGGGTGGATCTCGGTGCCGAGGACGGCGCAGGCCCAGGCGAAACGGACGGTGGAGGTGCCGAGCCGTTCGAGGCGGGAGAGGAGTCCGGCGCCCTTGACGGCGGCGGCGAGGTCGCGCAGCAGGTGGGCGGCGGACTCGGTGGGCGTCAGACCGCGGTCGCGGACCTTGGCGAGGAGTTCGACGGTCTCGAAGGGGCTGCCGGCGGTGACGGCCCAGCACTCGCGGCAGAACGCGTCGTCGGCGTGCGGGCCGAGGGTTTCGCGCACGAGGCGGGCGACGGCGACGGCGCTGAGCGGCTCCAGGTCGAGGGGCCGTCCGCCGGATCGGCCGGGCAGCGACCTGAACGCCTCGGCGTGCTCGGGGAGTTCGTCGGGCCGGTAGGCGACGACGACCAGTAAGGGGAGCTGTTCGGCGCGGGGTGCGAACGCGGCCAGCCAGCTGAGGGATTCGGAGTCGGCCCAGTGCGCGTCGTCGAGGACGAGGACCATCGGGGCGCGCCGGACGGCGAGATGGGTGAGCACCCAGTCGAGGCCGTCGCGCAGGCCCTGCTGGTCGGGCGGGGCGCCGCCGGTGGGGGCGCACAGGCCGAGGGCGGGGCCGACGATGCCGTACCAACTGCCCAGGGCCGAGCGAAGGTCGGCCTCGGCGGAGCCGGCGAACTGGGGTTGCAGGAGCTGGCGGGCGACGTGGAAGGCGACGCGCTGCTCCTGGTCGCCGCCGCGGGCACAGAGCACGGTGCAGCCGTGTGCGGCGGCGCGCCGGCGGACCTCGGCGAGGAGGGTGGTCTTGCCGATGCCGGCGCGCCCGGCGAAGGCGAGCAGGGCGCCGCGGGGCCGTGCGGCCGGCTCGGCGCCGTCCCGTCGCAGGCCGGTGAGTTCCTCCAACGCCTCGTCGACGGCGGCGAGTTCGCTTTCGCGCTCGAAGAGCGTGCGTGTGCTCCGTACGATGCGCTGCACCATGGTGTACCCCCTGTCACGGTGGTACGTCCGCGCGGGGAGCGGGCGCGCACCGTGACCTCCAGGCACCTCAGCGTACGCCTCACCGACGGCCCGGCGGCCCGGGTCCGGAGCTTTCCCCGGCCCCGAACAGACGACCGCCGGCCCCCGGTTCCCCCCGCCGACGGCCGCCTCCGGCGGACCCGTGGCCGGACCTCCCGGTGACCCTCCTGGCAGACCAATCCGGAGGACTGGCGAGCGGGTTCGGGCCGGCGCCGCACGAGGCGCGGGTGCGGTGATCACTTCGGCGGGCGGGCGGACTGCGGCTCACTCCCTTGCCGGGCTGGGCGGTACCACCGCCACCGGGCTCGCCGCGTGCAGGAGCACCGCCTGGGTGACCGAGCCGATCATGCGGGCCGGTGCGAGCAGGCGGCGCCGGTGGCGGCCCACCACGACCAGGTCGGCGCCCTGGGAGGCGGCGACCAGGCGGCCGGCCGCATCGCCCGGGGCGAGGTACGGCTCGGCCACGACCTCGGGGTGCCGTGCGCGGTGCGGGGCGAGGAAACCCTCCGCCAGGGTGCGGGTCTCGGCCTCGACGGCGGCCTGGTCGACGGCTGGCGGCAGCAGTTCGGCGGGGGCCGCCCAGGTCTGCGCGGGCCAGGGATAGGCGACCAGCACCCGCAGGCGCGCACCGCGCAGGGCCGCCTCGGCGAAGGCGAACGCGAGCGTGGCCTCGTCGGGACCGTCCGCCTGCAGGCCGACGACCACGCGCGGTCCGGGCCCCCCGGAAGGTCCCCGTGCACCTCGCGGCCGGGCCGGGGCACCACGACGACGGGGCACGGGGCGTCCCGGGCGGCGGCCAGGCCGTTGGAGCCCAGCAGCAGACTGGCGAAGCCTCCGCCGCCCCGGGAGCCGAGCACCAACAGCTGTGCCGTGGAGCCCAGTTCGGGCAGGACGGCGCTGGGCACGCCCTCGAGCACCACGTACTCCGCGGCCGGCCGCCCGGCCCGCCCTGCCAGGTGCGTGCGCGCCTGGTCGAGCACCGGGTCGTCCTCCGCGTCCGGGGGCCCGGCGGCCAGGACGTCGGGCCGGCTCCAGACGGCGTACTGCCGTACGTGGACCACCCGCAGCGCGGCCCCGCGCCCGAGGGCGGCGTCGAGAGCCCAGTCCAGGGCGCGCAGGCTGTCGTCCGAACCGTCGACCGCCGCGACGACCGGCAGGGTGTTCATGGGGTTCCTCACCTCCGGACACGCGACCTCCCCCGGGGCCGGCCTGGCTCAGGCGGCGGCCCCGGGAAGGTGCTCACGGTCGCGTGTCCGGAAAAACGGGCGGAACACACCCCTCACGGTTCACGTCGAGCGCACCCGGTTCACGTCAGGTCGAACTCGCCCTCCCTCGCGCCCGACACGAAAGCGCCCCACTCGGCGGGGGTGAAGATCAAGGAAGGGCTCTCCGGACGGCCACTGTTGCGCATCGCGATGAAACCCTCGACAAAGGCGATCTGGACATCCCCCAGGCCCCGGCTGCTGGAGTGCCACTCGGCGCTGCTGAGGTCCAGCTCCGGCTTGTCCCAGCCCGCGAGCGGCTGCTGCTGGATGGTGCTCTCGGCCACGTCCGTGCTCCTCCCGATTCGTCGTCCGCGGTCAGCCTAGCGATCGTCTTCTGCCGCCGACAGGCCACGTGAGGGGGACCTTTCAGGAGGTGGGCGGTTCGGCCCCCACGAGCCACATGGAGAAGAACTGCGATCCGCCGCCGTAGGCGTGTCCGAGCACCGTGCGGGCGCCCGCCACCTGGTGTTCCCCGGCCTGTCCGCGCACCTGCAGCGCCGCCTCCGCGAAGCGGATCATGCCGGAGGCGCCGATGGGGTTGGTCGACAGGACACCGCCGGACATGTTGACCGGCAGGTCGCCGTCCAGTTCGGTCACGCCGGACTCGGTGAGCTTCCAGCCCTCCCCCTCGTCGGCGAAGCCCAGGTTCTCCAGCCACATGGGCTCGTACCAGGAGAACGGCACGTAGATCTCGGCGGCGTCGATCTCCCGGCGGGGGTCGGCGATGCCGGCCTGCCGGTAGACGTCGGCGGCGCAGTCCTTGCCGGCCTGCGGGGAGACGAAGTCCTTGCCGGCGAAGAGGGTCGGCTCGCTGCGCATGGCCCCGCCCAGCATCCAGGCGGGCGGCCGGGGCGCCCGGCCCGCGCCCGCCCGGTCGGTGAGCACCATGGCGCAGGCGCCGTCGGAGGACGGACAGGTCTCCGAGTAGCGGATCGGGTCCCACAGCATGGGTGAGGCCTGGACCTTCTCCAGGGTGATGTCGTGCTCGTGCAGATGGGCGTACGGGTTCTTCAGCGCGTTGCGCCGGTCCTTGTACGCCACCAGCGAGCCGACGGTGTCGGGCGCGCCGCTGCGCCGCATGTACGCGCGCACGTGCGGGGCGAAGAAGCCGCCCGCTCCCGCGAGCAGGGGCTGCTGGAAGGGGATCGGCAGCGACAGCCCCCACATGGCGTTGGACTCGGACTGCTTTTCGAAGGCGAGCGTCAGCACGGTGCCGTGGACGCGGGCCGCGACCAGGTTGGCGGCGACCAGCGCGGTGGAGCCGCCGACCGAGCCCGCGGTGTGCACGCGCAGCATCGGCTTGCCCACCGCGCCGAGCGCGTCGGCCAGGTACAGCTCCGGCATCATGACGCCCTCGAAGAAGTCGGGCGCCTTGCCGATGACCACGGCGTCGATGTCGGCCCAGGTCAACTCGGCGTCGTCCAGGGCCCGTCCGGCCGCCTCGCGGACGAGTCCCGCGATCGACACGTCGCGTCGGGCCGCCACGTGCTTGGTCTGGCCGATGCCTACGACGGCCACGGGCTCCTTGCTCATCGCGGATCCCCTTCGAGTACGGCGACCAGGTTCTGTTGCAGACAGGGACCGGACGTGGCGTGGGCGAGCGCCCGGTCGGACGCGCCGCGGTGGATGGCGGCGGCGGCCTCCCCGATGCGGATCAGCCCGGCGGCCATGATCGGGTTGGCCGCGAGGGCGCCCCCGGAGGGGTTGACGCGCACGCTGTCGTCCAGCCGGAGGGCCTTGCGCAGGACGACCTCCTGTGAAGTGAACGGCGCGTGCAACTCGGCGGTGTCCACGGGCCGTTCGAAGGCACCGGCGTGTTCGGCGGCCAGGCGCGCGGAGGGCGAGTCGGTCAGGTCCCGGACTCCCAGGCTGTGCGCCTCGATGCGGTGGTCGACGCCGCGTATCCACGCCGGGCGCTCGCACAGCTCCCGGGCGCGCTCCCCCGCCGCGAGGACGACGGCGGCGGCCCCGTCGCCGATGGGCGGGCAGTCGCCGGTGCGCAGCGGCCGTACCAGGTAGTCGCCCTGCGGGAGTGGACCCCGCAGCTGGGCGTGGGGGTTGGCGGTGGCGTCCTGGCGGCTGCGGGCGGCGACCGCGGCGAGGGCCGGCTCGTCGGTCTCGCCCGCGTCGACGAGCGCCTGCGCCTGGAGGGCGGCCAGGGCCACGGAGTCGGGCCACAGGGGCGCCACGTAGTACGGGTCCAGCTGCCGGGTCAGGACGTCGCGCACCGAGCCGGGTGAGGACTTGCCGTACGCGTAGACGAGCGCGGTGTCCGCGTCCCCGGTCAGCAGTTTCGTCCACGCCTCGTACAGCGCCCACGCGCCGTCCATCTCCACGTGCGACTCGGAGATCGGCGGCCAGGCGCCGACCCCGTCGAGGGCGAGGGTGAAGGAGAAGGCCCGACCGGCGAGGTAGTCGCTGGAGCCGGAGCAGGTGAAGCCGATGTCGGCGGTCTTCAGGCCGGTGCGGTCCAGGACCTCGTGCAGCACCGGCATGAGCATCTCCACCTCGGAGAGCTCGTCGGTGGTGCGCCGGTGGTCGGTCTGGGCGAAGGCGACGACCGCGATGTCCCGGGACGCAGCGCTCACAGCAGCTCCTTGTAGGTGTCGTACTCCGCGTCGGGCTCCCCGGTGGGCCGGTAGTGGTCGGGGTAGCGGGCGCCTTCCGTCCACACTGCTTCGACGCGCAGGCCCATGCGGACCCGGTCGTAGGGGATGCCCCCGATGCGGCCGTGCAGGGCGAGGTCGGCGCCGTCGAGGGCGATGTGGGCGTAGACGTAGGGGACGTCGATGTCGAGGTTCTTCGCCTTGATGTTGACGATGCAGAAGGTGGTGACCGTGCCGCGCGGCCCCACTTCGACCTGTTCCGACGTGGCGACGCCACAGGTGGGGCACGCGCCCCTCGGGGGGACGTAGACCTTCCGGCAGGAGGGGCAGCGTTCACCGACCGTGCGCCGTTCGGAGAGGGCGTGGATGTAGGCGGACTGGGCGCGGCCCGGCGAGTAGGTGTAGTCGAGGCGGGCGGGGGCGACGATGCCGGTGATCGCGTCCGCGAACGCGCCGCTGTGGCCGCCGGGCCGGGCGGCCTCGCCGTCGTAGGGCTCGAAGCAGGCGATGTCCGTGATGGCGCCGGCGCGTTCCTCGGCCCAGCGGACGCGGACCCGCAGGCCGGTGTGCACGGCCTCGGGGCCGGGTGCGTCGAGGGCGTGCAGCAGGGCGGTGTCGGCGCCGTCGAGGCGGACCAGGACCCAGGCGAAGGGCGTGTCGAGGGGCTGGCCGCGCCGGGGGCTGTGGTTCCAGGCCCAGGTGGTGACCGTACCGGTGGGCGCGACCTCGACGAGGTCGCGCAGCTCCCCGGCGGTGACGGGGTCGTACTCGACGGGCGGGACGAGCGTGCGGCCGTCGGCGGTCCTCACCCCGAGCACCACGCGCTCGCGCAGGCCGGTCAGGAAGGCGCTCTGGACCGGCCCGAGGGAGCGGGTGAAGGGGAACTCGACGGTGAGGGGGGCTTTGAGGACTTCGGGCATCGGGGCTGCCTCCTCGGGAGATGGGTGGTGGGGGGCGCGCCCCGACGGGGCGCGGGGCGGTGACGTGTGCGGCTCCGCCGCGCGGGCGCGACCGGTCCCACACGACCCGCGCCGTCCGGACCGGCCCGGCGCTACGCCCGCTTGTAGACCGGCGGCCGCTTCTCCGCGAACGCGCGGGCCCCTTCCTTGGCGTCGGCCGTGTCGAAGATCGGCCAGCCCCGCTTGAGTTCGCTGGCGAGGCCGTCGGTCTCCGTCATCTCGGCCGTCTCGTAGACCGACGCCTTGATCGCCTCGACCGCCAACGGCCCGCAGGCGTTGACCTGTTCGGCGATCTCCAGGGCCTTGGCGAGCGCGGTGCCGTCGGGCACGACATGCCCGATCAGCCCGATGCCGGCGGCCTCCCGGGCGGTGTAGGGGCGGCCGGTGAGCAGCATCTCCAGGGCGTGGGTGCGCGGGATCTGCCGTTGCAGGCGGACGGTGGAGCCGCCGATGGGGAAGAGTCCGCGCCTGACCTCGTAGAGCCCGAAGGTCGCCGACTCCCCCGCGACGCGGATGTCGGTGCCCTGGAGGATCTCGGTGCCGCCGGCCACGCAGTGGCCCTCGACGGCGGCGATCACCGGTTTGCGGGGGCGGTGGTGGCGCAGCAGCGCCTTCCAGTGCAGGTCGGGGTCGGCCGTGAGCCGGTCCCGGTACCGCTCGCCGTCCGTGCCGCGGCCGGCGAGGGCCTTGAGGTCCATGCCGGCGCAGAACGAGCCCCCTGCCCCGGTGAGGACGATCGAGCGCACGGCGTCGTCCTCGTCTGCCTCCACCCAGCCGTCGTACAGCCCGACCAGCATCGGCAGCGAGAGCGCGTTCTTGGCGTCGGGCCTGTTGAGTGTGAGCACCAGTGTGGCGCCTTCGCGCCGCACGGTGAGGTGTTCCGTCCCACCCATGGCCATCTCCCCTCTCCTGGAACGAGAACAGGTTGCAGTAGCCGGGGAGGCACTTCAAGGGTTTTCTGACAGACAGTCAGATTTCTTCGCGCGAACCCTTCACAGTTGCCGCCCCCTTTGCTCTGATGACCGGCGAACCGAAGGATGCGCCTTTCTTCGTCATGGCTTCGGCCGGGGTCAGGAGGAGCGGTGGAGTACAACCTTGCGGACCTGTTCGAGTCGGTCGTGGACGCGGTGCCCGACCGGGAGGCCCTGGTGTACGTCGACCATCCGGGCACCGGCGCGGAAGTGCGCCTGACCTACGCGGAGTTGGACGCGGCCGCCAACCGCGTGGGCCATCACCTGATCGACGCCGGGATCCGGCCCGGCGAACACTTCGGACTGCACCTGTACAACGGCGTCGAGTACCTGCAGACGCTCCTCGGCTGCCTCAAGGCGCGGATCGTCCCCGTCAACGTCAACTACCGCTACGTCGAAGAGGAGTTGGTGTACCTCTACCAGGACGCCGATCTGGTGGGCCTGGTCTTCGACCCGGAGTTCGACGACCGGGTGGCGGCGGCGCTGCCGCAGTGCCCGAAGCTGCGGCACCTGGTGCGAACGGGCGGCGCGGGCCAGGGGGCCGGCGCGGTGGCCTTCGCCGAGGCGGAGGCGGGCGGTGCGCCCGGGCGCGGGTTCCCGGTCCGCTCCGGCGACGACCAGTTCATCATCTACACCGGCGGCACCACCGGGATGCCCAAGGGCGTGATGTGGCGTCAGGAGGACCTGTTCTTCTCGGGTCTCGGCGGCGGCGCGCCGACCGGCGAGCCGGTCAAGAGGCCCGAGGAACTGGCCGAGCGGGTCGCCGCCGGCGGCTTCGGCATCACGTTCTTCCCCACCGCCCCCCTCATGCACGGCACCTCCACCCTCACCTCCCTCATCGGCTTCAACTTCGGCCAGCGCGTCGTGATCCACCGCAAGTTCGTGCCCGAGGAGGTGCTGCGCACGATCGAGAAGGAGAAGGTCACCAGTGTCTCGCTGGTGGGCGACGCGATGCTGCGGCCCCTGATCGACGCGCTCGCCGGGCCCATGAAGGGCACCGACTGCTCCTCGGTGTTCAGCGTCTCCTCCTCCGGGGCGGTCCTGTCGGAGACGGTGCGCCGCCAGTTCCAGGAACTGGTGCCCGGCGCGATGCTGCTCAACAACTACGGCTCCTCCGAGTCCGGCTTCAACGGCACCGCGACCGCCGACTCGGGCGCCGGGCAGAGCTTCCGCATCCGGGTCAACTCCCGCACCCAGGTGGTCGATCCGGCGACCCACGAGCCGGTCGCCGTGGGCGAGGTGGGCCGGGTCGCCCAGTGCGGCCACGTCCCGCTCGGCTACTACAACGACCCGGAGAAGACGGCCGAGACCTTCTTCGAGAAGGACGGCGAGCGCTGGGTGCTGCTCGGCGACATGGCCACCGTGGACGAGGACGGTGTGGTCACCGTGCTCGGGCGCGGCTCGCAGTGCATCAACACGGGCGGCGAGAAGGTGTACCCGGAGGAGGTCGAGCAGGCGCTGAAGTCCCATCCCGACGTGTACGACGCGCTGGTGGCCGGGGTGCCGGACACGAAGTGGGGCAACCACGTGGCGGCCGTGGTGCAGTTGCGCGAGGGCGCGGCGCGGCCGTCCCTGGAGGAGATCCAGTCGCACTGCCGTACCCGTCTGGCCGGGTACAAGATCCCGCGCCAGCTCGTCGTCGCGGAGGCGATACGGCGCTCGCCGAGCGGCAAGGCGGACTACCGGTGGGCCAAGGACGTGGCGGTGGCGGCGGACCGGTGACCGCTGGGGGCGCCGCGCTGCGGGCCGGGTGGGCGTACTCTTTGCGCGCGGTTGACCCGGTTCATTGAACGGCGGGTTACGCGGGGCCGTACGCGAGGTTGGCGGCCCTGACCTGCGGGCCGGGTCCGCCGTGCCAGCACCGCGCATCGCACGGAAGGACCCACGGGTGTCGCATCTCACCCCGCCTCGCCACCTGGCCACTGCCGACCCGGCGGCAACGGACCCGGCCGAGGAGCCCTCGGCCGACCCGGCGGCCACCGAGACCGAGCCGGGGGCCGTGACGGACGTACGGCGGACGGACGAGCAGGAGACCGGCCAGCAGACGCAGCCGGGCGACGGCGCCACAGCCGATGAGCCCGTGCCCGAGTCCGTGCCCGAGCCCGTTTCCGAGTCCGCCGCCGTCTCCTCCGGCGTCCGCCCCGGCTGGTTCGGCTGGCGCCGGCGTTACCCGCGTGCCGCGCGTGCCGTGCGGGTGGGGACGACCGTGCTGGCCGGTGTACTGGTGATCGTGGCGGACCTGGTGCCCGACCGCCTCGACCGGATCACCCTCCGGTCGGTCCTCCGCCTCCCCGTCGAGCCGATCCTCCTCGCGATCGTCCTGCTGGCGCTGCCGGCGAAGGCACGGCGGATCGCGGCCGTCGTCGCGGGGGCGTTCCTCGGGCTGACGACCGTGCTGAAGTTCGTCGACATGGGCTTCTACCAGACCCTGGCGCGGCCGTTCGACCTGGTCTTCGACTGGACGCTGCTGAGCGACGGGGCGGACTGGGTGAAGGACTCCTTCGGCCGCTCCGGTCAGGTGCTCGCGGTGATCGGCGCGCTCGTCCTGCTCGTCGTCGTGCTCGTGGTGTGCGCGCTCGCGGTGCTGCGGCTGGCGGACACCATGGGCCGCCACCGGTCCGCGGCCGTGCGCACGGTGCTCGTCCTGGGCACGGTGTGGATCACCTGCTTCACGCTGAGCGTGGAGTTCGGCAGCGTTCCGTTCGCCACCAGGGGCTACAGCCAGTTCCTCGCCCACCGGGTGCAGTCCGTGCGCGACGGGCTGGGCGACGCCGAGGTCTTCAAGAAGCAGATGCGGGTCGACGCGTTCGCCGACACCCCGTCCGACCAGCTGCTGACCGGGCTGCGCGGCAAGGACGTGATGTTCACCTTCATCGAGAGCTACGGCCGGATCGCGATCGACGACCCCACGATGGGGCCCGAGGTGGACGCCACGCTCCAGGAGGGGAACGCCCGGCTCAAGGCGGCCGGGTTCGCCTCGCGCAGCGGCTGGCTGAGGTCGCCGGTGACGGGCGCGGGCAGCTGGCTCGCCCACTCGACGTTCCTGTCCGGGCTGTGGGTCAAGAACCAGGCGCGGTACCGGACCCTGACCACCAGCGACCGGGCCACGCTGACCAGCTACTTCCAGAAGACCGGCGCCTGGCGCACGGTGGGCATCGTGCCCGGGGTGCGCAAGGCGTGGCCGGAGGGCACGTACTTCGGTCTCGACCACATCTACGACTCCACGCATCTCGGCTACCAGGGTCCCTACTTCAGCTGGACGCCGGTGCCGGACCAGTTCAGCCTGGAGGCCTTCCAGAAGCTGGAGCACGGCAAGAAGAACCGTGACCCGATCATGGCGGAGATCATTCTCGCCTCCAGTCACAACCCCTGGTCCCCCATCGCCCACATCATCGACTGGAAGGACCTCGGGAACGGCAAGATCTTCTACAAGATCAAGAAGGAGGGCACGAACCCGACGGAGGTCTGGAAGAGCGCGCAGCGCGTGCGCACCGAGTACCGCAAGGCGATCCAGTACTCCCTGGACAGCCTGACCCAGTGGATGCAGCGCTACGGCGACGACAACACCGTCCTGGTCTTCCTCGGCGACCACCAGCCCGTGCCGACCGTGACACGGGGCAGCGCCAACAGGGACGTGCCGGTCACCATCGTCGCCCGCGACCCGAAGGTGCTGGACCGCGTCTCCGGCTGGGGCTGGACCGATGGTCTCAAGCCCGCCTCCGACGCCCCGGAATGGAGCATGAACCAGTTCCGCGACCGCTTCATGTCGGCCTACGGCCCGCAGGGCGGCTGACCCGGACGGGCGCCCCCTTCGAACGGCGTATCAAGACGCGCCCGGCGGCCGGGGCGTCCCTAGGGTCGCAGTACCGGTGATCTGGTTCACCGCGCCCGAAGGGACGACCCCCATGCACCCAGGCATACGCGCGCTCGCCACCGCCGCCCTCACGGTCCTCGTGGCCACGGGACCGGCAGCGGTCGCCGCCCACGCGCAGACCGACGTCGACTGCTCCGACTTCACCTTCCAGGAGGACGCGCAGGCCGTCTACAACCGCGACCCCAGCGACCCCAACCGGCTCGACGAGGACAACGACGGCGTCGCCTGTGAGTGGCTTCCCCACAGGGTTTCGGCCACTTCTACGGCGGCCGCCACCACTGTCCCGCAGCAGGGCGTCAACGCAGGTGTGGGTGGCTCATATGGGCCGAGCGACCTGGATGTGGTGGCCGGCGTCGGGCTCACCGTCGTCGGGGTGGGACTGGCCACCGGTCATGTGCTGCTCCGCCGCCGGCGCGCGGCCGCCCTGCCGCGACGGCATTGAGAGAGTCGTGCCGCGGCCTCAAGCCGTCGCGGACGAACCTGACGGCCGGCCGTCCAGAAACGCTGCGACCCTCTCCGCGAACCACCCCGGGCCGTCCAGCCACGGGTAGTGCCCGGCGCCCGGCTGGACGGCCCACTCGGCGTTCGGGAACACCTCCGCGGCAGCGCGCGCCAGCTCGGGGCGCGGGCCCCCGTCCAGCTCGCCGGCGAGGACCAGGACCGGAGCGGTGAAGCGGGCCAGGGCCGCCCGGGTCGCGGGCGGGTCGTAGGCGCCGTCGGAGCCGTAGACGTCGCCGGCGTCGTCGTTGAATTCCGCCTCGGCGCGGGCCTCGTGCCGCCGGGCCGTCTCGTCCCAGCGGCCGTAGAAGAAACCCGCGAACGCGGGATCGTACGCCCCCTCTCCCGCCAGCCACGCCTCGAACGGCCCGAACGCCTCGTCGAACCACGGCTCGTCCTTGCGCAGCCGCGCGACGGCCAGCCGGTGCTCGGCGGTCGCCGGCTCGCCCAGGGCCCACGGCGTGGCCGTGACCAGCACGAGCCGCGCCACCCGCCGCGGGTACCGGGCGGCGTACAGCATGGCCAGGCTGCCGCCCGCCGAGTGCGCGAGCAGGTCCATCCGCTCCAGGCCCAGGTGGACCCGCAGCGCCTCCACGTCGTCCACCAGCCGGTCGCAGCGGTACGTCGCCGGATCGGCCGGCGTCGCCGACGCACCGGTCCCCCGCAGGTCGAGCAGCACCAGCCGGCGGTGCGCGGCCAGGCCGCCCAGGTCGCCGAGATAGGACGAGGCCCGCATCGGGCCGCCCGGCAGGACGACCAGCGGGTCGCCCGCGCCCCGGAGGTGGTAGGCGAGCTCGGTTCCGTCGGGTGCGCTGAAGGTCGGCATGCGGCCCATCCTCGGGGCGGCCGGCCCCACGGCGCCATCGACTTTCACGGCCCCCGCGCTCCCGCCCCGGGGAGAAAAGTAGGCACGCCCCCCTTGCCTGCGCCTCCGCCACCTGGATTACTGATCCCGAGCACCGCGACCGAATGATCGGTCGTCCGGAATGATGCGGTTGGCGAGGGAGAAGTCCCCATGGTGGATGCGACGGAGCTCCTGGACGCGGGGGAACGGCTCGATGCGGAAGCGCTGCGCGCGTTGCAGCTGGAACGGCTGCGGGCATCACTGCGGCACGCCTACGACAACGTGCCGTTCTACCGGGAGTCCTTCGAGAAGGCGGGCGTACGCCCCGACGACTGCCGCACCCTCGCCGACCTCGCCCGTTTCCCCTTCACCACCAAGGCGGACCTGCGCGAGAACTACCCGTACGGGATGTTCGCCGTGCCCCAGGACCGCATCCGCCGCATCCACGCCTCCAGCGGCACCACCGGCCGCCCCACGGTGGTCGGCTACACCGACGCCGACCTGTCCCTGTGGGCCGACATGGTGGCCCGCTCCCTGCGCGCGGCGGGCGCACGCCCCGGCGACAAGGTGCATGTGGCGTACGGCTACGGGCTGTTCACCGGTGGCCTCGGCGCACACTACGGCGCCGAACGGCTCGGCTGTACGGTCATCCCCGCGTCCGGCGGCATGACGGCGCGCCAGGTGCAGCTGATCCGCGACCTCCGGCCCCAGATCATCATGGTCACGCCGTCCTACATGCTCACGATCCTCGACGAGTTCGAGCGGCAGGGCGTGGACCCGCGCGGCACCTCCCTGCGCGTGGGCGTCTTCGGCGCGGAGCCGTGGACCGAGCGGATGCGCGCCGAGATCGAGGAGCGGTTCGCGATCGACGCCGTCGACATCTACGGGCTGTCGGAGGTGATCGGACCGGGTGTGGCGCAGGAGTGCGTGGAGACCAAGGACGGCCTGCACATCTGGGAGGACCACTTCTATCCGGAGGTCGTCGACCCGATCACGGGTGAGGTGCTGCCCGACGGCGAGGAGGGCGAGCTGGTCTTCACCTCGCTCACCAAGGAGGCGATGCCGGTCGTCCGGTACCGCACGCGGGATCTGACGCGGCTGCTGCCCGGTACGGCGCGGGTGTTCCGGCGGATGGAGAAGGTCACCGGGCGCAGCGACGACATGGTGATCCTGCGCGGGGTGAACCTCTTCCCCACGCAGATCGAGGAGATCGTCCTGCGCACGCCGGGCGTCGCGCCGCACTTCCAGCTCCGGCTGACCCGCGAGGGCCGCCTCGACGCCCTCACGGTACGGGCGGAGGCCCGCGCCGACGCCGGACCGGATGTCCGGGAGGCCGCCGCGCGTTCCATCGCGGCGGCCGTCAAGGACGGCATCGGCGTCTCGGTCACCGTCGAGATCGTGGAACCGGAGTCACTGGAGCGATCGGTGGGCAAGATCCGCCGCATCGTCGACCTGCGGGAACGCTAGGCCCGCCGGGCGTTCGCGGCTCAGCGCGTGTCGGCCGGCTTCGGTGCCTGCCAGGCCGTGTCGGACACCTGGTTGAAGCCCCGCGGCTTCGCGTCGTCACCGGCCATGGGCCGCGCGAGAGGCGCGGACGGGCTCCCAGTGGCAACGTGTCTCCTCGCCGGCCGGCAGTGCCGAGGCGTGGGCGCGCAGCTGCGGCTGTGCGAGTGGCGCCGATGCGCCACCGCCCCTCCCAGGCGGTCAGCTGCGCCTCGGAGAACAGGTACCGGCGCATCTCGCCGGGCTCCGGTTCGCCCGGCTGCCGACCGGCCGCGGCCCGGGCCGGCTCCAGGGCGGCCGCCGCGGCCTTCATCAGCTCCACCCGCGTCTGCAGCACGGTGGCGCGCAGCGTCTCCCGGTGCTGCGCGCGCCGCTGCACCACGTGCGTCAGCCCGACGGCCACCACGGCAGACGGCAGCGATGCGAACAGGATCGGCACGCCGGCTCCCCCCGGGTGACGGCGAATCGAGCCCGATGCTCCATCGCCCCCGCGCCCGCGGCAAGCCCGGCCGCCTCCCTGCCCGTGATCCACACACGGCCGCACCGAGCCAACCGCCCACGCCTGGGCGCTAGTCGGCGAACCGGTCCCTGAGTTCGCGCTTGAGGATCTTCCCGCTCGCGTTGCGGGGCAGTTCGTCCACGAACAGCACCCGCTTCGGCGCCTTGAAGTGCGGGAGCTTCTCGCGCGCGTGCGCGACGAGTTCGGCCTCGGTCACCTCGCCGCGCGGCACGACCACCGCCGTGACGGCCTCGATCCAGCGGTCGTCGGGCAGGCCGATCACGGCGACCTCGGCGACGGCGTCGTGGGTGTAGAGGGCGTCCTCGACCTGACGCGAGGCGACCAGGACGCCACCGGAGTTGATGACGTCCTTCACCCGGTCGACGATCGTGTAGTAGCCGTGCGCGTCGCGCACCGCGAGGTCGCCGGAGTGGAACCAGCCGTCGCGGAAGGCGGCGGCCGTCTCCTCGGGCTTGTCCCAGTAGCCCTCGCACAACTGCGGGGAGCGGTAGACGATTTCACCGGCGGTGCCGTCGGGGACGTCCTTGCCGTCCTCGTCGACCACGCGCGCGTCGACGAACAGCACGGGCCGCCCGCAGGAGTCCATGCGGCCCTCGTGCTCGTCGGGCGCGAGGACGGTGGCCAGCGGCCCGATCTCGCTCTGGCCGAAGCAGTTGTAGAACGCCAGCTTCGGCAGGCGCTCCCGCAGTCGCTGAAGAACCGGCACCGGCATGATCGACGCCCCGTAGTACGCCTTGCGCAGTCCGTCGAGGTCGCGGGTGGCGAAGTCGGGCCGGTTGGCCAGGCCGATCCAGACGGTGGGCGGCGCGAACAGGCTGTCCACGCGGCCGGCCTCGATCAGGTCGAAGAGCCGGTCGCCGTCGGGCCCGTCGAGGATGACGTTGGTGGCGCCGACCGCGAGGTAGGGCAGCAGGAAGACGTGCATCTGCGCCGAGTGGTAGAGCGGCAGCGCGTGCGCGGGGCGGTCGCCGGCGCTGAGGTCCAGGGCGGTGATCGCGCTCAGGTACTCGTGGACCAGCGCGCGGTGGGTCATCATCGCGCCCTTGGGCAGGGCGGTGGTGCCCGAGGTGTACAGCAGCTGCACGAGGTCCTCGGTGCGCGGTTCGGGTCCGTCGTACGCGGGTGCCGTCGCGAGCCTGGCGAGCAGCGAGTCGTCGGCGTCGCGCAGGGCGAGCGCGGGCACGCCGGCGGGCAGCCGGCCGGCGAGGCCGGGGTCGGCGAGGACGAGGGCGCTGCCCGACTGGCCGACGATGTACGCCAGGTCGTCGCCGGTGAGGTTCTGGTTGACCGGCACGTGCACGAGACCGGCGCGGGCGCAGGCCAGGAAGCCGATCAGGTAGGCGTCGGAGTTGTGGCCGTAGGCGCCGACCCGGTCGCCGGGCGCGAGCCCCTGGCCGAGCAGCACGCTCGCCGCGCGGGAGACGGCACCGTCGAGTTCCTCGTACGTCCACCTGCGGTCGCCGTACTCCACCGCGACCCGCGCCGGGGTGCGCCGGGCGCTGCGTCGCAGCACCCCGTCAACCGTGCTGCCCTGTCCCTGCGTCATGACTCATGATCCTCGGCCCGTCACCGACGCGGGTCAAGCACGTCGGTGACGTCAGCGGCGCGGTCACGGCGAACGGCCGCGGTCTGCTGCCGGGCAACCCGCACGATCCCTGGCGCGGCGGGTGGCGAGGCCGCTGACCGTCCCGAGGCGTCAGCCCCGGCTCCCCGTGACGACCGGCCGCCCGGTGAACGCGTCCAGCAGGATGCGCTCGCCCAGCGGCCGGTGCAGCGTCACCGTCACCTCCTGGCCGATGAGTTCGCTGGTGCAGGGTCCCTTCCGGCCGCCGGTGACGGTCGCGGACAGCACGACGCTGCGGCCGGTCTCCAGCACGTCGACGGCGGCACCGTCGTCACAGGCCCCGTGTCCGGCGAGCACGGTGACGGACCGGCCGGCGTCGGCCACCTCCACCAGCCGCTCCAGCGGCCACAGGGGGTCGCCGGGGTTCTGCGCCGCCGGTCCGATCGGCGCCTTGGGCTGCCGCGACGGGTTCAGAGCGACCCGCTTGAGCGGGGTGTCGTAGCCCCGCAGCGTGAACAGCCAGGCCGGGACCGTCGCCGGACCCCGGCTGGTGAGCAGGGTCGTCCGGCCCAACTCCGCGCCTGTGACGGTGAGATGGGGCCCGCCGGCAGCGCCGCGGGCCACGGAGTCGTATGCCTGGCGTGCGCTCATCAGCGGCAGGGCGAGCGAGCCCCCGCCGTCCCATGTCACGCGGCCGGTCCTCGCCGGGACGGCGGGCAGGGCGGTGCGCAGGACGAACTCGCCCTGCGCGTACGCCTGTTTGTCGGCGTCGTTGTGGAAGGCGTCCTCGGGCGGCTGGATCACGTCGTCCAGCGGGTAGTAGCCCTGGGTCCACGCCTCGGCTGCCGGGGAGCCGTTCCAGGCGTCGGCGACCGCGCGGGCACGCGCCTGCGAGGCGACCGCGTGCTCGTCGCTCTTCCCGGCGCCGCAGCCGGCGGCGAACAGGGCGAGGGCGATCAGGAGTCGGCCTGTGTGTGCGGTGCGCATGGGTCCCCCCGAGCGGATGGCGGTCGCGTGCGGTGCCGTTACGGTGACGTCCTGGCACCGTCGCGCGTTCGCCGCGAGGGACGGTTGTTCCCGCGGTTGCTCACACGGGCCGCGTACGCCCCTGCCAGTACGGGTCCCGCAACCGCCGCTTGTACAGCTTGCCGTTGGGGTCGCGGGGCATCTCCGCGATGAAGTCCACGCTCTTGGGCCGCTTGTAGCCGGCGAGTTGGTTGGCGCAGTGGGCCAGCAGCTCGGCGGCGAGGTCCGGTCCGGGCGCACGGCCGGGCGCCGGTTCGACGACTGCCTTGACCTCCTCGCCCCAGTCGTCGTGCGGGATGCCGAAGACGGCGGCGTCGGCGACGGCGGGGTGCTGGAGCAGCACGGACTCGATCTCGGCCGGGTAGATGTTGACCCCGCCGGAGATGATCATGTCGATCTTGCGGTCGCGCAGGAACAGGTAGCCGTCCTCGTCGAGGTAGCCGAGGTCGCCGACGGTGAAGAAGTCGCCGATGCGGTTCTTCTTCGTCTTGTCCTCGTCCTTGTGGTAGGAGAAGCCGCCGGTGTTCATCTTCATGTAGACGGTGCCGAGTTCGCCGGGCGGGAGCCGGTTGCCGTCCTCGTCGAAGACGGCCAGCTCGCTGATGGGCCAGGCCTTGCCGACGGTGCCGGGCTTCTTCAGCCAGTCCTCGGCGGTGGCGAAGGCGCCGCCGCCCTCGCTGGCCGCGTAGTACTCCTCCACCGCCTCGCCCCACCAGTCGATCATCGCCCGTTTCACGTGGTCGGGACAGGGCGCGGCGCCGTGGATGGCGTGCCGCATGGACGACACGTCGTAGGAGCGCCGCACCTCCTCCGGCAGGGCCAGCAGCCGGTGGAACTGGGTCGGGACCATGTGCGTGTGCGTGCACCGGTGGGTGTCGATCAGGCGCAGCATCTCCTCGGGCGTCCACTTGTCCATCAGGACCAGCCGGTGGCCGATGTGCAGGGACGCGCCCGCGAACTGCAGGACGGCGGTGTGGTAGAGCGGCGAGCAGACGAGGTGGACGTTGCCGTCGAAGGGCTTGATGCCGAAGATGCCGAGGAATCCGCCGAGATAGGCCTCCTCGGGTTTCTTGCCGGGCAGCGGGCGGCGGATGCCGCGGGGGCGGCCGGTGGTCCCGGAGGTGTAGTTCATGACCCAGCCGAGCTCGCGGTCGGCGGGCGCCGACTCCGGCTGCCCGGCGAGGAGTTCGGCGTACGGGCGGAAGCCCTCGACGGTGCCGACGGCGTAGCGGTGGGTGACCGGCAGGCCCGCCTCGTCGGCCGCGTGGCGGGCGGGGCCGGCGAACCGCTCGTGGGCGATGAGCGCCTTGGCGCCGCAGTCGGCGACGATCCAGCCGATCTCCGGTCCCACGAAGTGGTGGTTGACCGGGACCAGGTACCACCCGGCCTGGCTGGCGGCCAGGTAGGCGCTGAGGAACTCGACGCCGTTGGGCAGGACGACCGCGAAGGCGTCCCCGCGCTCCAGCCCGGCGGCGCGCAGACCGTGCACGAGGCGGTTGGCGGCGGCGTGCAGGCGCCCGGCGCTCCACTCCTCGCCGTCCGGCGCGATCAGCACCGTGCGGTCGGGGTCGTGGCCGGCCTGGGCCCAGAACCCGGCGGGGGGCGTGCTCGTCATGTGCCGCTCCTTCCGGCGATGCGGTTGACGCGGTCGACGGCTTCCTCGAAGCCGCGGGTGAGGTCGTCGAAGACGGCCTGGACGCTGCGTTCGCTGGTCATCCGGCCGACGATCTGGCCGACGGGCGTGCCGAGCAGGGGCTCGACCTCGTACTTCTGGATGCGGGTGAGGGCCTCGGCGACGAGCAGGCCCTGCAACGGCATCGGCAGTGCGCCGGGGCCGCTCGGGTCGTCCCAGGCGTCGGTCCACTCGGTGCGCAGCTGGCGTGCGGGTTTCCCGGTCAGCGCACGGGAGCGCACGGTGTCGCCGGAGCCGGCGGCGAGCAGTTTGCGCGTCACCGCGGGCGACGACAGGTCGGCCTCCGTGCAGGTCAGCCAGAGGGAGCCGAGCCAGACGCCCTGGGCGCCGAGGGCGAGGGCGGCGGCGACCTGCCGGCCGCTGCCGATCCCGCCGGCGGCCAGCACGGGCAGCGGGTCGACGGCGTCCACGACCTCGGGCGTGAGCACCATGGACGCGATCTCGCCGGTGTGCCCGCCGGCCTCGTAGCCCTGGGCGACGACGATGTCGATGCCGTTGTCCCTGTGCTTGAGGGCGTGCCGGGCGCTGCCCGCGAGCGCGGCGACGAGGACGTCCCGGTCGTGGGCGCGCGCGACCACGTCGGCCGGCGGTGAGCCCAGCGCGTTGGCGAGCAGCCGGATCGGGTAGTCGAAGGCGACGTCGAGCTGGGTGCGCGCGACCTGCTCCATCCACCCCGTGATGCGCCAGCCGGACGCCTCCCCCTCGGCCAGCTCGGGCACGCCGTACTTGGCGAGGGTGTCCTTGACGAACTGCCGGTGCCCCTCGGGGATCATCGCCTCGACCTCGGCCTCGGTCACACCCTCGACCTTCTTGGCGGGCATGACGACGTCGAGGCCGTAGGGCTTGCCGTCGACGTGGGCCTCGACCCAGTCGAGATCACGCTTGAGGTCGTCGGGGGCGGTGTAGCGGACCGCGCCGAGCACGCCGAAACCGCCGGCCCGGCTGATGGCCGCGGCGACGGCGGGGAACGGCGTGAAGCCGAAGACGGCGTGCTCGACTCCCAGTTTCTTGCTCAGCTCCGTCTGCATGGGCGCAGGATGCCGCAGTCCTGTAGCCGACGGAAGAGCTTTTCTGATAGACCGTCAGATTTTGTTGGCCGCCGGATTCACCGGAGTCCGCTCCGCTCCGGGCACCTCCAGGCGCTGGGGGCCGACCACGGACAGCAGGCGCAGCGCCTCCTCGGAGGGCGAACCGGGGGCGGCGGTGTAGATGACGACCCGCTGGTCCAGGTCGGTGATGTCCAGGACGTCGCAGTTGACGGTGACCGGTCCGACGAGCGGGTGCTGGAAGGTCTTGCAGAGGGTGGGGGTGGCGGCGACGTCGTGGTCGGCCCACAGCCGCGCGAACTCCTCGCTGCCCGTGCGCAGTTCGTCGATCAGTGCGGTCAGTTCGGGGTCGCCGGGATAGCGGGCCGCGACGGCGCGCAGGTCGTGCACCGAGGTGCGGGCGAACTCCTCGCCGTCCGAGACGCCGTAGAGCGGGCGGCCGTGCGGGCGCGGGCCGAGGAAGGCGCGCCGCACGAGGTTGCGCTCACGCGGCGGGAGGGCGGAGAAGTCCTCCATGAGGGCGGCGGCGAGGTCGTTCCAGGCGAGGACCTCGTAGGCCGCCGAGATGACGATCGCCCCGGCCTGCGGCAGCCGGTGCAGCAGGTCGGCGATGCTCTGCCGGACCTCGCGCGAGGGCCCCCGCGGCGGGCCCGGCGGGGTGCCGGCGAGATGGTGCAGGTGGTCGCGTTCGGCGTCGGACAGACGCAGGGCGCGGACGAGCTGGGCCAGCACCTCACGCGAGGGGTGCGGGGCGCGGGCCTGCTCCAGCCGTGTGTAGTACTCCGTCGAGATGTACGCCAGCTGCGCCACCTCCTCGCGCCGCAGCCCCGGGGTACGGCGCCGCGGGCCCGCGGGCAGGCCCACGTCGGACGGGGTGATGCGCGCACGCCGGCTGCGCAGGAAGTCGGCCAGTTCGCGTCGGTTCACCCCTCCAGTGTGCGCGGGGGCCGGCCGGCCGAGCCAGGTACCGGCGATGCCTGGATGAGCGCCGGGCCCGGGCGCAGGCTCGTCGGCATGGACAACACATCACACCTGCTGGCCGGCAAGGTCGCCTTCATCACCGGAGCGGGGCGCGGCATCGGTGCCGCCGCGGCCCGGCTGTTCGCCCGGGAGGGAGCCCGGGTGGTGCTCGCGGCCCGTACCGAGGCCCAGCTGAAGGCCGTGACCGAGGAGATCCGGGACGCCGGCGGCACCGCCGGCCACGTCTTCTGCGATCTGGCCGACGCGGCGAGCGTGCGGGCCGCCGTCGACCGCGCGGTCGAGCTGTACGGCCGCCTGGACATCGCGTTCAACAACGGCGCGACCATCCAGACGCCGGGCCCCATGGACCAGTTGACCGAGGCCGAGTTCGACCACGTCACCGCCGTCAACCTCAAGGGTCCCTGGCTCGCCATGAAGGCGGAGGTCGCCGCCATCCGGGCCACCGCCGGGCGCGGGGCGATCTGCAACACCTCCAGCGTGGGGAGCCTGATGGGCAACCCCTGGCTGCCGGCGTACGGTGCGGCGAAACGGGCGCTCAACAGCCTCACCGCCTCGGCGGCCGTCACCTACGGCCCGGAGGGCATCCGCGTCAACGCCATCGCCCCCGGCGCCACGCTGACCGAGATGATCGACGCGTGGGAGACGAACTCGCCCGGCATCGTCGAGCAGCTCACCGCGCAGACCCCGCTGGGCCGGGCCGCCGACCCGGAGGAGATCGCCCAGGCCGCCGCCTGGCTGCTCAGCGACCGCGCCTCCTACGTCACGGGCGCGGTCCTCCAGGTCGACGGAGGCATACGAGCCTGAGAGGGGACGTACGGACCCGAACGGACGGGCCCCTCACGGGGCCCGGGCCGCTCGGTCCGTCGGCGCCTAGTGGAAGACGGCCTTCTGCACCTCGTTCGGGCCGTCGAAGCTGTTCTCCTTCAGACCGTCGAGGCGGCTGACGATCTTGTCGTCCGCCTTGTTCTTGCGGGCGCAGTCCACCAGGGCCTTCTTGTCCGCCGGGTAGTCCATGCCGCTGAGGGCCTTCTGCAGGTCGATGGGGCTGAGGTCCGCCATGGCGACCTCCTTCCGAAGGGTTGCGGATTCCGAAATGACCGGAATTTCCGCTCTGGTACCCCTCAGCGCAGGGCGCATGCGCGCCGTCAGATGTCGCGCCCCGGGTGCTCGAACGGGTCGAAGGACTCGTCGTCGCGCCGGACCACGCACAGGGCCCAGATGATGAATCCGGAGAAGGCGATCATCACCACGGACCACACCGGGTAGTACGGCAGGGAGAGGAAGTTCGCGATGATGATGAGCCCGGCGATGGCCACCCCGGCGACGCGGGCCCACGTCATCGCCTGGAACAGCCCGAAGCTGACGAGCACGCCGACCGCCCCGAGGATCAGGTGGATCCAGCCCCAGCCGGTGAGGTCGAACTCGAAGACGTAGTTGCGCGTCGTCACGAAGATGTCGTCCGAGGCGATCGCCATGATGCCCCGGAAGACGTCCAGCAGTCCGGCGATCATGAGCATCACGGCCCCGAAGGTCATCAGCCCGCCGGCCCAGTTCTGCCTGGTGGTGTGCGCGTGTGCCGTGTGTGTCGCGGTCATCGTGGTGCCTCGATTCGTGTCGTCCGGTGGCTCAGCGGCCGGCGCCGGAACCGACGGTGCCCGCGCGGTCGAGGCCGCCGGAGCCGCTGAGCACCAGGTCCTTGGCCCTGCGGTAGTCGTCGTCCGTGATGTCGCCGCGGGAGCGCAGCTCGGAGAGCTTGGCGAGGTCGTCGACGCTGCTCGTGCGGCCGTCGCCGCCGCGCGCGGTCTCCCGGACGTACCGGTCGAAGGCGTCCTGCTGGGCGCGCGCCTGCGCGACCTCCCGGCGCCCCATGTTCTTGCCGCGGGCGATCACGTAGACGAAGACGCCCAGGAACGGCAGGACGATGGTGAAGACCAGCCAGCCGGCCTTGCCCCAGCCGCCGAGGCCGTCGTCGCGGAAGATGTCGACGATGATCCGGAACAGCAGGACGAACCACATGATCCACAGGAAGAAGACCAGCATGGACCAGAAGACGCTCAGCAACGGATAGTCGTAGGCGAGGTAGGTCGAGGCGTTCATGTCGCTCCTCCTCTCCGGGCACGGGCCCGGCAGCCGGTGTGTCACTTTCAGCGTGGGCCCCGCGGGGGCCGTCGGGCCTCACCCCGGGCGGGTGAGACCGGGGGGCGCGCCGGGAGCCCGGTCCGCGGCGGAGGCGGCGACCTGAAGGGCGAACAGCGTGCCGAGCACGAGGCACAGAACGAGGACCACCCCGCCGACCGTGGGGTGGTTCCACAGCACCAGGGACAGGGCGCCGGCCCCGATCACAACGCCGGTCGTCCACGACCGGTGGGCGTCCAGCCACCGTCCCCCGCCGCCGGTGTGCACTCCGCGACGGCCGAGCGCCCGGCCGGTGGCGGTGGTGGCCCGCCCGGCGAGGGAGCGCAGCCGGCGGGCGACCCGGCCCGGGCCGTACAGCCAGGCGGCGAGCGCGGTGATCACCGCGACGACCAGGAGGGTGCGGGTGCTGTCGCGCAGGAAGCGGACGAAGGTGTCGTAGATCGCCGCGGCGGCGTCGGTGGGCAGGGTGTCCGAGGGGACCGCGTCGAGGTACACGCGCCGGACCACGGCCAGCGCGACGAGCAGCACCACCGCCATCACGCCGATGCCCGAGGCCGTGATCAGCAGCATCAGCCGGTGCGCCGGGGCGGTCCACACGGCGCAGGCGGCCACGGCCACGGTCAGCACGGGCAGCCAGGTCCCGACGATGTCCAGCAGCCGCATCCCGTCCTGGGCCCTGCCCAGCTGCTCGGTGCGGAACAGGGTGATCGTGCGGTCGCTGTCCGGGATGGCGGCGGCCTTCTCGAAACCGGCGTCGACGAGGCGCTGCCGCACCTGGTCGACGACCGGGCCCAGGTTCAGCTGCACGCTGTCGCCCTGGGCGCGCAGGGCGCCGCTGCCGTCGCCGGTCAGCATGCGCACGACGGCGGCGTGGGCACGGCGGTTGGAGCCCTCCCAGACCTGCTGGAAGGCGTCGCTGGTGATCACGCGACTGACGTTGCGGTGGACGACGCTCGTCACCGCCGAGCGCAGCGGACCGGCCAGTGCCGTGGAGCCCGCGACGACGCGCGGTGGGGCGCCGGAGTCCTCCAGCGTCCTGGTGAGCGACGCCGTCAGGGCGTCGACGTCGATCTGGGAGACGACACGCCGGGTGAGCCGGTCGATGACGACGTTCTGCACCGCCGGGTCGGCGGCGAGCGGTGCCACGGTCTGGACGTAGCGATCGGTGTCGACGACCTCGTCGTGGACCCAGGCGGCCACCACGGCCAGCGGCGTGAGCAGCATGGTCAGCAGCAGCAGGAGGGTGGCCGCGGCGCGCCGCAGGCGCCGGTGGCGGACGGTGGCCGCCCTGCGCAGCCGCTGGTACTCGGCGTGCTCGGCGGCGGTCAGGACATGGGCGGTGTCCGCGGTGCCGGCGCCGGCCGGCGGAGCGGAGATCTTGCTGGGAGCCATCGTTCCTCCCGCGGGATGAGTACCGGACGACGCGGGGCGTGGGGACGGGGTCCACCGCCGTGGCGTCTGCGGGACCGCCGTGGGCCGGCGCGGCCCGGCGAGGCCGCCGGAAGTCGCCGCCGGCGCCCCGCGCAGCGCGGCCCGCAACGCCGGGCCACAACCCGAGCAGCCGCGCCAGGGCGCGGGCGCACTCGGTGGAAAGGACCGCACCGCGATCCCGGCGACACGGACGAGCGCCGCGCCGCCCGGCACGAACCCGAGGTGCGGCAGGTCCCGGACGGCCGGCGCGGTGTACGCCGTCAGGCCGCCCGCCGGCCAGAGCACCCCGACACTCCGCAGGGGACGGCGCGGGCACAGCGCCCCGGCCGGCACGACCAGCACCGCCGCCGACTGCGCGGGCAACCGGTCGCCGTGCTCGCGCCCGGCGGAGGCCGCGACGAACCGGAACGCCCCGCCCGCCACCAGGTACCAGACCGCCGGCACCGCCAGGACGCGCGGTGTCTCCTCCGGACAGACCGGCACGACGATCCCCGGCACCACGGTGGCGGCCGCCGCGCCCGGGATCCGGGACCACGAGCACCCGCGCCGGGTCGTCCCCCGAGGCGTCGTGGGCCGCCCCGTCGCACATGGCTGCTGGTCCGGTACGCGGTGCCGGATCACGCGACACGGTCATGGCTCCTCCTCGCGTGATCGGCGGGCCGCGAAGGGACCGCCGACGGGGCGGTGTGCGAAGACCCCACCCGGTCAGCGTGCCGCCCGTGACCGGCCGCCGGGTCACCCGTGGCGGGTGATCCCCGTGCGCCGGGGCGGCGGTGAGGTGGGGTGAGAACCCGGCCCCGGAGGTGGCATCATGTCGACGCCCGCCATGTTCACGCCCGCCCTGCCCGTGCCGGACAGAATCGCCCACGGCAGGAACGCGCGCACCCGCACCCCGCGGTCGAGCCACGGCCGGTTCGCGACGGCGCCGGACCGGCCGGACCCGGTCGCGGTGATCGAGCGCCAGTCGGCGACGCGCGTGCCCGAACTGGTGCCGATCCGCTACGGCCGCATGCTCGCATCGCCGTTCCGCTTCTACCGGGGCGCCGCCGCGATCATGGCGACGGACCTGGGCGCGCTGCCGCACACCGGCCTGCGGGTGCAGCTGTGCGGAGACGCCCATCTGCTGAACTTCCGGATGCTGGCCTCTCCGGAACGCCATCTGGTCTTCGACATCAACGACTTCGACGAGACGTACCCCGGGCCCTTCGAGTGGGACGTCAAGCGCCTCGCGGCCAGCTTCGTCATCGCGGCCCGGGCCAACGGCTTCCCGGCCGCCGAACAGGACCGCGCCGTGCGCGTCTGCGTGCGCGCCTACCGCGAGCGGATCAGGCAGTGCGCCGGCCTGCGCACCCTGGACGTCTGGTACGCCCAGGACGACGTGGACGCGCTGCGCGCGCTGCTGGCCTCCTCGATGGACAAGACGGCCCGCCGCCGTACCGCGCACGCCGCCGAGCAGGCCCGTGCCCGCACCCACCTGCGGGCCTTCGCCAAGCTCACCCGTGCCACCGCCGCGGGCCGGCGCATCGCGGCGGACCCGCCGCTGATCACCCCCCTGGCGGACCTCGCGGCGGACCCGGGCGAGGAGGGGCGCGAGAAGGAACTCCAGGCGCTCCTGGAGGACTACGCGCACACGCTGTCCTCGGAGCGCCGGCATCTGCTGCGCCACTACCGCCTGGTCGACATGGCCCGCAAGGTGGTGGGCGTCGGCAGCGTCGGCACCCGCTGCTGGATCCTGCTGCTGCTCGGCCGCGACGACGACGATCCCCTGCTGCTGCAGGCCAAGGAGGCGCAGGAGTCGGTGCTCGCGGCCCACGCGGGCGGCGAGGGGTTCGACCACCAGGGCCGCCGTGTGGTGACCGGGCAGCGTCTCATCCAGACGACCAGCGACATCTTCCTCGGCTACACCCGCGTGACGGGACTCGACGGCCGGGAGCGGGACTTCTACGTACGCCAGCTGCGTGACTGGAAGGGCATCGCGCGGCCGGAGACCATGGGGCCGGACCTGCTGAACCTGTTCGCGGGGCTGTGCGGCGCCTGCCTGGCCCGGGCCCACGCCCGGTCCGGTGATCCCGTCGCCATCGGCGCCTACCTGGGCGGTGGCGACCGGTTCGACCGGGCGCTCGTCCGGTTCGCCCAGCGCTACGCCGACCAGAACGAGCGGGACTTCGCGGCCCTGCGGGAGGCCGTGGACTCCGGCAGGGTCACGGCCGCAGTGCTCTGACCCGCGCGCCGGTCACTCGGGAAGCTGGCGCATCTCCACCACGCGCAGGCCGAGGGACTGGCAGCGGGCCAGCAGCCCGTACAGTTCGGCCTCGTCGACGACCGGCCCGAACAGGACCGTCTGACCCGACATCATCACGTGCTCCAGCTCCGGGAAGGCCTCGGTCAGGGTCGTCGACACGCGGCCGTCGATGCGGATCTCGTAGCGCATCTGCTGCCCTCTCCCTGAACTGGTGATCCCCTGACGCGGCGGGCCACCGGGTTCAGTGCTTCAGAAAGATCTTGAACGCGATGATGAGCAGGCCCAGCAGCAGGTTGACCGCGGCGGTCGAGGCCGCCGGCCGCCAGGTGGCGCCGGCGCGCCGGGCCGCCGCCACCGACCAGCCGATCTGTCCGGCCACGGCGACGCACAGCGCCAGCCAGACCGCGCCCTGGTCGTCCAGGCCGAGCAGCGGGCTGACGGCCACGGCCGCGGCCGGCGGCACGGCGGCCTTCACGATCGGCCACTCCTCCCGGCAGACGCGCAGGACGGTCCGGCGGTCAAGGGGCTGGTGCGCCAGGCGCGCGCCGAACAGCTGCGCGTGCACGTGTGCGACCCAGAACACCAGGCCGGTCAGCGACAGCAGCAGCACCAGCTCCAGGCGCGGGAACGAGCCCAGGGTGCCCGCCCCGACCACCACGGACGCGGCGAGCAGGGAGCCGTAGACACCGCCGGTGTAGTCGCTCGCGGCCCGCTGCTCGGCGCTGCGGGCCCGGGGCGTGATCCGCTCGGTCCGGGACATGGCGGCCGCCCGCTCAGCCGACCCGGCCGACGGCCCGGGCCGGCGCTGCGGCCTGCGGTCGCCTGGCCCGTCCGGTCCGGCCGGCCGGCAGGCCCGGGGTGACCAGGAAGCTCGCCAGGGTGATGCCGCCGGCGGCGAGGACCGCCGCCTTCAGCCCGTCGAGCTGGGCGGAGGCGTACGACGCCGTGAGCGCGTCGACCTCGTTCGCCGGCAGTCCGGCGCGTTCGGCGGCCGAGCGCACGTGGTCGGTCGACACGAAGCTGATGCCGGACTCCAGGGCCGTGCTCGTCTCGTGCCGGGCCTCCTGCGACAGCTGGGGGTTGTTGTCCACCTGGGTGGTGAAGGCGTGGGCCAGCGCGCCGACGAGCAGCGAGCCGATGAGCGCGGTGCCCAGCGCCGAGCCGAGGTTCTGGGCGGTGAACTGCAGCCCGCCGGCCTCGCTGCGCTCCTCCTCGCCGGCGCTGGACTGCACGACGTTGCCCAGCTGGGAGGCGAGCAGGCCCATGCCGAGGCCCAGGACGGCCATGGCGCCGGCGAACTGGGCGTCGTCGATGACCGGGTCGATGGTGGCCAGCAGCCACACGATCGCCCCCGTCAGCGTCAGCAGCGCCAGCCGGACCACCCGGCGCGGGCCGGCGACCCGCCCCAGCCGGGAGGCGACCGTGGAGGCCGCGAGCATGGTCACGGAGACCGGCAGCAGGCGCAGCCCGGTCTGGAACGCGTTGAAGCCCTGCACCACCTGCAGGTACAGCGGGATGGCGAAGAACAGGCCGAGCAGGATGAGGTTCTGGGCGAGCAGCGTCAGCAGTCCGCACCGCAGGGCCGGCCGGCGCAGCAGCACCAGGTGCACCAGGGGGTCCTCCGCACGCGCGTCCCTTCGGTGCTCCCAGCGGACGAAGGCGTACAGGACCGCCACGCCGGCGCCGACGACGAACAGCGTCGGTGCGAAACCGAGGACCGTGAAGGGCGGGTTGCGGGGCTGCACCCAGCCCCAGGAGCCGCTCTGCAGCACACCGAGCACGCCCAGGGCCAGTCCGGCGGCCGAGAGCACGGCGCCCACGGCGTCCAGCCGCGGGCGCGTCCCGCTGCGCGGGACCTCCGCGATCGCCTTGCGGAACAGCAGCACGGCGACGACGACCACGACCTCGCCGGCGAAGACCAGCCGCCAGGTCAGGTACGTCGTCACCCAGCCGCCCAGCAGCGGACCGACGGCGATCCCGGCGCCGGCGAGTCCGCCGACGACGCCGTAGGCGATCGCCCGCTCCCGTCCCCGGTACGCCTCCGCGACCAGCGCCGCCATGGCCGGCAGCACCATCGCGGCGCCGAGCCCTTCGATCACCGACCAGCCGAGGGCGAGGACCCACAGCGCGGGCGCCAGCGCCGTCAGGGCCGATCCGGTGCCGTAGACGGCCATGCCGAGCAGGAACACGCGGCGGCGGCCCCACATGTCGCCGAGCCGACCGCCGATGATCATGAATGCGGCCATGACGAGGGCGTACAGCGTGATGACCGCCTGGATGGCGGTGACCTCGGTGTCGAAGTCCTGCACCAGCCGGCTGATGGAGACGTTCATGACGGAGGTGTCCAGGACCATCAGGAACTGGGCCGTCCCCAGAACGATCAGAGCGCGCCAGTGTCCCATGATGTCCACCTCGCCGAAGTCGGCTCCCGGGCGCGGCGGCCCGCGCTCCTTTCATGGGAGCCGAAGGTCCCGCCCGCCGCCTCACCCGCCGCGGGCGAGGGGGACGGTCACAGCAGGCGCAGCTCGCGCGCGCGGCGCACGGCGTCGGTGCGCCGGTTGACGGCCAGCTTGCGGTAGACGCTTCTGAGGTGGGTCTTGACCGTGTTCACCGACACGAACAGGTCGGCGGCGATCTCCTGGGTCGACATCATCCGCGACAGCCGTTGCAGCACCTCCCGCTCCCGCTCGCTGAGCTCCTCCACGACGAGCGGCGCGGGCCGGGCGGTGGCCGGCGGCGGCGCCGGGCCGGAGGTGAGCCAGCCGGCGGCGAGGCGCTGGAGCTGCGGCAGCGCCAGGGGCTGCCGGATCCAGGGTCCGGCTTCGAGGAAGGGCCGGCGCAGGCGTTCGCGCCGGGCTTCGGTGAGCGCGCTCGCGAGCAGTCTGCGGGCGGCGGCGGGGTCGCCCGCCTCCTGGGCGGCCTGGGCCCGCACCAGCGTGGCGCGCACGGTGAGCGCCGGACCGCTGTGGCCCGCGTCGTGCATCCGGTCCAGCAGGCCGCTCGCCGCGCGGGGGTGTCCCGCGGCCAGCTCGGCCCGGGCGGCGCCGACGGCGCACACCGGCTGGTCGTCGGCGAGCGGGCGCAGCAGCTCGGCCGCCTCCTCGGGCCGGCCCTCGGCCAGCGCGGCGGCCGAGTGGACCACGGCGGCCTGGCCCTCCGCCCACGGCGAGCGGGTGTCGGCGTGATCGTGCGGGCCGGCGACGGGCAGCGCGGCCCGGGCATCGCCCCGGGCGAGCAGGAGGCGCGAGGCCGCGATGGACCGGGTGGCGGCCGTGACGGGGTCCTCGTGGACCGGCCGGGCGGACTCGTCCAGCAGCGTCTGGGCCTGTGCGAGTTCGTTGCGGTCCACGGCGACCGCGGCCAGCACCAGGCGTCCGATGCCGGAGCCGGCCGCCTCGGACAGCCCGAACCGCTCCGTCTCCGCCTGTGCCGCCCTTGCCTCGCGCTCCGCTCGTCCCAGCCAGCCGTTCAGGTAGTCGATCAGTGCCAGGTGTCCCAGGGACTCCTCGCGGGCGGGCGCGGTGGCGGCCTGCCGGGTGGAGTGGGCCACCGTGGTCAGGGCGGCGCGTGCCGCGTCGAAGTGTCCGGCCCACAGCCGGGCCGAGCCGAGGTGGGTGAGCAGCAGGGCGAGGAGTTCCGGATGTCTGTCCAGGAGGTGGGCGGGGAGGGCCGGCCGCAGGTCCTCGGCCGTCTCGGCGGCCTTTTCGGCTTCCTTGGGGGAGCCGGTCAGCCGGGCGGTCAGAGCGTCCAGCAGGGCGCAGCTGAGCCGGGCCGCCGGGGCGGACCCGTCGGTGGTCAGCCGGGCCTCGGCGTGGTGCAGGTGGGCCAGGCCGCGGTCGACGTCGTTGCGGGAGAGGTCCTGGGCGGCGCGGACGAGGTCGGTCGCGGGGCTCGTGGCCTCGGGGCTCATACGGGAGAACAGCTCGCCGAATCCCCCGGCGTCCGGTCCGTCGAGGAGCTGGGCGATCGCCAGATCGTCGACGAGGGCGCGGGCGGCGAAGTCCCAGTCGTCCGCGGCGGCACCGTGCGCGAGGGTCGCCGGGAGGGATCCGTTGCGCCGCAGCCAGCGTGCGGCCCGGCGGTGGAGTTCGGGCTCCAGACCGGGGCGGTCGACCCGCAGGTGGGCGCGGAGGATCTCGCCGAACAGGGGATGGAGGCGGTACCAGGTGTGCCCGAGGTCCTCGACGAATGCGTTCTCGCGGTGCAGCCGGGCGAGGAGGGGCCCGGCGTCGGTGCGGCCCGTCAGGGTGTCGGCGAGGCCGGGGCAGAACCGTTCCAGGACGCTGACGCGCAGCAGCAGGTCCTGCGTGCGGGGCGGCTGGCGCCTGAGCACCTCGGCGAGGAGGAAGTCGGCGACCGTGCTGCGGCCGGCCTCGAACTCCTTCAGGTACCTCTCCGGATCCTGGCTGTGCCGTGCCGCGAGCGCGCACAGCCGCAGTCCGGCCGCCCATCCGCCGGTGCGCTCCACCAGGGCCCGGACCGCGGGCGGGGACAGGCGCAGGCCGTGCAGGTCCAGCAGTGCGGTGGCCTCCTCGGTGGTGAAGGCCAGCTCGGCGCCCCGGATCTCGGTCAGCTCGCCGGCCGCCCGGTAGCGGTGCAGGGGCAGCGGCGGCTCGGTGCGGGTGACCAGCACCAGGCGCATGCCGGGCCCGCAGTGGCGTACGACGAACTCCAGCTGGTCGGCGATCAGGGAGGCGCCGACCCGGTCGTACTCGTCGAGCACCACGACCACGGGCCGTTCCCGGCCGCCGAGTTCGGTGGCGAGGCGGGCCAGCAGCGTGTGCTCGACGCGCCCGGCGACCGCCGGCCGGCCGACCGCGTGGGGCACCGGCGCGCCGCAGGAGCCCAGGGCCTCGATCAGATAGGACCAGAACATTCCGGGCCCCTGGTCGGCCATGTCGGCGGTGAGCCAGGCGACGGGCCCTTGCTGTGCCTCGGCCCAGTCGGCGACCAGCAGGGTCTTGCCCGCTCCGGCGGCTCCGTTGACGACCGTCACGGGTGTCAGCAGGGCCTGGTCGAGATGCGTGACCAGCCGGTCCCGGCGCAGGTAGGTGGCGGGCCGGCGCGGTGCGGCGAACCGGGTCCGCAGGAACGGGTCCCCGAGGGGATCGGCCCGGCACGGGGCAGGTCCCGAAGTCTTCTCACCACGCACGGCCACAGCGCTCACCGCCACTGTCCGTAGGGTCGCGGGCAACGCTCCTTCCACCAGGATCCCAGTGTTCACGCGCCCCGTCCTGCTTCACAGGGTCCGATGGTCCCTGGGCCCCCGGTCCGGGTGTCCCTGCCCTCCGCCCTCGCCCCTGCCGGGCCCCTCACCCGCCCGCCGACTCCAGCACCGCCATCGCCGCGTTGTGCCCCGGCACCCCGCTCACCCCTCCCCCGCGCACCGCGCCCGCGCCGCACAGCAGCACGTTGACGTGCCGGGTCTCCACGCCCCAGCGGCCGGTGCCCTCCTGGGCGTACGGCCAGGACAGGGCGCGGTGGAAGATGTTGCCGCCGGGCAGGCGCAGGTCGCGCTCCAGGTCGAGCGGGGTCCTGGCCTCGATGCAGGGGCGTCCGTCGGCGTCGGTGGCCAGGCAGTCGGCGAGGGGCTCGGCGAGGTGGGCGTCGAGCTGGGCGAGTGTCGCCTTCAGCAGCTCCTCGCGGGCGGTGTCGTTGTCGCGGGCGAAGAGCCGGGCGGGGGTGTGCAGGCCGAAGAGGGTGAGGGTGTGGCAGCCGCGCTCGACGAGGTCGGGTCCGAGGATGGTCGGGTCCGTCAGGGAGTGGCAGTAGATCTCGGAGGGCGGGGCGGCGGGCAGTTCGCCGGCGGCGGCCTGGGCGTGGGCGGCGGCGAGCTGCTCGTAGCCCTCGGCGATGTGGAAGGTGCCGGCGAACGCCTCCCGCGGGTCGACGGCGCTGTCACGCAGCCTCGGCAGCCGCTTGAGCAGCATGTTCACCTTGAGCTGGGCGCCCTCGGCGGGCGCGGGCGGCGCGTCGCCGGTCAGCTCGGCGAGGGCCTGCGGGGAGGCGTTGACCAGGACGTGCCGGGCGGCGGCGGTGCCTTCGGCGTCGGCCGTGCGGTACGTGACCTCGGCCGTACGGCCGTCCGTGGCGATGCGGACCGCCTCGTGGCCGGTGGCGATCACGGCGCCCGCCTCGCGCGCGGCGGTGGCCAGGGCGTCGGTCAGGGCGCCCATGCCGCCGACGGGGACGTCCCAGGCGCCGGTGCCGCCGCCGATCACGTGGTACAGGAAGCAGCGGTTCTGGGCCAGCGAGGGGTCGTGGGCGTCGGCGAAGGTGCCGATCAGGGCGTCGGTGAGAACCACGCCCCGGACCAGGTCGTCGGCGAAGCGGTCCTCGATCGCGACGCCGATCGGCTCCTCGAACAGCACCCGCCAGGCTTCCTCGTCGTCGATCCTGCGGCGCAGCTCCTCGCGGCCGGGCAGCGGTTCGGTGAGCGTGGGGAAGACGCGCTGGGCCACGCGGCCGGTCATGCCGTAGAAGCGCTGCCAGGACGCGTACTCGCGCTCGGAGCCGGTCAGCCGGGCGAAGGCCTCGCGGGTGCGCCGTTCGCCGCCGCCGACCAGGAGGCCGGTGGGCCGGCCGTCGCGTTCGACGGGGGTGTACGAGGAGACGGTGCGGGCGCGCACGCGGAAGTCCAGGGCGAGGTCGCGCACGATCTTCTTCGGCAGCAGGCTGACCAGGTAGGAGTAGCGCGAGAGCCGGGCGTCGACGCCGGCGAAGGGGCACGTGGAGACCGCGGCGCCCCCGGTGTGGTCCAGCCGCTCCAGCACCAGCACGGACCGTCCGGCCCGGGCCAGGTAGGCGGCGGCGACGAGGCCGTTGTGGCCGCCGCCGACGATCACGGCGTCGTAGGTGCGGGGCTGCTGGTGTGCGGTCATGGTTCTTGGTAACACGCGGTGATCCAGGTCGGCGAGAGGGCGGCGCCGCCCGCGACCGGGTGCGGACTCCCCGCATGGGGCACTCACAGCACCACCTGCACGACCTGGTCGAGCAGGTGGTCCGGGCCGGGAACGCGGTCCGGCACCACCCGTCGTCGGCCGTATGCCCCCCTTCTGGCATCACCAGGGCGGCCAGGCGTGCTCCCTGCGGCGGCCGGCGCCGAGCTCACCGCCGCCCGCCGCCCGCTGCTGCCGCAGCACCGCCACCCGCCGGTACAGCTGGACGGCCTCGGCGCCGCGGCCGAGCTGTTCCAGGCAGTGCGCCTCGTCGTTGCGGCTGGCGAGGGTGTCCGGGTGGTCGGCGCCCAGGACACGCTCGCGGGCGGCGGCCACCCGGCGGTACTCCGTCAGCGCGTCCGCCCACCGGCCCAGCCAGCCCAGGCCGACGGCGACCTCGCGGCGGCTGACCAGCGTGTCCGGGTGCTCGGGGCCGAGGACGCGTTCGCGGATCGCGCACACGTCGCGGGACTCCGCCAGGGCCTCCTCCCAGCGGCCCAGGCGGCCGAGGTTGACGCCGAGACCGTGCCGGGCGCGCAGGGTCTCCGGGTGGGTGGGGCCCTGGACGCGGGTGCGGTCGTCGATCAGCTCGCGGTACAGCGTCAGCGCCTCCGCGCTGCGCCCGAGGCGGCCCAGGCTGATGCCGACCTCGTAGCGGGCGGAGAGGGTGTCGGCGTGGTCGGGGCCGAGGGCCCGGGCGCGGGCCTCGGCGACCTCGCGGTAGGTCTGCAGGGCCTCCGGCCAGCGGCCCAACTGACCGAGGGCGTAGGCGACTTCGTAGCGGGTGACGAGGGTGTCGGGGTGCTCGGGGCCGAGGACGCGGGCGCGCGCGGCGGCCACGTCGCAGGCCATGCGGTACGAGTCCTCCAGACGGCCGAGCCGGCTGAGGTTGAAGGCGAGGTTGTGGCGGCAGCGCAGGGTGTCGGGGTGGTCGGCGCCCAGGACACGCTCGCGGGCGGCGAGCACGGCGGTGTACACCTGGTGGGCGTCGAAGTGGCGGCCCAACTGGCCGAGCACATACGCCATTTCCTGGCGGGCGGCGAGGGTGTCGGGGTGGTCGGCGCCCAGCGCGCGGGTGCGGGCGGCGGCCACGTGCTTGTACTCCCGCAGGGCGTCGGCGGCGCGGCCGGTGCGGCTGAGGGTGAAGGCGACCTCGTAGCGGCTGGCGAGGGTGTCGGGGTGGTCGGGGCCCAGCAGGTGGGCGCGCTCGGCGGCGACCGCCCGGTGCACCTCGCCCGCCTCCGCCCACCTCCCGAGCCGCCCGAGGCTGAGCCCGGCGTTGTGCCGGCCGGCCAGGGCCGTGAGCGCCTCCGGGGCGGGGGCCGGCGGCTGCTGCGGCACCGGCTCGGCGGTTCGGCCGGAGACCGAGCGGGAGATCCACTCGCCGGTGAGCCCGGCGCCGGCGTCCGGCGGGGTGGTGCGCAGACCCGCGCCGGTGGCCTTGTGACCGGTGGTCATGCCGCGGGTCCAGGACGGCAGGCGCGGCTCGCGGGAGGGGGCCGGCTCCGGCGGGCGCAGCACGGGCCGGGGGGTGACCACGGTGGGCACGTACGTCGGGGTCGTCCGCCCCAGGCTGATCCTGCGGCCCAGCTCGCGGGCGTCGTGCGGGCGTTCCTCGGGGCGTTTGGCCAGCAGGTCCAGGACGATCTTCTCGAAGTACTCGGGGAGTTCGGCGCGTGTGGCGCGCGGTGGCCGGGGCGGGGTGTCGCGGTGGCCGACGAGGATCGCCCAGGCGTCGTCGAGGTCGAACGGCGGGGCGCCGGTGGCGATCTCGTACAGCACGCATCCGAGGGAGTACAGGTCGCTGCGCTGGTCGACCTCGGAGCCGCTGATCTGCTCCGGGGACATGTAGTGCGGGGTGCCCATGGCGATGCCGGTGCCGGTCAGCCGGGAGGTGAAGCCGATGTCGTGGCCGAGGCGGGCGATGCCGAAGTCGCAGATCTTCACCGTGCCGTCGGCCAGCCGCATGATGTTGGCGGGCTTCAGGTCGCGGTGCACGATGCCCTGCCGGTGGGTGTAGTCGAGGGCGGCGGAGACCTGGTCGGCGATGTCGACGACGTCGGAGACGGGCAGCGGGTGGTGTCTGTTGTCCTCCAGCAGCTGGCTGAGGTTGCGCCCGTCCAGCAGTTCCATCACCAGGAACAGGACGCCGTCGGACTCGCCGAAGTCGTGGACGACGGTCACCCCGCGGTGCTGGAGGGCGGCGGCCACCCGGGCCTCGCGGCGGAAGCGCTCCCTCAACACGCGGGTGAAGGCCTGGTCGTGGTGCGGGCCGAGGGGCTTGAGGCACTTCACGGCGACATGCCGGCCGAGGGACTCGTCGCGCGCCCGCCACACCTCGCCCATGCCGCCGCGCCCGATCAGGTCGAGCAGCCGGTAGCGGCCCTGGATCAGCCTGCTGTCCCCCATCTCCCGTGATCGCCCCCGTACCCTGTTCGCCCCGCCCGCCCCTGGCTCGTCCAGTATGGCGAGCTATCGTCCGAGTTTGTACGGCGTGGGGCGGGAGCCGGGGCCGAGGCGTGCCATGGCGCGCAGGATGTGCTTGGGCGGCAGTTGCCAGCGCAGACGTGCGGGAACGCAGCGCAGCACGGTGCCGGTGGCGCGCAGTCGCCGGGTGACCGCGGTAGGCCGGGGGGCCGGTCTGCCGTACAGCTCGTGGGCGTACGGGGGCAGGGCGGCGTACGCCAGTTGGGCCACGCGCCGCCACAGCAGCTCGCGCGCCGGGACGAGAAGGGGGTGCGTCGGCGGGCGGAGCAGGAAGTCGTCCACCGCGCGTGCCTCGGGCGTGGCGGCGAGTTCGGGGCGCACCTTCTCGAAGTAGGCGGCCAGCTCCGCCTGGTTCGCGGGTACGACGTCGGGATCGAGGCCCACCAGGCGGGCGCTGACGCGGTGTTCGTCGACGTAGCGGTCGGCCTCGGCGTCCGTGAGGCGGATTCCGGAGCGGCGTACGACGTGCAGATACGAGTCGATCTCGGCGCAGTGCACCCACAGCAGCAGGTCGGGTTCGCCGACGCCGTAGCGCTCCCCGGTGTCCGGGTCGACGACCGTCAGCATGCTGTGGATCTTCCGCACGCGGGCGCCGGCCCGCTCGGCGGCCTCGGTGGTGCCGTAGGTCGTCGTGCCGACGAAGTTCGCGGTCCGCATCAGCCGGCCCCAGGCGTCCTTGCGGAAGTCGGAGTTCTGCATGACCCCGCGCACCGCGCGCGGATGCAGTGCCTGGAGGTAGAGCGCGCGGACCCCGGCGACCCACATCATCGGGTCGCCGTGCAGCTGCCAGGTCACCGACTTCGGCGTGAACAGTCCGGGATCACCCATGACCGCAGGCTAACGCCGCATGCCGGCCCATGTCCGCGAGAGCGTCGACGGGATGCGGGGAACGCGACCCTGGGGGCGGCGGTGGCCGAAGCTCCGCGCGGGGCGAGCGATTCCCGCTCGCCGACTCGCACGCAGCGGCGTCGACGCGCACGAAGCGGCGTACACCGCCCGCGCATGCGGCCGGACAGACCCGTTTTGTCACCGGCGCACCCGGGGCATCCCCAGGCCGATCCAGGAGATGATCTCGCGCTGGATCTCGTTGTTGCCGCCGCCGAAGGTGAAGATCACCGCCGAGCGGTAGCCGCGCTCCAGCTCGCCGTGGAGGACCGCGCCGGCCGAGCCCTCCTTCAACTCCCCCACCGCGCCCGTGATCTCCATCAGCCAGGCGTAGGCGTCCCGGCGCGCCTCGGAGCCGTACACCTTGACCGCGGAGGCGTCCTGCGGGGTGAGGGTGCCCTCCTGGACGGCGCTGACCATCTGCCAGTTGAGGAGCTTCATCGCGTCGAGCCTGGTGTGGGTCCGGGCCAGGCTGCGGCGCACCCAGGGCAGGTCGATCACGCGCCGGCCGTCGGCGAGCTTGGTCTCCATGGCCCAGCGCTGGACGTCGTGCAGGGCGCGGATGGCCATGGTGCCGTGGGCGGCGAGGGTGACGCGTTCGTGGTTGAGCTGGTTGGTGATCAGCCGCCAGCCCTGGTTCTCGGCGCCGACCCGGCGGGTGACGGGGACGCGGACGTTCTCGTAGTAGCTGGCGGTGGTGTCGTGGGAGGCGAGGGTGGTGATGACCGTGCAGGAGTAGCCGGGGTCGGTGGTGGGGACGAGGAGCATGGTGATGCCCTTGTGGGGCGGGGCGTCGGGGTCGGTGCGGGTGGCCAGCCACACCCAGTCGGCGGTGTCGCCGTTGGTGGTCCAGATCTTCTGTCCGTTGACCACGTATGCGTCGCCGTCGCGCACCGCGCGCGTCTTGAGCGAGGCCAGGTCCGTTCCCGCGTCCGGTTCGCTGTAGCCGATGGCGAAGTCGATCTCGCCGGAGAGGATCTTCGGCAGGAAGTACGCCTTCTGCTCGTCCGTGCCGAACTGCATGATCGTCGGGCCGACCGTGTTCAGCGCCATCAGCGGCAGCGGGACGCCGGCCTGGGCGGCCTCGTCGAAGAAGATGAACTGCTCCATCGCCGTCAGCCCGCGGCCGCCGTACTCCTTCGGCCAGCCCACGCCCAGCCAGCCGTCCTCGCCGAGCCGCCGGATCGTCTCGCGGTAGAAGCGCTTCTGGGCGGCGGGGTCGCCGTGGCGCGCGTAGGCGTTGTCCGGTACCAGCTCGGCGAAGTAGGCGCGCAGTTCGGTGCGCAGCCGCTGCTGCTCGGGCGTGTATTCGAGGTGCACGGCGCCTCCAGGCTTCCCAGGCCGGTGCTGACGGCGCACACCGTAGAACGTGTTCCAGAAATTGGGAATGCCGGTGCCGTGCGAAATGGGGGGCGGGGGGTCGTAGGCGGGTGGGGGGTCAGTTCAGGGTGGCCAGGAAGTCCGTGCACGCCTGCGCGCACTCCCGGCAGGCCTTGGCGCTGTCCTCGGCGCCGGGATGGTCGTCGAAGACGTGCGCGGCCTCCAGGCACACGGTGCGGCACCACTCCACCTGGATGCGCATGCCCGCCTCGTCGAGGTGGCTCTGTTCGGACAGCACGCGACAGGTGGCGTCGCACACCTCCGCGCACATGATTCCTTTGCGTCGGATGAGTTCCTGCTCCTCCGTCCCGTCCGGATCCACGAGGCTGGCGCGCAGGGCGCATGCCCGTGCGCACTCCGTGCACGCCTGGGCGCACGCGAAGCGGTCCTCCAGGAACCGGAAGAGCTCCTGCTGGGTCGTTGTCGAAGTCACACCGCGCGGGTAGCCGGTGCCGACCGCGTCAAACCAGTCCGGCGCGGGCGAGTACCTGCGTACGCCGGGTTTCGCAAGTCCAGGTGAGTCGGTTCACGGCCGGGGCCCGGGGTACCCGCGTGCCATGAACATCGCATCGCTGGACATCGCCGCAAGCAGCGCCTCCGCCATGGGACTCGTCGCGGCGGGCGTGGTGATCGTGGTCGTGCTGATCGGCGCCTTCATCGTCGGCGCCCGCGTCCGGCGCCGGGAACCGGCGCCCCCGCACCCCGACGAGCAGCCGCGCCTGCCGGCCGACGGTCCGGTGCGTGAGGTGCGGGAGAACCGCGAGCCCGACGAGGTGCCCCGCAGCGACCACCGGCTGACCCCGCACGAGCTGCCGAACCACGGCAACTCGCCGTCGCGTTCCGCTCCGCACCGGCAGCGGCCGCGGTGGAACGAGGGCAGCAGCGGCTCCTTCGGGAGCGGGGGTCCGGGCAGCAGCTGACCCCCGGCGGCCGCTGATCCGAGCGAGAGGGAAGTGAGAGCCATGACCGACCCGGCGCGCGGCACGCTGCCGCTGCCCGACTACGACCACCTGCCGATCGGCGGCCTGGAGAGCCGCGTACGGTCGCTGAGCGCCGACGAGGTGCGCGACCTGCTCGCCTACGAGCGCTCGCACGCCGACCGCCTGCCGGTGACCGAACTGCTGTCCGCCCGTCTGGAGCAGCTGGAGGCGGGCGCGGAGCCGACGACGGGCGATCCGGGTGCCCTGCGCCCCGAGCAGGCCGGGCGGCACGGGGGCTCCCCGGTGTCGCCGGCGACCTCGCCGCAGCCCTTCAGCCCGCCTCCGCACGGCACCCCGGACCAGCGAGGCAAGCCCAAGGGCGACCGCACCTAGTGCCAGTTGCCGATCTGCACGTCGTGCGGTGAGGGTGCGCCCTTGCCGGTCTCGACCAGGTCCTTCAGGCTCATCAGGTAGACGGCCCACTTGGTGCTGCAGTGGTACATGAACTCCACCGGTTCCTTCCAGCCCTCGTGGCGGAACAGCACGATGGTGAAGTCGTCTTCCCGGGTGAGTTCGAAGCGGACCCGGGTGCCGATCCATTCCGCGGGCCCGTCGACGACCTCCCAGAGCACGCGCTCGGCGGGCCGCGCCTGCACCACCTTCATGTCGAAGCCGCCGGGCACGAAGCGGAACCGGATCACACCTCCCACCCCGCTGTCGCCCTCGATGTCCTCGGTCCACCACTTCGACAGTCCGTCGATCGTGGTCAGTGCGGCGTAGACGTCCTCGGGCGGGGCCAGGACGCCGATCCTGTGCAGGATGTCCACCATGTCGGTGTCTCCTTCTCAGCGGGTGGGTGTGACTCGGCGGGTGGGTGTGATCAGTTGTCGCGGTCGCGCTGGATGGCCTCGGCGATCCACCTGATGCGCTGCAACCGGGCGTCCCAGGCGGCTCCGACGGAGGCCAGTTGGGCCACCGCGCGGGCCAGTTGAGCTTCGTCCACTCGGTAGAGGCGCTCGCGGCCGGAGGGCGTGACGTGCACCAGGCCGACCCGGCCGAGGACGGCGAGGTGTTTGGCGACCGCCTGCCGGGTGACCGGAAGCCGCTCGCTCAGCGAGGTCGCCGTACCGCTGCCGCCGGCCAGCAGCAGGTCGAGCATGCGG
The DNA here is from genome assembly GCF_054850255.1 of Streptomyces sp. 7R007. Taxonomy (NCBI): domain Bacteria; kingdom Bacillati; phylum Actinomycetota; class Actinomycetes; order Kitasatosporales; family Streptomycetaceae; genus Streptomyces; species Streptomyces sp. 7R007. Next base: position 67,521 of record NZ_JBTWMV010000009.1, on the reverse strand, counting down.
CGGCGGACGGGGTCTCCGACGGCGGACCAGAGCTCGTCGTCGACGGTGACGCTCATGACGTGGACACCAGCCGGGCGACGTAGGCGGCGAGGCGGGGCAGGAAGTACTCCCAGCCGCTGACGTGGTCGCGGTAGTACTCCTCCAGCACGGCCGCCTCCCAGCCCCGCTCCCGGAAGCCGGTCTCGGTGAAGCGCAGCAGCGTGCCCGTGCCGGACGGGACCAGGTCGAAGGTCACCAGCAGCGAGTTGGCGGACTCGGGGACCTGCCCCTCGTCGCAGACCCACCGGAAGGCGAAGCGCCGGGGCGGGTCGGCCTCGACCACGGTCAGGGAGAGGACCTTGGCCTCCGGTGAACTCCGGTCACCGAACGAGATCACTCCGGTGGCGCCGGGCACCGGTTCACCGAGCTCCGCCTCGTCGGGCCACCACTCGCGCAGGTGCTCCGGTCTGCTGACGACCTCGTAGACCACTTCCGGTGTGGCCTCGACCCTGATCTCCCGCTCGATACTGCCGTACTCCATCGCACCCGACTCCAATCGCAACCTTTGGTTGCACATAAGACTACGACCGCACTCGCCCATGCGCAACCTTTCGTTGCGGATACGTGTGTTTCCGGTACGACCGCGCGGGCACCCGTGCGCCGTGCTGGCGAGGAGAGACACGGCCCGGTCCCGGCCCGCGGCGGAGCGCGCCGCCGACGCGATCGACGCGCGGCTTCCCGTCTACGACGGCGGCAAGCTGCTGCGGAAGGCCTTCCCCGACCACTGGTCCTTCCTGCTGGGCGAGATCGCCCTGTACAGCTTCGTCGTCCTGCTGCTGACCGGCGTGTGGCTGACGCTGTTCTTCCACCCGTCGATGACGGAGGTCGTCTACGCCGGCACCTACCGCCCCCTGGACGGGGTGCGCATGTCGGAGGCGTACCGCTCCACGCTCGACATCAGCTTCGACGTGCGCGGCGGGCTGCTCATCCGCCAACTGCACCACTGGGCGGCGCTGGTGTTCCTCTCCGCGATCGGCGTGCACCTGCTGCGCGTCTTCTTCACCGGCGCCTTCCGCCGTCCCCGCGAGGCCAACTGGCTGATCGGCGTGACCCTGTTCCTGCTGGCCCTGGTGGAGGGCTTCGCCGGCTACTCGCTCCCCGACGACCTGCTGTCGGGCACGGGCCTGCGCATCGCGCAGGGCATCATGCTGTCGGTGCCGGTGGTGGGGACGTACGTCAGCATGTTCGTCTTCGGCGGCGAGTTCCCCGGCCACGAGCTGGTCCCCCGGCTGTACGCGGTGCACATCCTGCTCGTCCCGGGCCTGCTGCTGGCGCTGGTGACCCTCCATCTGATCCTGGTCTTCCACCTCAAGCACACGCACTGGGCCGGCCGCGGGCGCACCAACCGCAACGCGGTCGGCAAGCCCATGTTCCCGCAGTTCGCGGCGAGTTCGACCGGGCTGTTCTTCATGGTCTTGGGCGTGCTGACCCTCCTCGCCGGCCTCGCGCAGATCAACCCCATCTGGTCCTACGGGCCTTACCGGCCGGACGTCGTCTCGACGGGGTCGCAGCCGGACTGGTACGTCGGCTTCCTGGAGGGCTCACTGCGGCTGATCCCCCGCTGGGAGACGGAGGTGGCCGGGCACACGATCATGTGGAACGTGTTCCTGCCCGCGGTGGCGCTGCCGCTCGGCCTGTTCGCGGTGCTGTACGCGTACCCGTTCGCGGAGCGGTGGGCCACCGGCGACGACCTGGAGCACCATCTGTGCGACCGGCCGCGTGACCGGCCCGTGCGCACCGGGCTCGGCGTCGCCGGGATCTGCTTCTACGGGGTGCTGCTGGCGGCGGGCGGCAACGACATCCTGGCGCACACCTTCAAGGTCTCCCTCAACACCCTGACCTGGGTCTTCCGCGTCGCCGTGCTGGTGCTGCCGCCGCTGGCGTTCATGGTGACCCGGCGGCTGTGCCTGGCGCTGCAGGAGGCCGACGAGGAGCGGCTGGCCGAGGGCGAGGAGACCGGTGAGATACGGCAGACCGTCGCGGGCGGCTACGAGGAGAGCCACCGGCCGCTCGACGAGGAACGGCGGCACGTGCTGGAGACCTACGGGTACGGCGTGAACGGGCGGGACGGACGTCACGTCGAGGAACGGGAGCTTGCCGAGGGCGAGGTGGAGCGCTGAGCGTCCCGTCCGGCGTACTGGAAGACCATGCCGAACACCCCGTGGCCGAGGATGCCCAGGCCCAGCAGGAACAGCCACAGGCCGAAGACCACGCCCAGGGCGAGCAGGACGGCGCCGAGCGCGGTCGTGATCGGCCAGGGGCTGTGCGGCGAGAAGAAGTCCACCGGGCCCGCGGTGTCGACGACCTGCGCGTCCGGCCGGTCCTGCGCGCGCAGTCCGCGCCGACGGTACTGGATGTGCAGGAAGAACGCGACCAGCGCAGCCATCAGACAGGCGACGGCCAGCGCGGCGGTGCCGGCGGGTTCCCGGGAGCGCCACCAGTAGCCGGCGGCGGTGACGGCGAAGAAGACCGCCACACCGGTGAAGAGTCGGGCCTCGGTACGCATCAGTTCTCCCGTTTCGTCTCCTGTCGCGCCGCCACCTCGGGGTGGTGCAGGTCGAACGCCGGCGACTCGGAGCGGATGCGCGGCAGCGCGGTGAAGTTGTGGCGGGGCGGCGGGCAGGAGGTGGCCCACTCCAGGGAACGGCCGTACCCCCAGGGGTCGTCGGTGCCAACCTTCTCGCCGTACTTCGCGGTCTTCCAGACGTTGTAGAGGAACGGCAGCGTGGACAGGCCGAGCAGGAAGGCGCCGATGGAGCTGATGGTGTTGAGCAGGGTGAAGCCGTCGGCCGCCAGGTAGTCGGCGTAGCGGCGGGGCATCCCGGCCTCGCCGAGCCAGTGCTGGACCAGGAAGGTCGTCTGGAAGCCGGTGAACAGGGTCCAGAAGTGAATGCGGCCGAGGCGTTCGTCGAGCATGCGGCCGGTGAGCTTGGGCCACCAGAAGTAGAAGCCCGCGAACATCGCGAACACCACCGTGCCGAACAGGACGTAGTGCAGGTGGGCGACGATGAAGTAGCTGTCGGTGAGGTGGAAGTCGAGGGGCGGCGAGGCGATCAGGACGCCGCTGAGGCCGCCGAGCAGGAACGTCACGAGGAAGCCGGACGCCCACAGCATGGGCGTCTCGAAGGACAGGGAGCCCTTGATCATCGTGCCGATCCAGTTGAAGAACTTGATGCCGGTGGGCACGGCGATCAGGAACGACATCAGCGAGAAGAACGGCAGCAGGACGGCGCCGGTGGCGAACATGTGGTGGGCCCACACCACGGCGGAGAGCATGGTGATGGCGATGGTGGCGCCGACGAGGGTGACGTAGCCGAAGATCGGCTTGCGGGCGAAGACCGGGATGATCTCCGAGATGATCCCGAAGAACGGCAACGCCACGATGTAGACCTCGGGATGGCCGAAGAACCAGAACAGGTGCTGCCACAGCAGGGGGCCGCCGCTCGCGGCGTCGTAGACGTGCGCGCCGAACTTCCGGTCCGCCTCCAGGGCCAGCAGCGCGGCGGTCAGGACGGGGAAGGCGGGCAGCACGAGGATCGAGGTGAACAGCACGTTCCAGGTGAAGATCGGCATCCGGAACATGGTCATGCCGGGGGCGCGCAGGCACAGGATGGTGGTGATGAAGTTGACCGCGCCGAGCGTGGTGCTCACCCCGGTCACCACCAGCCCCATGGTCCACAGGTCGCCGCCCGCGCCCGGACTGCGCACGGCGCTGTTGAGCGGGGCGTAGGCGAACCAGCCGAAGGCCGCCGCTCCCCCGGGCACCAGGAACCCGGACACCACCATCAGGCCGCCGAACAGGTAGAGCCAGTACGACAGCGCGTTCAGCCGCGGGAACGCCACGTCCGGGGCGCCGATCTGCAACGGCATCACCGCGTTCGCGAAACCGGCGAACATGGGCGTGGCGAACAGCAGCATCATCACGGTGCCGTGGATGGTGAAGAGCTGGTTGTACTGCTCCGTGGTGAACAACTGAAGTCCCGGCCGGGCGAGTTCGGCCCGCATCAGCAGCGCGAGGACACCGCCGAACAGAAAGAACGAGAAGGCGGTCGTGAGGTACAGATTGCCGATCACCTTGTGATCGGTCGTGGTCGCCCAGCGCAGCAGGGCCCGCCCCGACGACGTACGCACCCGCGGCCGCTGCGGAGGCACCGCACGCAGCCGCTCCGTCCTCCTGTCCACCGCCATGCGCGGCGGGTACCCGGGGGCGGCGGGACCAGTCACCGCCCCCGGCCCGTGTCACCTCACCGGCTGTCGCTGGCCTTGGTCGTCTCCGTCAGGGCCGCGCGCCCCGCCTCCAACCGGGCCGCCGGGATGCGGAACGGGGAGCAGGAGACGTAGTCCAGGCCCGCTCGGTGGAAGAAGTGGATGGAGTCGGGGTCGCCGCCGTGTTCGCCGCAGACGCCCGTCTCCAGACGGGGGTTGACGGCTCGGCCCGATGCGACGCCCAGTTCCACCAGGCGGCCGACGCCCTCCTGGTCGATGGTCTCGAAGGGGGAGACCGAGAAGACGCCCTTTTCGATGTAGAGCGGGAAGAAGGACGCCTCCGCGTCGTCGCGGGACAGGCCCCACGTGGTCTGGGTGAGGTCGTTGGTGCCGAAGGAGAAGAAGTCGGCGACCCGGGCGATACGGCCGGCGGTGAGCGCGGCACGCGGCAGCTCGATCATCGTGCCGATCGGGCAGTCCAGGGTCAGTCCGGTCTCTGTCTCCACCTCGCCGAGGACACCTTCCGCCTCGGCGCGGGCCAGCCGCAGCTCCTCGACGGTGCCGACCAGCGGGATCATGATCTCGGCGCGCGGGGTGCCGCCGGCCCGCAGCCGCTGGACCACGGCCTCGGCGACGGCCCGCACCTGCATGGCCATCAGGCCGGGGACGGCCAGGCCCAGCCGGACACCGCGCAGGCCCAGCATCGGGTTCTGCTCGTGCATCCGCTCGACGGCGGCGAGCAGTTCACGGTCGTGCGGGTCGGGGTGCTCGGTGCGCGCGAGGCGGACGGCGAGTTCGGTGCGGTCGGGCAGGAACTCGTGCAGCGGCGGGTCGATCAGCCGGATCGTCACCGGCAGCCCGTCCATCGCCTCCAGGATCGCGGTGAAGTCGTCCCGCTGGAGCGGCAGCAGGGCGTCCAGCGCCCGTTCGCGCGCCGCGTCGTCGCGGGCCAGGATCATCGCCTCGACCAGCGCCCTGCGCTCCCCGAGGAACATGTGCTCGGTACGGCACAGACCGATCCCCTGCGCGCCGAGCGCACGCGCGCGTACGGCGTCCTCGGGCGTGTCCGCATTCACCCGCACCTCCAGGCGGCGCACCGCGTCGGCGTGCGCGAGGGCGCCCAGGACCGCGTCGGTGACCTGGTCGGTGGCGGTGCCCGTCTCCAGCGCGCGCCCGACGTCGGACGCGGTCAGCGGCAGGGCGCCGAGGTGGACGGTGCCGGCGGTGCCGTCGACGGAGACGGTGTCGCCCTCGCGCACCACCGCGCCGGAGGGGGTGGTGAACTGCCGGGCCGCCGTGTCGACGGCCAGTTCCTCCGCGCCGCACACGCACACCTTGCCCATGCCGCGCGCGACGACGGCGGCGTGGCTGGTCTTGCCGCCCCGGCTGGTCAGCACCGCCTGCGCGGCGATCATGCCGGGCAGGTCGTCGGGGGTGGTCTCCCGGCGAACCAGGACCACCTGCTCGCCGGCGGCGGCACGGCGTACGGCCTCGGCGGAGTCGAAGACGACGGCGCCGACCGCGGCACCCGGCGAGGCGGGCACGCCGTGGGCGAGGGGCCGGTCGGTGGTCTTGACGTCGAAGCGGGGGAACATCAGCCGGGTCAGTTCGGCGCCGTCGACGCGGACGAGGGCCTCGTCCGCGCTGATCGTCTGCTCCTCGCGCAGGTCGTGGGCGATGCGGAAGGCGGCCTCGGCGGTGCGCTTGCCGACCCGGGTCTGCAGGATCCACAGCTTGCCGCGCTCGACGGTGAACTCCACGTCGCACAGGTCGCGGTAGTGGTTCTCCAGCGTGTGCAGGTGGTCGCCGAGTTCGACGTAGGCGCGCGGGTCGAGCGTCTTGAGCTCGCTCAGCGGCAGCGCGTCGCGCACCCCGGCGACGACGTCCTCGCCCTGCGCGTCGGGCAGGTAGTCGCCGTAGCGGCCGCGTTCGCCGGTGGCGGGGTCGCGGGTGAAGGCGACACCGGTGCCGGAGTCGGAGCCGAGGTTGCCGAAGACCATCGCCTGCACGTTGACGGCGGTGCCGAGGTCCTCGGGGATGTGTTCGCGGCGCCGGTAGACGCGGGCGCGCTCGGTGTTCCAGGAGTCGAAGACGGCCCGGATGGCGCGGGAGAGCTGGTCGGCCGGGTCCTGCGGGAAGTCCTCGCCGGTCTCCTTGCGGATGATCTCCTTGAACTCCTCGGTCAGCCGCACGAGTTCGCCGGTGCCGAGCAGATGGTCGTCGGCGACCCCGCGGCGGGCCTTGTGCTCGGCGATGGCCTGCTCGAACAGGTCGCCGTCCACGCCCATCACGGTGTGCCCGAACATCTGCACCAGCCGCCGGTAGGAGTCCCAGGCGAACCTCTCCTGCCCGGACGCCTTGGCGAGCCCGGTCACGGACTCGTCGTTGAGCCCGATGTCGAGGATGGTCTCCATCATGCCGGGCATGGAGAAGCGGGCGCCCGAGCGCACGGACACCAGCAGCGGGTCGTCGGGCGCGCCGAGGGTGCGGCCCATGGCGCGCTCCAGGCCGGCGAGGGCCTGGGCGGCCTCGACGGCGAGCTCGGGCGGCTCCTGGCCCGTTGCCAGGTAGACCTTGCAGGCCTCGGTGGTGACGGTGAATCCGGGCGGCACCGGCAGACCGATCCGGGTCATCTCGGCGAGTCCGGCTCCCTTGCCGCCGAGCAGGGCGGCCATGTCGCGACCGCCCTCGGCGAATGCGTACACGTACTTCGTCGGCGTGCTCATCAAGGCCTCTCAGACATGGGGGACGACGGCCACAGGGCAGTCGACGTGGTGGATGGCGGCATGGGCGACCGGGCCGGTGTGCGGGCCGGCGGCGCGCTCGGTGACGCGGCGGCCGACGACGAGCAGGCTCGCCCCGGAGGCGGCCCGCACCAGCACGGACTGCGGGCGGCCCTCGGTCACGGTCTGCACGACCACGACCTCGGGGTACTTCTCGTGCCAGACCTGCAGGACGGCGCTGAGAAAGCCGAGCCACTCCCCGGCCCGGTGCGGGGCTTCGAGCAGCCCGATCTCGCCGGGACCGAGCCCGATCCGGGACGGCTGCTGCCAGGCGTGCACCGCCCTGAGACGGGCGCCGCGCAGCCGGGCCTCCTCGAAGGCGAACTCGATCACCTCGTCGCAGGGGTCGCCGAGGTCGACGCCGAGCACGACGTCCCGGTAGGGGGTGCTGGTCGACGGGCTGCCGTCGGCGGCGGGCCGGTGTTCGTCCGCGGCCTCCTCGCCGGAGCGGACGAGGACGACGGGCCGCTCGGCCCGCGCCACCACGCCCAGGGCGACCGAGCCGACCAGGAACCCGGTGAAGCCGCTCAGCCCGCGCGAGCCCAGCACCAGCAGCTCCGCCCGCTCGGCCGCCTTCAGCAGCGCGGCGGTCGCGGGTCCCTCGACCTGTTCGTCGTCCAGGCGCAGGTCGGGGCAGGTACGGCGGATGCGGTCCTCGGCCTGGCGCAGGGCGCGGTGGGCCAGGTGCCGTTGCACCGCGGTGGCGGGTTCGCCGTCGTCCTGGCGGGGATGCCAGTTCCAGGCGTGGACCAGCCGCAGCGGCCGGTCCCGGCGCAACGCCTCGTGGGCTGCCCACTCGGCGGCGGCGAGGCTCTCGGCCGATCCGTCGACTCCGGCGATCACGGGGGGAAGCATGGTGCGCACCTCCTGCGCTCGGTCTGCTCCTCGCCTTCAGCGTGGCCCGGTGCTCCACCTGCGGGCATGGGCCGCCAGGGCTCGATGCGGGACCGTTCGGCCCCTGCGCCGGGCGCCGGCCGGACGCCACCGTGAAGGCATGGAACGAGTGATCGTCGCGGGCGCCGACGGATCGGCGGAGGGACGGGCCGCGGCCGACTGGGCCGTACGCGAAGCCGTCGAGCGAGGGATGCACGTGCGCGTGGTGCCCACGGCACCGTCCGCGCCGGGCGAGGACGCGGACCTGATCGTGCTGGGGCGGCGCGCGGACGCCGTGGCCGCGCTGGTCGCCGGTTCGGTGCGGCCGGTGGTGCTGGTGCCGGCGACCGCGGTGGACCCGGCGGGCGCCGTGACGGTCGGCCTGGACGCCCGCGAACCGGCGGACGGCGCCCTCGGATTCGCCTTCGAGACGGCCCGGCGGCGCGGGGTGCGGCTGCGCGCGGTGCACACCTGGACGCTGCCGTCCGAGGCCGCGGACCGGCCCTGGCCGCCCGCCGAGGAGGACCGGGCCACCTGGGAGGACCAGGAGGTGCAGCGGCTGTCCGACACGCTGCGGCCCTGGCGCGCGCGGTATCCGGAGGTCGACGTGCTGGCGGACGTCGACGCCCGCACCGTGGCCGAGGCCCTGGGGCACGCCTCCGGCACCTCGGGCCTGCTGGTGCTCGGCCGCCGCACGGGCACCACCGCCCTGGCCGTGCTGGAGACGGCCCGCTGCCCGGTCGCCGTGGTGCCGTCCTAGGACGGTCCGAAGAGGCGCCGTACGTGCGGCCGGCCCGCTCCGGCGGACAGGCCCCGACGCCGTACGGGAGGGTCGGCCCCGGTGGACAGGTCCGTTCGGCCCCTGTGGGGCCCGGACCGGACGGCACACCGTGAGGGGCATGAGGACGAGCAGGGGCATCGCCGTGATCGGCGTCGGCAACGCCTTCCGGCGCGACGACGGCGTGGGCTGGGCCGTGGTCGAGCGGCTGCGGGAGCGGGCCGGGCGCCGACCGCTGCCGTACGACACCGTCTTCGCCACCTGCGACGGCGATCCCGGCCGGCTGATCGGCCTGTGGGAGGGCGCCCGGCTCGCCGTGGTCGTGGACGCCGCGCACGCCCACCCGGGCACCCCGGGCCGCGTGCACCGGCTGGAACTGGACGCCGGGCACCTCGCGCCGCCGTCCTCGACCAGCTCGCACGGGCTGGGCCTCGGCGAGGCCGTCGAGCTGGCCCGGGCCCTCGGACTGCTGCCGGAACGTCTCGTCGTGTACGCCGTGGAGGGCGCCGACAGCGACTTCGGCACCGGCCTGAGCAGCGCCGTCGCGGCGGCCGTGGATCCCGTCGCCGACGCGGTCGAGGACGACCTCGCGCACCTGGCGAGGGAGCGGACATGACCGTGCGGCGCTTCCACGTGGAGGGCATCGTCCAGGGCGTCGGCTTCCGTCCCTTCGTCTACCGCACCGCCTCCGCACTCGGCCTGGACGGCTGGGTCGCCAACGTCAACGGGCACGTGGAGGGCGAGGTCGCCGGACCGTCCGGGGCCGTCGAGGAGTTCGCGGCGCGCCTGCGCACGGACGCCCCCGGACTCGCCCGCGTGCGCCGCATCCGGCTGTCCGAGGGTCCCGTGCGGCCCCTGCCCGCCCCGGGCTTCCAGGTGCGGCGCAGCACACCCGGCGCTGCGGACGTCCGCGAGGTCCCGCCCGACGCCGCGATCTGCGACGCCTGTCTGCGCGAACTGCGCGACCCCGCCGACCGGCGCCACCGCTACCCGTTCGTCAACTGCACGGACTGCGGTCCGCGCGCCACGATCATCGAGGACCTGCCCTACGACCGCGTCCGCACCACCATGCGCCGCTTCCCGCTGTGCGCCCGGTGCGCCGCCGAGTACGCCGACCCGGCCGACCGCCGCTTCCACGCCGAGCCCGTCGCCTGCCCGGCCTGCGGGCCCGAGCTGGCCTGGGGAGAGCTGCGCGGCGAGGAGGCGCTGCGGGCGGCGGTGAAGACCGTCGCCGAGGGCGGGATCGTCGCCCTGAAGGGCCTGGGCGGCTACCAGCTGGTGTGCGACGCGGGCGAGTCGGCGGCCGTGGCCGCACTGCGGCGGCGCAAGCGGCGGCCGGCGAAGCCCTTCGCGGTGATGGTGCCCGACCTCGCGACGGCGGACCGGCTGGCCCGTATCGGCGCGGCGGAACGCGCGGCCCTCACCTCCCCCGCCCGCCCCGTGGTGCTCCTGGCCCGCCGCCGGTGGCACGGCACCCCGCCCCTCGCGCGCGAGGTGCACCCCGGCCTCGACCGCGTGGGCCTGTTCCTGCCCACGACCGGCCTGCACCACCTGCTGCTGGACGAACTCGCCCGGCCCCTGGTGGTCACCAGCGGCAACCTCAGCGACGAGCCCATCGCCATCGACGACACCGAGGCGCGGCGCGCACTGGCCGCCGTGGCGGACGGGTTCCTCACCCACGACCGGCCCATCCGGTCCCGCTACGACGACTCCGTGGTGCAGTTCACCGGACGCACCCCGATCACCGTGCGCCGGGCACGCGGACTGGCCCCGGCGCCGCTGCCGTCCGCCGCGCGGGAGCCGGTCGCGGGGGCCGGCGCCCAGCTGAAGCACACCTTCACGCTGGCCGCCGACGGACGGGCCCATCTCGGCCCGCACACCGGCGACTTGGCGGACGTGGCGGCCCACGAGGCGTTCCTGGCGTCGTACGCTCACCTCAAGCGCCTGACCGGGATCGAGCCCGCCGTCCTCGCCCACGACCTGCACCCCGGCTATCTGTCGACCCAGTGGGCGCAGGCCCAGCCGGTGCGCCGGATGCCGGTGCAGCACCACCACGCCCACGTGGCCGCGTGCGCGGCCGAGCACGGGGTGCGCGGACCGTTCCTCGGCGTCGCCTACGACGGGCTGGGGCTCGGCGACGACGGGACCCTGTGGGGCGGCGAGATCCTCGTCGCCGACCTGACCGGCTACCGCCGGGTGGGCCGGTTCGCCACCGCTCCGCTGCCCGGCGGGGACGCGGCGGTACGGCACCCGTCGCGGACCGCCCTCGGATATCTGCTGGGCGCGGAGACGCTGGGCTCACCCCGGCCGTATCCGTGGCTGACCGGGCACTTCACCGACCGGCTCGATCCGGTCGAGGTCGCCGCGGTGCGCGCCATGATCGCCCGGGACGTCAACTGCCCGCGCGCCTCCAGCGCCGGCCGGCTCTTCGACGCGGTCGCCTCGCTGCTCGGCCTGTGCGACCGGATCGGCTACGAGGGCGAGGCGGCCGTGCTGCTCGAAGCGGCGGCGGGGCGCGAACGGGCGGCCGCGCTCGCCCACCGGGTCGTCCGGGCCCAGGGGTTGTGGGTGTACGACCCCGCGCCCACCCTCGCCGATCTGCTGGCGCGGCGGCTGGACGGGGAGCCGGTGGCGCGGCTGGCGGCGGCCTTCGCGCTCACGCTCGCCGTCGTCACCGCGGAACTCGTCGGGCGCGCGGTGGCCGACGGCGCGCCGACGACGGTGTGCCTGGGCGGCGGGTGCTTCGTCAACCGCCGGCTGCTGACCGAGGTCAAACGCCGGCTGCGCGCGCAGGGACTGCGGGTGCTCGTCGGCGGTCAGGTCCCCGTCGGGGACGGCGGAATCAGCTACGGGCAGGCGGCGGTCGCGGCCGCGCGGCTGGCCGGGGAGAGGTGAGGGCGGATGTGTCTCGGGATACCGGGGCGGGTCGTGGAGGTCCACGACGACGCGGGGCTGCGGATGGCGACGGTGGACTTCGGCGGCATCCGGCGCGAGGCGTGCCTGAGCTGTACGCCCGAGGCGGACGTGGGCTCGTACGTGATCGTGCACGTCGGGTTCGCGATCAGCCGGGTCGACGAGTCGGAGGCCCGACGCACGCTTGAGGTGCTGCGGGCCATGGCGGGCGCGGTCGAGGGCGAGCTCGGGGAAGCGCTGCCGTAGGGCCCGGACGGGGGGGCTTCAGCCGTCCCGGGAGTGCGCGGGGCGGGGCTGGTCGCGTGGTTCCCCGCGCCCCGGCGGGTGCCTGCAGATCCGGTCGGCATGGGGGCGAGGGCCGGATGGCCCCTGCCGGGCCCGGGGCCGCGGGACGGAGTCTGAGTGTGGACGCGCACGATCCGATCCGGACGAGGAGGACCGTATGACCGTCACCGCAGCGCCGGCCGTGCTCGACAGGGAGGGGCTGAACGCGCTGGTCGCGGCGCTTGTCTCGGACGGGCGGACCGTCGTCGGGCCCACGGCTCGGGACGGGGCGATCGTGCTGGCGGAGCTGGCCTCGGCGGACGAGCTGCCCTTCGGCTGGGGCGTCGAACTGGACGCCGGCCGCTACCGGCTCGTCGAGCGCGCGGACGGGGCCGCGTTCGCGCACAGCGCGGGGCCCCAGTCCTGGAAGAACTTCCTGCACCCGGCGCGCGAGCGGCTGTGGAGCGCCGACCGGACCGCCGAGGGGGACGTGACCTTCACGGCCGAGGAGCCCGCGGCGCCCGCCTACGCCTTCCTCGGCGTGCGGCCCTGTGACCTCAGGGCGATCGCCGTCCAGGACCGGGTGCTGACCGGGGGGCGGTTCCAGGACACCGGCTACGGCAGGCGCCGGGCCGGTGCGCTGCTGATCGCCGCCGAGTGCACCGAGCCGGGCGCCACCTGCTTCTGCGTGTCCACCGGCGGCGGCCCCGCCGCCGACGCGGGCTACGACCTGGCGCTGACCGAGGTGGTCGACGCCGACGGGCACCGCTTCCTCGTGCGGGTCGGCAGCGAGGAGGGCGCCCGGCTGCTGAAGCAGGTGCCGCACCGCACCGCCGACCCGGGCACCGAGACGACGGCACGGGAGACGGTCCGGGCCGCCCGGGACCGTATGGGACGCGCCCTGCCTCCGGTCGACCTGCGGGCCCTGATGGGCGCGAGCCTGGACGCCGAGCGCTGGAACGACGTCGCCGGACGCTGTCTGACCTGCGGCAACTGCACGATGGTCTGCCCGACCTGCTTCTGCACCACCACGGAGGAGGTCACCGACCTCACCGGTGACCACACCGAGCGCTGGCAGCGCTGGGACTCCTGCTTCGACCTGGACTTCTCCTATCTGCACGGCGGCCCGGTGCGCTCCTCCGCGCGCAGCCGCTACCGGCAGTGGCTCACCCACAAACTCTCCACCTGGCACGACCAGTTCGACACGTCGGGCTGCGTGGGCTGCGGGCGCTGCATCGCCTGGTGCCCGGCCGGCATCGACATCACGCAGGAAGTGGCCGCGCTCAAGGCCGAACTCGAAACGGAGACGGACTGATGCCCCCCTCGATCGCCCTGCGCATGAACCACGCCCTGCCCGCCGAACACCGCGACCGGCTGCTGCGCGTGGGCCGCGAGGCCACCTTCGCGCCGGGCACCCGGCTGTTCGAGGAGGGCGGGCACGCCGACCGCTTCTGGATCGTGCGCAGCGGCACGGCCGCCCTCGACATGCACGTACCCGGGCGCCGCCCGCCGGTCGTCGAGACCCTCGGCGTCGGCGACCTGGTCGGCTGGTCCTGGCTGTACGAGCCGTACGTCTGGCAGCTCGGCGCCGAGGCGGTCACCCCGCTGCGGGCCTACGAGTTCGACGCGGTCGCCGTCCGCCTGATGTGCCTCGACGACGCCGGGTTCGGGCAGGCCGTGGAGCACTGGGTGGGCCGGGTGCTGGCGCACCGGCTGAACGCGGCGCGGGCCCGGCTGGTGGACCTGTACGGGATCTACGAGACGAAGGAAACGCGATGACCGCCGTGCCGGTCCCCCACCGTGTGGTCGCCCGCAGGCCGGAGACCTCGGACACGGTCACCCTGCGCTTCGAGCCGGTCGGCCGGCCGCTCGCCGACTTCCTGCCGGGCCAGTTCGCGATGGTGCACTCCTTCGGCCGCGGCGAGATCCCGGTCTCCGTGAGCTCGGTGCAGGCCACGGGCGGGCTCGCGCACACCGTCCGCTCGGTGGGCGCGGTCTCGGACGGGCTGTGCGCGGCCCGGGTCGGGGACGTCGTGGGCATCCGCGGCCCCTACGGCAGCAGCTGGGAGCTGGAGCGGGCGCGCGGGCGGGACGTGCTGGTGGTGGCGGGCGGCATCGGGTTCGCCCCGCTCAGGCCGCTGATCCTGGCCGCGCTGGCCGAGCCGGAGGCGTACCGCCGCATCAACGTCCTGATCGGGGCGCGCACCCCCGGTGACCTGATCGCCCGCGCGGAGGTGGCGAGTTGGGCCACCGCGTGCACCGGCGTCACGGTGGACCAGCCCGAGCCGGACTGGCGCGGGGACGTCGGCGTGGTCACCCAGCTGCTGGGGCGGGCGCACTTCGAGCCGCAGTCGACGACGGCGTTCGTGTGCGGACCCGAGCCGATGATCCGGGCCACCGCCCGCGAACTCGCCCAGTTCGGCGTGCCCCGCGAGCAGATCCGCGTCTCGCTGGAGCGCAACATGCGCTGCGCCACCGGCCACTGCGGGCACTGCCAGCTCGGCGGCCTGCTGGTCTGCCAGGCGGGCCCGGTCGTGGACTGGGCGCGCGCCGAACCCCTGCTGTCGGTAAGGGAGTTGTGAGATGGCCCCGACACTCGCGGTGTTCAAGCTGGCCTCCTGTGACGGCTGCCAGCTGACGCTGCTGGACTGCGAGGACGAACTCCTGGCGCTGGCCGGGGAGGTGGAGATCGCGCACTTCCTGGAGGCGACCAGCACGGTGCTGCCGGGGCCCTACGACCTGACGCTGGTCGAGGGCTCGGTCACCACGGCCGAGGACGCCGAGCGGATCCGGTCGATCCGCGCCGCCTCCCGGCACCTGGTGACGATCGGCGCCTGCGCGACCGCCGGCGGCATCCAGGCCCTGCGCAACTTCGCGGACGTCGAGGAGTTCCGCCGTACCGTCTACGCGCACCCCGAGTACATCTCCACGCTCGCCACCTCCACCCCCGTCTCCGCCCATGTCGACGTCGACTTCGAACTGCGCGGCTGCCCGGTCGACAAGCGCCAGCTCGTCGAGGTGATCACCGCCTTCCTCGCCGGGCGCAGACCGGACGTGCCGAACCACAGCGTGTGCTTCGAGTGCAAGCGGCGCGGCACGGTCTGCGTCACCGTCGCCCACGGCACGCCCTGCCTCGGCCCGGTCACCCACGCCGGCTGCGGGGCGCTGTGCCCGGCCTACCACCGCGGCTGCTTCGGCTGCTTCGGGCCGTCCGGTTCGGTGAACCTGCCCGCGCTGATCCCGCTGCTGCGCCGCGACGGCATGGACGAGGACGCCGTGGAGCGGTTCCTGCACACCTTCAACGCCCCCGCCTTCGAGGGCGCCCTCGGCAAGGAGTCGGTCAAGTGACGCACCGCGGATCCCGTGTCCTGCACGTCGGCTCGCTCTCCCGGGTCGAGGGCGAGGGCGCGCTGAGCCTGCACGTGCACGACGGCACGGTCACCGACGCGCGGCTGGAGATCTACGAACCGCCGCGCTTCTTCGAGGCGTTCCTGCGCGGCCGCTCCTACACCGAGCCGCCCGACATCACCGCCCGGGTGTGCGGGATCTGCCCGGTGGCGTACCAGATGAGCGCCTGCGCGGCGATCGAGGACGCGTGCGGGGTCGAGGTCGATCCGCAGATCCGCGCGCTGCGCCGGCTGCTGTACTGCGGCGAGTGGATCGAGAGCCAGGTCCTGCACATCTACCTGCTGCACGCACCGGACTTCCTGGGCCGCCCCAGCGCCATCGACCTGGCCCGCACCCACCGGGCCGAGGTCGAGCGCGGTCTCAGGCTCAAGAAGGCCGGCAACGACCTGATGGAGCTGGTCGGCGGCCGGGCCGTGCACCCGGTCAACGTCCGCCTCGGCGGCTTCCACCGGGCGCCCACCCGTGCGGAGTTGCGGCCGCTGGCCGAGCAGCTGAAGCGGGCGCTGGACGACGCCTGGGCCACCGTGCGCTGGGTGGCGGGCTTCGAGTTCCCCGACGCCCGTACCGACGCCGCCCTGCTGGCGCTGTCCGAGCCGGACACCTACGCCATCGAGGGCGGCACCCCGACCGTCCTGTGGCCCGGCGGCTCCGCCAGTTCCTTCCCCGTCGCGGACTTCACCGACCACGTCGCCGAGACCCATGTGCCGCACTCCACCGCACTCCACTCCCGCCTCGACGGGCGTCTGCACCTGACCGGCTCGCTGGCCCGGTTCGCCGTCGGCGGCGCCCGGCTGTCGCCGACGGCCCGGCAGGCCGCCGTGGAGGCGGGACTGGGCGATCCGCGTGAGGGCGCGGTGTGCCGCAACCCGTTCCGGTCCATCCTCGTGCGCGCCGTGGAGTCGGTGTACGCCGTCGAGGAGGCGCTGCGGATCATCGGCGAGTACGAGCCGCCCGCCCGCCCCTACACCGACGTGCCGCCCGTCGCGGCCGTCGGGCACGGCGCCACCGAGGCACCGCGCGGGGTGCTGTACCACCGCTACGAGATCGACGCCGACGGCCTCGTGACCAGCGCGCTGCTGGTGCCGCCCACCGCGCAGAACCAGGGCGCGATCGAGGACGACCTGCGCCGCCTGGCGCAGCGGGCGATCGGCGAGGACGACCTCGACGACGCCGGGCTGACGGCGCTGTGCGAGCGGGCGATCCGCAACCACGACCCGTGCATCTCGTGCTCCACCCACTTCCTCGACCTGAGGATCGTCCGTACCGCCTCGGCACCCACGGGAGGCCGCGATGTCTGAATCCCCGTACACCGTCAGCGACGTGATGACGCAGACCGTCGTCGCCGTCGGCAGCGAGGCGAGTTTCAAGGAGATCGTCGAGCTGCTCGACCAGTGGAAGGTCAGCGCCCTGCCGGTGCTGGCCGGGGAGGGCCGGGTCGTCGGGGTGGTCTCCGAGGCCGACCTGCTGCTGAAGGAGGAGTTGCGGGACGTCGAGGAGATCGAGGGCGGTGTCGTGGAACGCGCCAAGGCGGGCGCGGTGACCGCGGGCGAGCTGATGAGCACCCCGGCCGTGACCGTGCACGCCGACGCCTCGCTCGCCGAGGCGGCCCGCATCATGGCCCGCCGGCAGGTCAAGCGGCTGCCCGTGGTGGACTCCGTCGGCATGCTGCAGGGCGTCGTCAGCCGCGGCGACCTGCTGAAGGTCTTCCTGCGCGGGGACGAGGAGATCGCCGAGGAGATCCGGCACACCGTGCTGGGCCGCCTGCCGGTCACCACGCGGCTGACGGTGAGCGTCGCCGACGGCGTGGTCACCCTGGGCGGCACCCTGGCCGACCGCAGCCTCGTGCCCGTCGTGGCCCGCGCGGTGCGCGCCGTGGAGGGGGTCGTGGACGTCCGTCCCGACCTGGCGCCCCGATGAAGTACCTCGACGAGTACCGCGACCCCGTGCTCGCCCGGCGCCTGCTGGAGGAGCTGCGGCGGACCGCCACGCGTCCCTGGCGGATCATGGAGGTGTGCGGCGGCCAGACCCACACCCTCGTCCGCCAGGGCATTGACGAACTGCTGCCCGCCGGGATGCGGATGATCCACGGCCCGGGCTGCCCGGTCTGCGTCACCCCGCTGGAGACCCTGGACCGGGCCATGGCCATCGCCGCCCGGCCCGGCGTGCTCTTCACCAGCTTCGGCGACATGCTGCGCGTGCCCGGCTCCGAAACCGACCTGCTGTCGCTGCGGGCGCGCGGCGCCGACGTCCGGGTGGTGTACGCCCCCATGGACGCCGTACGCCTGGCCGCCGCCCACCCCGACCGGGAGGTCGTCTTCCTCGCCGTCGGCTTCGAGACGACCGCGCCCGCCAACGCCACGGCCGTCCTGCACGCCGCCCGGCTCGGACTGGCCAACTTCTCGATGCTGGTCAGCCATGTCCTGGTCCCGCCCGCCATGACGGCGCTGCTGGAGGACCCCGACTGCGAGGTGCAGGCGTTCCTGGCCGCCGGGCACGTGTGCGCGGTGATGGGCTGGCGCGAGTACGAACCCATCGCCGCCCGCTACCGGGTGCCCGTCGTGGTCACCGGCTTCGAGCCGCTGGACCTGCTGGAGGGCGTGCTGATGGCGGTACGGCAGCTGGAGTCGGGCCGGTCCGAGGTGGAGAACCAGTACGTGCGGGCCGTACGGCGCTCGGGCAACACCGACGCCCAGGAGGCGGTCCGCGAGGTCTTCCGGGTCACCGACCGGGCCTGGCGGGGCATCGGGGCGCTGCCCGACAGCGGGCTCGAACTCGCCGCCGCCTACGCGCGATTCGACGCGGCCCGCCGGTTCGACGTGGACGGACTGCGTCCCGTCGAGGACCCCGAGTGCATCGCGGGCGCCATCCTGACCGGCGCCCGGCTGCCCACCGACTGCGCCGCGTACGGCACCCGCTGCACGCCCCGCCACCCCCTCGGCGCGCCCATGGTGTCGTCGGAGGGCACCTGCGCCGCCTTCCACGCGGCCGGACGCACGCCCACCAGGAGCACGGCATGACGATCGACTGCCCCACCCCCCGCCACGAGGACGAGGTCGTCCTGCTGGGTCACGGCGCCGGCGGCCGGCTCACCGCCGAGCTGCTGGACCGGCTGATCCTGCCCGCGGTCGACGAGGCCGGGGGGCCGCTGGAGGACGCGGCGCTGCTGCCGGGCCGGCCGGACCTGGTGATGAGCACCGACAGCTTCGTCGTCAGCCCGCTGTTCTTCCCCGGCGGGGACATCGGCTGCCTCGCCGTCCACGGCACCGTCAACGACCTCGCCATGCGGGGCGCGTGGCCGCTCGCCCTGTCGGTGTCGCTGATCATCGAGGAGGGGCTGCCGCTGGCCGAACTGCGGGCCGTGGTGGCGTCGTTGGGCAAGGCCGCCAAGGAGGCGGGCGTGCCCGTGATCACCGGTGACACGAAGGTGGTGGGCCGGGGCGCGGCCGACCGGCTGTTCGTCAACACCACCGGGGTCGGGCAGCGGCGGGCCCTGCTGCACCCGTCGGCGGCCGCGGCCCGCGCCGGGGACGCGGTGCTGCTGTCGGGGCCGATCGGGCTGCACGGCACGACCGTGCTCAGCACCCGGGAAGGGCTCGGCTTCGAGGGCGACATCGCCTCCGACACCCGGCCGCTGCACCGGCTCGTGCACGCGCTGGCGCCCGTCGGTCCCGCCGTGCACGCCCTGCGCGATCCCACCCGGGGCGGGCTCGCCGCCGCGCTCAACGAGATCGCCCGTGACTCGGGCGTCGCCGTCGAGATCGAGGAGAGCGCCGTGCCGGTGCCCGAGGCGGTGGCCTCCGCCTGCGACCTGCTCGGCCTCGATCCGCTGGTCGTCGCCAACGAGGGCTGTCTGGTCGCCTTCGTCGACGCGGACGCGGCCGAGGAGGCCCTGGCGCTGATGCGGTCGGTGCCGGAGGGCACGCAGGCGGTGCGGATCGGCGAGGTACTGCCCGACGGCCCGCAGGGACGCGTGGCCCTGCGCACCCTGGTGGGCGCACGGCGCGTGGTGGAACTGCCGCTCGGGGAGCAGCTGCCGCGGATCTGCTGACCCGCGCGAGCCGCCCGGGATCAGCCCGTCTTGCCTCGCCAGCCCGGACTGACCAGCGCCCACTCCGTGTCCCACGCGGCCAGGCGCCGCCGCTCCAGCAGGGAGCACACGCCCCAGCCGGCGAGCAGGACGACGGAGCCCGCGCTCACGGCGGCCACCGTGCCCAGCACCAGGCTCTGCATCTGCGCCTGTCCGGCGGAGGCGGGCTGCGGGACCAGCCGCCCCTGACGGTCCAGCCAGACCCGGGTGGTGCTGCCGGCCCTGCCGCCCGCGTCGACGCGCGCGACGCCCGTCCGGGTCGTCCCGTCGGGCAGGGTCCAGCGCACGCGGGCCCAGGCCCGGTCGCCGCCGTCGCCGTCGACCGAGGAGGTGGTGCGCTGCGCGTCCTGCGTCAGCACGGCCGGCACGGCGTGCCGCTGGGAGCGCAGCGCGTCGGAGCTGTGCTGCACGGTGCGCGCCGTCAGCACACCGGCGACGACCGCCGCCGCCAGTGCCAGGAGCCAGGCGGCCGGCAGCAGCCAGGCCTCCACGAGGTAACTGGTGCGCCTGAGCGGACTGCGGCGCAGCCGCCACCACCGGGTCGCCGTCATCGTCACCACCTCGCCAGGGCGCCGTCGCCGGCGAGCGTGTCGACGGTGGGCCGACGGGGCGCGGTCCACAGCTGCGTGGGACGGCCGAACCGCAGCACCAGCTGCGGATGATGTCCGGCGGTCAGCCGCCGCCGCAACTCCGCGCGCAGGCCGGGCAGTTCGAGGGGCTGGGTGTGGAAGGCGGCCATCACCTGCCGGGCGGCCGCCCCCAGCAGCACGCGCTGCAGGGCCTGCCCCGCCCGCAGCCAGTCCTGGCGGCCGTCGTGCGAGGTGGACAGGATGGCGACGGTGCCGGTGCCCACGCCGCGGCTGCGGGCCGGGACGACGTAGCGGTGGGAGAGGTAGAGGTAGTCCCGGCCGGCCAGGAGCGTGCGGTCCGGGTGGCAGCGGCAGGCCTCGACGGGCACGCCGGCCGGCCCGACCCGCCGGGCCACCTCGGCGGCGTGCGCCGGGTCCGCGCGGTGGGTGTCCTCGGCGACGCGCACCAGGTCGGCCAGGAACAGCAGCTCCTCCGGCTCGTCCACGACCTGGAGGACCGCGCCCTCGGCCCGGGCGTGCGCGCGCAGGTCGTCGAGCAGGGACTCCGGCAGCGCCTCGGAGGCGAAGGGCCCGCGGTGGGTGTGCCGCAGCGTCAGCGCGCCGGCCAGCTCCTCCTCGTCGGGTGTGGCGCAGGCGTGGGCGGCGAAGCCGACGTGCGCCAGGTAGGAGGGGTCGCCCGGCTGGGGCAGCAGGTCGACGGCGGGCTTGAAGCCGAGGTTGCGCACGGCGATGCGGGCGTTGAACAGGGCGGCCCCGCAGGCGATGACCATCTGCCGGCCGCCGGGGTCGGTCAGGATCATCCGCCGGCCGCCGTCGGCGTGCACCTCGAAGCCGTGGTCGCGGCCCTCCCCGACGAAGAACCAGGGCTGGCTGTTGTGCGGCGAGGGCGCCAGGGAGGCGGCGCGGGCCAGGTGAACGGCGGCGTGGCCGGGTTGCTCGTACGACATCGACATGGTGATCCCGCCTTTCCCGAACCGTCCACCCTTCGTGAACCGTCCACCCCCAGGGTCCCGTTGTGCCACCCGCCCCGGCATGGGCCGACGGTCCCGCCACCCGGCCTGTGCGACCCCCTCGGCGGCCCGGCACCCGGGCGGGCCCGCGGGGGACGGGGGTGTCCGGCCGTTCGGCCCCACGGGGGAGCCGTCCGGCCCTGGGGGCAGCGGGCGCCGAGCGGTTCGCTGGAAGTGTCGGAGGAGGATGCCATGTTCAGCGAAACACCGTCCGCCTGCCGCGCCCGCCGCCGCTCCAGCCTCGTCACGGCGGCGCTGGCGCTCCCCCTGCTCACGGTCGCCGCCTGCGGCACGGGCACGTCCGGCACGGGCACGTCCGGCACGGTCGGCGGCTCGCCGTCGGCCCCCGCGGACACGAGCACGCCGGGCGGCACCTCGGGCGGCACCTCGGGTGCCCCGAAGACGTCCGCGTCCCCCGGGACGACGGCGCCGAAGCCCTCGACCGGCGGCACGGCCGCCAGGAAGGTCCGTACGGCGGTGTACTTCCTGCACGGTGAGAAGGTCTCGGCCGCCCCCCGCACCGTGACCGCGCCCGCCACCGCGAGCGCGGCGGTCCGCGCCCTGCTCGCCGGCCCCAGCCGCTTCGAGGGGCACCACGCCCGCACCACCGCCATCCCCTCCGGCACCGAGCTGCGCTCGGTCGCCGTGCGCGACCACGTCGCGACGGTCGACCTGTCCGGCCGCTACGACGACGGGGGCGGCAGCCTGTCGATGCGGGCCCGACTGGCCCAGGTCGTGTTCACCCTCACCCGCTTCCCGAGCGTGCACAAGGTGGCCTTCGAGATCGAGGGCAAGCCCGTGACGTCCTTCGGTCCCGAGGGCATCGTCCTCAACGGACCGGTCGGGCGCGGGGACTTCGAGGACGTGTGCCCGGCCGTCCTGGTCGAGTCGCCGCTGATCGGCGACACGGCGCGCACCCCGCTGCGGGTGTGGGGCAGCGCGAACACCTTCGAGGCCGAGTTCCGGCTGAAGATCACCGACGCCGCCCGGCACACCGCGGCCGACGTCCTGGTCAGGGCGACCTCCGGCACCGGGACCCGGGGCACCTTCGACGTCACCGTTCCCTACCGCGCCGCCCGCGGCGGGGCCGGCCTGCTCACGGCGTACTTCGTGTCCATGGAGGACGGCCGGCCGGTGACCGTCGACACCGTGCCGCTGACCGTGCACCGGTGAGCGCGGCACGCGAGGGCCCCGGCGCGGCATCCGCGCCGGGGCCGGGTCCGCCGCCGGCCTCGCTCAGGCCTTCGTGACGGGGTGCCGGTGGGCCAGGCGCCGGGCCAGCAGCACGAGTGTCACGACGACCGGGACCACCAGCGGGACCAGGGGCAGGCCGACGATCGAGGCGACCAGCCCGACGCACAGCACGGCCAGGATCCCGGCGAGCAGGTACAGCGCCGACTCGGCCGTGACCACGGGAATCTGACGGGCGTTCATGACGCGCCTCCCTCACGGAGGTTGGTTCTCCTCAGGTCCTCTCGCGCTCCTTGATCAAGGTGTCGGCGATCCCTGCCGCCCACGCCTCGATCGCGGGGAAGTCGCGGAAGTCCCCGCCCTTTCCGTTGCGGACGATCGCCTGCGCGATGCGTCCCTTGGCGCCCTCCTGCAGACAGCCGCCGAAGGTGGCGTGCTCCCGGGCGTCCAGCCGGGTCACGGCCCGGCGCACGTACGCCACGGGCGGGATGTCCCGGTCGGTGGCCGAGGCGTCCAGCGGGCCGCTGCTGAACAGCCACAGCGGCCGGTCGGCCAGGGCCCGGCGGTGCCGGCGCAGGAAGCGGCGGGCGTCCCGGTGCCAGCGTGCGGCGTACAGGGCGCCGCCGACCACGACGGCGTCGTACGGTGTCACGTCCCCGGCCGTCGCGGCGGACGCCGTGTCGGCGGTGAGCCCCTCCTTGCGCAGGACCTCGGCCACCACCTCGGCGATCTCGGCGGTCGATCCGTTCGTCGATCCGTAGGCGACCAGCACCCGTGCGGGCATGGCGGTCCGCCTCCTCTCACCTCACAGTTTGCGCAGCCAGTCGTCGGCGACGCCCTCGAAGGGCGGCTCCTCGGGCCGGATGTGCGCGTCGTCCAGCCGGTAGGTCAGCTTGTCCACGACGGCGACCACGCCGTCGATCTGACGGGTCATGGAAACGGCGATCTCCGTCTCGCTCTTGCGCTCCATGTGCCCGGACAGCGTCACCACGCCCTCCACGACGGAGACGTCGACGCTGCGCGGGGACAGCCACAGGGCGCGGACCAGGACCTCGTCGACGACCTCGGCACGGATGTCGGCGTCCGGCCGCAGGAAGACCTGGAGCAGGTCGCGGCGGGTGACGATGCCGACCAGGCGCTGTTCCTCGTCCAGCACGGGCAGCCGCTCGACCCGGTGACCGGCCATGGTCCGGGCCGCCTCCACGATGGTGTCGTCGGCGTGCACGGTGACCGGCGGTTCGGTCATCAGCTGGCCGGCGGTGCGGGCCCGGCCCTTGGCGGTGCGGACGCGGCCCTCGTGGGTCAGGTCGGCGAGCCGGAAGCGCTTCTTCGGCTCGTAGGGGTCCGGGGCGTCGGCCTGGCGGATCAGCAGGTCGGTCTCGGAGATGACGCCGATGACCTTCTCGTCGTCGTCCACCACCGGCAGTCCGCTGATGCGGTGCTCGCCGAGCAGCCGGGCCACTTCCTTGAAGGGCGTTCCGTACTCGGCGCGCACGACCTCCGTGGTCATCACGGAGCCGACCTTGTTGTGCTTCATGGTTCCTCCTCCTCGGGCGGGCTCGGCAGGCTCAACGCAGCCGGCGCAGATACGGGTCCTGGGGCCTGCGGGGCAGCAGGCGTACACGGGCGTCGAGCACACGGACTCCGCCCGGCGAGGCGAGGACGGGGTTGAAGTCCGCCTCGGCCAGCTGCGGCAGGTCGCCCGCCATGCGGGACAGCCGCAGCAGGAGCTGTTCGAGGGCTTCGAGGTCGACGGGCCGGGCGCCGTGCGCGCCGAACAGCAGCGGGGCGCAGCGCGGGGCGGTGATCAGGTCGTGGACGTCGTGGTCGGTGAGCGGGGCGAGCCGGGCCGCGTGGTCGGCCAGCACCTCGGTCGCCGTGCCGCCGAGGCCGAACAGGACGAGCGGTCCGAAGACCTCGTCCTGGACGACACCGGTGAACAGCTCGGTGCCGCGGTCGGCGAGCGGCTGCAACACCACGCCGGTCAGCAGGCCGGCGAAGCGGGTTTCCAGGTCGCGGAAGGCGGCCCGGACCTGGAAGTCGCCGCGCAGGTCGAGGTGGACCGCGTGCTCGGCGGTCTTGTGCAGCAGGCCGGGCCAGTACCCCTTCATGACCACCCGGCCGTCGGCGCCGCGCATCCGGTCGGCGGCGAGGACCGCGTCGTCCTCGGTCTCGGCCCAGGCCCACGGGGACTGCGGAACGCCGTAGCAGTCGAGGAGTTCGGCGCACTCGCGCGGGGCGAGCCAGCCTCCGTCGGGATGGGTGTCGAGGTAGGTCTCCACGACCGTGTGGGCGCGTTCGGTGTCGATGCCGTCGAGGTCGGGGACGGTGCCGGCGGGGCGGGCGAGCCAGGCGGCACGGCGCGCGGCGTGCGCCAACGCCCGTGCGGCGGCCTGGGGTTCCGCGTAGGCGGGCACGGTGCCGCCGGCGGTGGTGGGCAACAGCTCGACCGGCAGGGCCTGTTCGAGCCGTATGGCGGCCACCGGCTTGGGCCGGTGGGTGCCGGGGGCGGTCAGGGCGCGCACGAGGTCGTCGCCGGTCGCGGCGGCCACCGCCGTGGGGACGAGGGCCACCAGGACGGCGTCGATGCCGCCGTGCCGCATGATCCGGTCCACGCAGTCGGTGAGCTGCGCCTCGGAGACGGCGGCGGTGGCGTCGACGGGATTGCCGACGGCGGCGCCCTCGGGCAGCACGGCGAGCAGGTCGTCGATCAGGTCCGGGGTGGGCGCGGGCAGGCTCAGGCCGGCCTCGGCGCAGGCGTCGGCGGCGAGCACGCCGGCGCCGCCCGCGTTGGTGACGATGGCGACGCGGGGGCCGGCGGGCAGCGGCTGGGAGTGCATGAGGGCGGCGGCTTCGAGGAGTTCGCCGCAGGAGCGGGTGGCGGTGATGCCGGCCTGGGTGAACAGGGCGCCGCGGGTCATGGTGCGGGTGGCGGCGGCCGCGGTGTGCGAGGCGGCGGCGCGCCGGCCGGCGTCGGTGCGTCCGGCGTCGACGGTGAGCACTGGCATGCGGCGGGTGACGCGGCGGGCGGTGCGGGAGAAGGCGCGCGGGTTGCCGAAGGACTCCAGGTGCAGCAGGGCCAGGTCGGTGCGGCCGTCGCTCTCCCACCACTGGAGCATGTCGTTGCCGCTGACGTCGAACTTGTCGCCGAGGGAGGTGAAGGTGGAGACGCCGATGCCGAGCCGGGACAGTCCGTCGAGCAGGGCGATGCCCACTCCCCCGGACTGCACGGCGACGCCCGCGGTGCCGGGGCGGGGGTGGTCGGCGGCGAAGGTGGCGTCCAGGCGCAGTTGCGGGTCGGTGTTGGTGACGCCGAGGCAGTTGGGGCCCACGAGCCGCATGCCGTAGGTGCGGCAGGACGCCAGCAGGGCCTCGGCCTGGTCGGCGTCGAGCCCGGCGGTGACGACGAGCAGGGCCCGTACGCCCGCCTTGCCGCACTCCTCGGCGGTCTCGGGGACCGCGCCGGCCGGTACGGCGAGGACGGCGAGGTCGGGGGTCCTGGGCAGGGCGGCGACCGACGGGTAGGACGGCACGCCGAGGATGGCGGTGGCGGCGGGGTTCACGGCGAACAGGCGGCCGGTGTAGCCGCCGGCGTGCAGGTGGTGCAGGACGGCCCGGCCCACCGAGCCGGGCTTGCGGCCGGCGCCGACCACGGCGACCGTCCTGGGGCGCAGCAGCGGCCGCAGGCTGGCGACGTCGGCGGCCCGGCCGCGTTCTTCGACGGCGGTGAGGTAGTTGTCGCCGGTGTCGAGGGCGATGGTGCAGCGCACCTCGGGGCCCTCGAAGCGGCGGGCGGTGCGCAGGCCCAGGTCGGCGAAGAGGCGCAGCACCTCGTGGTTCTCGGCCAGCGCGTCCGCGGTGAAGGCGGTGACGCCCTCGGCGCGGGCGGCGGAGACCAGGTGCTCGACCAGGAGGGTGCCGACGCCCCGGTGGTGCAGGGAGTCGGCGACGGCGATGGAGATCTCCGCTTCCTGCCCGGCGCCCGCGGTGTCGTACTCGGCGAGGCCGACGATCCGTGCCTGCGTCTCGGCCACCAGGGCCCGGTAGCCGGGGTGCGGCCTGGCGCAGGCCCGGTCGGCGGCCATCTCGGCGGAGCGCCGGCTGGCGCCGAAGAACCTCAGCCGCAGGTTCTCCGGGGACATCTCCTCGTAGAAGCCCTGCAACTGGTCGTGGTCGGACGGTCGCACCTCGCGGATGCACACCGTGGTGCCGTCCGCGAGCAGCGCGTGGACCGTGGGCCTGCTGAGCGCGTCGTGCGTCATCGCGGATCCCTCCAGGTCTGTCGACAATTAGAGGGTCCAGCGCCCGAGGCCGCGCTCCCATGGGCTGTCCGGGGTGGATCGGGGGCCGGTCGGCCCCCGGTCCGGGGCTGCCCGGTCTCAGGCGTTCCAGGTCCACTCCGCGACCTCGGGCAGGTCGGTGCCGTGCTCGCGGATCCAGGCGTCGTGGCGGGTGCGGGCGTCGGCCATCTGCTGGCGTACGGCCGCGGCGCGCACGGCGAGGCCGGGGACGCGGTCGATGACGTCCATGACCAGCCGGTAGCGGTCCATGTCGTTGCGGACGACCATGTCGAACGGCGTGGTCGTGGTGCCGGCCTCCTTGTAGCCGCGCACGTGCAGGTTGCGGTGGCCGGTGCGGCGGTAGGCGAGCCGGTGGATCAGCCACGGGTAGCCGTGGTAGGCGAAGATCACCGGCTTGTCGGCGGTGAACAGGCCGTCGTACTCGAAGTCGCTCATGCCGTGCGGGTGCTCCTCGCGCGGCAGCAGCCGGGCGATGTCGACCACGTTGACCACGCGGACGGCGAGGTCGGGCAGGTGGCGGCGGAGCAGCTGGGCGGCGGCCAGCACCTCCTGGGTGGGCACGTCGCCCGCGCAGGCCAGCACGACGTCGGGTTCGCCGCCGTTCTCGGTGCCCGCCCACTCCCAGATGCCGGCGCCGCGGGCGCAGTGGACCTTGGCCTGCTCCATGGACAGCCAGTCGAAGCAGGGCTGCTTGCCGGCCACGACGACGTTGACGTAGTCGCGGCTGCGCAGCGCGTGGTCGGCCACCGACAGCAGGGTGTTGGCGTCCGGCGGCAGATACACCCGTACGACCTCGGGGCTCTTGTTGAGGACGTGGTCGACGAAGCCGGGGTCCTGGTGCGAGAAGCCGTTGTGGTCCTGGCGCCACACGTGCGAGGTGAGCAGGTAGTTGAGGGAGGCGATGGGGGCCCGCCAGGGCAGCCGCCGGGAGGTCCGCAGCCACTTGATGTGCTGGTTGACCATGGAGTCGACGATGTGCACGAACGCCTCGTAGGAGGAGAACAGTCCGTGCCGTCCGGTCAGCAGGTAGCCCTCCAGCCAGCCCTGGCAGGTGTGTTCGGACAGGATCTCCAGCACACGGCCGTGCCGGTCGAGGTGTTCGTCGACGGGCAGGGTGCGGTCCTGCCAGGCCTTGCCGCTGGCGTCGAAGACGGCCTGGAGCCGGTTGGAGGCGGTCTCGTCGGGGCCGACGAGGCGGAAGTCGCGGCGGGCCGAGGTGTCCGTCATGACCTCGGCGAGCAGGTCGCCGAGGACCCGGGTGGGCTCGTGCAGGGTGGCGCCCGGCTTGTCGACGGGGACCGCGTAGCGCTCCAGGGGCGGCACGGGCAGGTCGCGCAGCAGCAGCCCGCCGTTGGCGTGCGGGGTGGCGCCCAGGCGCCGCGGGCCGTCGGGGACGCAGGCGAGGACGCCGGCGACCGGCCGGCCCCCGGCGTCGAACAGCTCCTCGGGGCGGTAGGAGCGCAGCCACTGCTCCAACTGCCGCAGGTGCTCGGGGTTTTCACGGACGCCGGCCAGCGGGACCTGGTGGGCGCGCCAGGTGCCCTCGACCGGCAGGCCGTCGACCTCGGCGGGTCCGGTCCACCCCTTGGGGGTGCGCAGGACGAGGACGGGCCAGCGCGGGCGTTCGGTCACGCCGTCCTCGCGGGCCGTGCGCTGCAGCAGGGCGATGCGGTCCAGCGCCTCGTCGAGGGCGTGGGCCATCGCGCGGTGGACGGTGGCCGGGTCGTCGCCGGTGACGTGGATCGGGGCGTGGCCGTAGCCGCGCAGCAGCTCGTCGAGCTCGTGCTCGGGCAGCCGGGACAGCACGGTCGGGTTGGCGATCTTGTAGCCGTTGAGGTGCAGGATCGGCAGGACGGCGCCGTCGCGCACCGGGTCGAGGAACTTGTTGGAGTGCCAGGAGGCGGCCAGCGGGCCGGTCTCCGCCTCGCCGTCGCCGATCACGCAGGCGACCACCAGGCCGGGGTTGTCGAAGGCGGCGCCGTACGCGTGGGACAGCGAGTAGCCGAGCTCACCGCCCTCGTGGATGGACCCCGGCGTCTCGGGCGCCACGTGGCTGGGCACCCCGCCGGGGAAGGAGAACTGCCGGAACAGCCGCTCCATGCCCTCCTCGTCCCGGGTGACGTCGGGGTAGGTCTCGCTGTAGGTGCCCTCCAGCCAGGAGTTGGCCAGCACGGACGGGCCGCCGTGGCCGGGCCCCCAGATGGCCAGGGCGTCCAGGCCGCGGGCCCTGATGACCCGGTTCAGGTGCGTGTACACCAGGTTCAGGCCGGGCGAGGTGCCCCAGTGGCCGAGCAGCCGCGGCTTGATGTGCTCCGCCCGCAGAGGCTCGCGCAGCAGCGGGTTGGCGAGCAGGTAGATCTGCCCGGCGGCCAGGTAGTTGGCGGCCCGCCAGTGGGCGTCCAGGGTGCGCAGTTCCTCGTCGGAAAGTACGGTGGCGTCCTGGTGTTCGACCTTCTGCATGAGTGACTCCGTGGGTCGGTGACCGAGTGGGTCGTCGAGGGGAAGAGGCGGCATGGCCGGCAAGAAGGCGGCGACGCTGCCGCGCAAGACGTACGAGAAGGAACTGCTCCGTCTGCAGACGGAGTTGGTGAAGCTTCAGGAATGGGTGCGCGCGGAGGGCGCACGGCTGGTCGTCGTCTTCGAGGGTCGGGACGCGGCGGGCAAGGGCGGCACCATCAAGCGTGTCGCGGAACATCTCAATCCGCGAGTCGCCCGGATCGCCGCACTGCCGAAACCGACCGAGCGCGAGCGCACCCAGTGGTACTTCCAGCGGTACGTCGAGCATCTGCCGGCCGCCGGGGAGATCGTGCTGTTCGACCGGTCCTGGTACAACCGGGCGGGCGTGGAGCACGTGATGGGTTTCTGCACCAAGGAGGAGTACCAGCTCTTCCTCAGGCAATGTCCGCTGTTCGAGCGGATGCTGGTGGAGGACGGGATCCTGCTGCGCAAGTACTGGTTCTCGGTCAGCGACCGCGAGCAGCAGGAACGCTTCCGGCGCCGCCTGGAGGATCCGCTGCGGCGCTGGAAGCTGTCGCCGATGGACCTGGAGTCGATCACCCGCTGGGAGGCGTACTCCCGGGCCAAGGACGAGATGCTGGTGCACACCGACATCAGGGAGGCCCCGTGGTACGTCGTGGAGAGCGACGACAAGCGGCGCGCCCGGCTGAACATGATCGCCCACCTGCTGGGCTCCCTGCCCTACCACGACGTGCCGCCGCCGGTGCTGGAGCTGCCGCAGCGCCCGGAATCGACCGGTTACGTGCGCTCGCCGCGTGATCTGCAGACCTACGTCCCCGATCACGCGGCGAGCCTGTAACGCCCTCACGCCGGGTGCGGTACGACGGCCACCGGGCAGGCGGCGTGGTGCAGCACCGCGTGCGCCACACGGCCGAGTTGCAGCCCCGTGTGGCCGGGGCGGCGCTTGGCGCCGACGACCAGGAGATCGGCGTGGTGCGAGGCGTCCACCAGGACCCGGCGGGCGTGGCCCTCGACCGTGCGGCGGTCGACGCGCAGGTCCTCGGGGGCGTCGATCAGGGCCTCCTCCAGCGCCTTCGCGGCCCGCTCCTCGTGCAGCCGGGCGGGTTCGCCGGCCATCAGCGGGTGGTCGGTGCTCTCGTGCGCGGGGCACCGCCAGGCCCGTACGGCCTCCAGCGGCACACCACGGCGGGCGGCCTCGGCGCAGGCGAACCGCACGGCCGCCGCCTGCTCGCCGCCCTCGCCGACGGCGAGCAGGACCCGGCCGTGGGTCTGCGCGGCGGCCCGGTTGTCGTGGCTGCCGCGCAGCACGACGACCGGGCAGTCGGCGTGGGCGGCGACCGTCAGGCTGACCGAGCCGAGCAGCAGTTCGGCGATGCCGCTGCGACCGCGGGTGCCCACCACCAGCGCGGAGGCGTTGCGGCTCTCGCGCACCAGAGCGTACTCCGGCTCCTCGACCAGCACCTCACCGGTGACCGCCAGGTCCGCGTGGCGGCGGCGCGCACGGGCGACGGCCGCGTCCACCACGTCCTGGGCCATGACGTCCTCGGACGGCTTGCCCAGGTCCTCGGCGAGCGAGTGGCCCTCGTAGCGCTCCCACAGGGAGGCGTACACGACCTTCAGCGGCACACCGCGCAGGACGGCCTCGTCGGCCGCCCAGTCGACGGCGCGCAGACTGGGTTCGGAGCCGTCCGCCCCCACGACGAGCGGCAGTTCCATCGTCCTCACCTTCCCGCGGACAGGTCGAACACGATGCGGGCCTTGACCTGCCCGCGCAGTACGTCGTCGATGGACTCGTTGACGCTGTGCAGCGGCCGCGTCTCGTAGATCACGCGAGTGCGGCCGTCCGCGTGCAGCTGGAAGACCTCGGCGAGGTCCTGCCGCGTGCCCACGATGGAGCCGATCACCGAGGTGCCGTTGAGGACGGTGTCGAAGATCGGGACCTGGATGGTGCCGTGGGCCGGCAGGGCGACCATGACGAGCTTGCCGCCGCGCCGCAGGCCGGAGTTGACGGCCTCGAAGGCGGCCTCGTTCACGGCGAGGGCGATCGCCGCGTGGGCGCCGCCGTGCCGCCTCAGCACCTCGCCGGGGTCGTCCTTGCGGGCGTCGATGACGAGGTCGGCGCCGAGTTCCCGGGCGAGTTCGAGCTTGTCGTCGGTGACGTCGATGGCGGCGACCCGCGCTCCGGCGATCTTCGCGTACTGCACGGCCAGGTGGCCGAGCCCGCCGACGCCGGAGACGGCGACGAGCTGCGCGGGCCTGACGTCGGCGACCTTGAGGGCCTTGTACGTGGTCACGCCGGCGCAGGTCAGCGGGGCCGCCTCCAGGGCGCTGATGCCCTGCGGCACGGGCTGCGCGAAGTCGGCCCACGCCAGCATCTTCTCGGCGTACCCGCCGTCGCAGCCGTAGCCGGTGTTGATCTGCTGCTCGCACAGCGTCTCCCAGCCGGACAGGCAGTGCTCGCACCGCCCGCAGGCCCGGCCGAGCCAGGGCACGGCGACACGCTGGCCGACGCTCAGGTGGGTGACGCCCTCGCCGAGTTCCTCGACCAGGCCGACGCCCTCGTGGCCGGGGACGAACGGCGGGCTGGGCTTGACCGGCCAGTCGCCGTGCGCTGCGTGGATGTCGGTGTGGCACAGGCCGGAGGCTTCCAGCCGGATGCGGACCTGGCCGGGGCCGGGCTCCGGGTCGGGGCGCTCCTCGATGACCAGGGGGGCGCCGAACGCCCGGACGACCGCTGCCTTCATGGTGATGGCTCCTAGGGGTGGGATCAGGCGTGGGGGACGACGGCGACGGGGGCGGCGGCGTGGTGCAGGACGCCGTGCGTGACGGAGCCGATGTGGGCGCCGAGCGCGGCGCGCCGGATGCGCCGGCCCACCACGACCAGCGAGGCCTCGCGGGAGGCGTCGACCAGGTGGCCGGCCGCGCTGCCGGGCCGGGAGATCTCGACGACGTCGACGTCCTGGTACTTGTGCCGCCAGGGCCGCAGCACGTCGGCCAGGTCGGCGGCCTGCTGCCGGGTGATCTCGTCGTGGAACTCCGGGTCGGCGGACAGCCCGTAGGTGTAGTAGGGCGGCAGGTTCCAGGCGTGCACGACGCGCAGCCCGGTGCCGCGCCGGGCGGCCTCCTCGAAGGCGAACTCGGTGACGGAGTCGTCGTGGCCGCGGGTGTCCAGGCCGAGGACGACGGGCCGGTAGGGGGTGGCGGCGGACGGGATGCCCATCGGGTCCGGCAGGTGCTCGTCGGCCGCCTGTTCGCCGGCGCGCACGAGGACCACGGGGACTTCGGCGTGCGCCACGACGGCCATGCCGACGGAGCCGACCAGGAATCCGCCGACGCCGCTCAGGCCGCGGGAGCCGACGACGAGCAGTTCGGCGTCCTGTGCCGCCTTGACCAGCACGTCCGCGGGCCGGCCGCCGGACTGCTCCATGGTCACCTCGACGCCGGGGTGGCGCAGGCGCAGGCCCTCGGCGGCCTCGCTGGGCAGACGCTCGGTCCAGTGCTGCAAGGTCTCGGCGCCGAGCAGGGGCGCCTGGGCCATCGGTTCGGGAACGGGTTCCCACGCGTGGACGACCCGCAGGGGCAGACCGCGCAGCTTCGCCTCGCGGGCCGCCCATTCCGCGGCGGCGCGGCTTTCGCGCGAGCCGTCGAGTCCTGCGACAACGGTGCGGACCATTTCTCTGCCTCCTGCATCGGGGATCTGCTGCCAGCGTGGCTTCTGAACGGGCCGGTCCTGCAGGGGCCGCATTTCCCTGACCGGGACCGATCGGCCCAACGGCCGTGCGGGCGTGGCGGACCCCGGTCGGAGGCCCGTCACGCCTCCCGCGGACGGAAGCGGGAGCGGGTGGCCCGCACCGCTGCACGGTCGCGCCGCCCGGCGTGCGGGAGGTGATGCCGAAGGTCGGTACCGGTAGGGCTGAACGGCCCCTGTCGCAGGGCCTGTCGGGCTGACGATCCTGAACACGGCACACACCCCCTCCCCCGGTTCACCCAACGGCCGTGCGCTCGCGGCGTCGCGCCCCGGCCGCGACGGCGCCGCCGCGTGGCCGCATCGGGATGGGACCGGGAGAGGATGCTGCGCAGGTGCCCCGGAAGCCCGGCGCACCGACACGGCCGCGTCCCCCCGGGCGGGCGGAAGGCAAGCGGCGCACGTGCCGGGAGGCTCGGCGGGACGGCGATGCCGACCTCCCCCGGCGCGCCGGGCGGGACGCGTCGGGAGCGCGGTGGAAGGAGGCGCATGTCGCACGGCTCGGGCAGATGGGCGGCCGGGTGGCGCCGGCTGGCGCCCGGCGCCTTCGGCCTCGCCGCCTACCGCCGTTCCTGGCTGCGCGGCGACCTGCTGGCCGGCGTGACGGTGGCCGCGTATCTCGTGCCGCAGGTGATGGCGTACGCCGGCGTGGCCGGACTGCAGCCGGCCGCCGGGCTGTGGGCGATCCTGCCGGCGCTCGCCCTGTACGCGCTGCTCGGTTCCTCCCGGCTGCTGTCGGTGGGCCCGGAGTCGACCACGGCGCTGATGACGGCGACCGTCGTGGGCCCGCTGGCCGGTGGCGACACCGGCCGGTACGCGGCGCTCGCGGCCGCCCTCGCCGTGACCGTCGGTCTGCTGTGCCTGGCGGCGCGCCTGCTGCGGCTGGGGTTCGTCGCCGACCTGCTGTCCCGCCCGGTGCTGACCGGCTATCTGGCGGGTGTGGCCCTGATCATGATCGTGGACCAGCTGCCCAGGCTGACCGGGGTACCCACGACCGGCTCGGCGTTCTTCCCGCACCTGTGGTCCTTCGTACGGCACCTGGGGCAGGCGCACGGTGCCACCGTGCTGCTCTCCGCCGTCGTGACCGCGTTCCTGTTCGCGGTGGCCCGGCTGCCGCGCCCGGTGCCCGGACCGCTGTCGGCGGTCGTGCTGGGCACGGCGGCGGTGGCCGCGTTCGACCTCGACGGCCGGTTCGGCGTCAAGGTGATCGGCGAGGTCCCGGCGGGCATGCCCTCCCCCGCCCTGCCCGACCTGACCGAGCTGCCGCACCTGGTGCTGCCCGCGCTCGGCGTGCTCATCGTCGCCTACACCGACTTCATCCTCACCGCCCGCGCCTTCAGCGCCGCTCACGGCGAGGAGCGCCCGCTCGACGCGGACCAGGAGTTCCTCGCCCTGGGCGCGGCCAACCTCGGCGCCGGCTGCCTGCACGGCTTCCCGGTCAGCAGCAGCGCCAGCCGCACCGCCCTCGCCGCCTCCGCGGGCGCCCGCAGCCAGGCGTACTCGCTGGTGGCGGGCGCGGTCGTGGCCGGTGTCCTGCTGGTGCTCAGCCCGCTGCTGAGCCGCACGCCGGCGGCGGTGCTGGGCGCGCTCGTCCTCTACGCCGCCGTCCGCATGATCGACCTGGCGGGCTTCGCCCGGCTGGCGTCCTTCCGCCGCCGCGAACTCCTCCTCGCGCTGGGCTGCCTGGCCGGCGTGCTGAGCCTCGACATCCTCTACGGCGTGCTGGTCGCCGTCGGCCTGTCGGTGGCCGAGCTGCTCAGCCGCGTGGCCCGGCCGCACGACGCCGTCGAGGGGCTGGTGCCAGGGGTGGCCGGCATGCACGACGTGGACGACTACCCGCAGGCCCGCACCATCCCCGGCCTGCTCGTCTACCGCTACGACTCGCCGCTGTTCTTCGCCAACGCCCAGGACTTCCGCCGCCGCGCCCTGGCCGCCGTCGACGAACAGACCGGCCCGGTGCGCTGGTTCGTCCTGAACACCGAGGCGAACGTGGAGGTCGACATCACCGCCCTGGACGCCGTCGACGACGTGCGCCGCGACCTCGTGCGCCGCGGCGTCGTCTTCGCCCTGGCCCGCGTCAAGCAGGACCTCCTGGACGACCTGGAGGCCTACGGTCTGGCCGACGCGGTGGGCCGGGAGCTGATCTTCCCCACGCTGCCGACGGCGGTGGCCGCCTACCGCACGTGGTGCCGGGAGCACTGAACCGCCCGGGTGGCCCGGCCCGGGGGCCGGGTGGCCCATGGCCGGGCACAAGGCCCGCGCACACGCTGGAGGTGGCAGTTCCGTACGCCGCACTGGAGGCACGCCATGAACGCTCCCGCAACGACGAGCCTGCCGCGGGCGCTGCCCGCCGAGCATCGGCAGCGGCTGATGGAGATGGCCCGGGAGGTCTCCTACCCCCAGGGAACCCGGCTGTTCGAGGAGGGTGGCCGCGCGGACCGGTTCTGGATCATCCGCACCGGCACCATCGACCTGGACCTGCGCGTGCCCGGGCGCCGGCCGGCCGTCATCGAGTCCCTCGGCCACAACGACCTGGTCGGCTGGTCGTGGCTGTTCGTGCCGCACGTGTGGTCCCTGGGCGCCGAGGCGGTGACCCCGCTGCGGGCCTACGAGTTCGACGCCACGGCCGTGCGCGAGATGTGCCGCCGGGACGCGGAGTTCGGGCTGACCGTCTCCGAGTGGGTGGGCCAGGTCGTGGCGCACCGGCTGCGCGCGGCCCGCACCCGCCTGCTGGACCTGTACGGCCCCTACGGCAGCGGAGGAATGCGGTGAACACGCACGGATCCCCCCACGTCGTCGGCGACGTGATGACCCGCGAGGTGGCGTCCGTCGGCCGTGCGGCGGCCTTCAAGGACATCGTGCGGGCCATCCAGGAGCGCAAGGTCAGCGCGCTGCCCGTGGTGGACCGCGCCGGCCGGGTGGTCGGCGTGGTCTCCGAGGCGGACATGCTGCCCAAGGAGGAGTTCCGCGACAGCGACCCCGACCGCTACACGCAGCTGCGGCGGCTGTCCGACCTCGCCAAGGCGGGTTCGGTCACGGCCGGCGAGCTGATGACCTCCCCCGCGCTGACCGTACGGGCCGACGCGACGCTGGCGCAGGCCGCGCGGGAGATGGCGCGGGCGCGGGTCAAGCGGCTGCCCGTGGTGGACGAGGAGGGCCGGCTGGAGGGCATCGTCAGCCGGGCCGACCTGCTGAAGGTGTTCCTGCGGGAGGACGAGGACATCGCCGAGGAGGTGCGGCGCGAAGTGGTGGCGTACCTGTTCCCCACGCCGGCCTCCGCGGTGCGCGTCGAGGTGCGCGACGGGGTCGTGACCCTCGGCGGCCGGGTGCGCGACTCCTCCCTGGTGCCCGTGGCCGCGCGGCTGGTGCGGGCGGTCGAGGGCGTCGTGGACGTGCGCTTCGACCTGGACGGCCCGGCCGCCGTCGCGGGCTGACACCGGGTGACCGCGTCAGCCGGTGGTGTGCCCCCAGTGGCGGCCGACCTGCTCCCACTCGGTGCCCCAGCGCTCGGTGGCGCGGCGCTCCACCCGCAGCCGGACCAGGTTACCGGCCGAGAGGACCGCGACCCCGGCGACCAGCGCCACCCCGGTGCCGGCCAGCACCGCGCGGGTCGTCGCCTCGGCGGCCGCGACCGGCGCCGCGACCAGCCGGCCGTGGCCGTCCGTCCAGGCCGTCATCGTGGAGCCGGCCCGGGCGGTCGGTTTCACCTCCGTCGTCCCGGTCCGGGCGCGCCCGTCGCCGTCGGTCCAGCGCACCGTCGCCAGCACCCGGTCGTAGCGCACGCCGGTGACCGCGTCCCGCGCGCTCCCGGGGACCGTCCTGACCAGCACCGCCGACACCGGTACCCGGCCCGCCCGGTCCCGCTGCGCCGCGTGCTCGACCGACTGCGCGCCGAACCACCCGGCCAGCACCGCGGCGAGGGTCGCGACCGTCCACGCCGCCAGCAGGATCCACGCCTCCAGCACGTCGCTGCGCCGTCGCAGCGGGTTGTCACGCCAGCGCCACCCCAGGACCTTCCCGCGTCTGACCTTCCGCATCGGTCACACCCCCTCACGGGCGCCATGAGACGGACACACCTAGACGGACATACCTAAAAGGTCTCACTGTTCACTCGGGAACGGGAAGAGATGGCCGGATTGCCGCCCCGCCACCGGGGGAGTGTTCTCAGTACGCCCTGTGCCAATGGGCCGGACGGCCCTAGCATCCATGACCGGGCGCGCGTCATGATCGTCGGCACAGGCGGCCCGCAGTCCGTCTACACCCGGGGAAACAGGGATCGACATGACCGAGGCACGTACGTTCACGGCGCAGGACCCGATCCGCGTCTTCCTGCTCGACGACCACGAGGTCGTCCGACGCGGCCTCGCCGACCTGCTGGACGCGGAGCCGGACATCAGCGTGGTCGGCGACGCCGAGAACGTGGCCCACGCGCTGGTGCGGGCCCCCGCGGTACGACCGCACGTGGCGGTCCTCGACGTGCGGCTGCCGGACGGCGACGGCATCTCCGTCTGCCGCGAGCTGCGCAGCCGGATGCCGGAGCTGGCGGTGCTGATGCTGACGTCGTTCGACGACGAGGACGCGCTGCTGGACGCGATCATGGCCGGCGCCTCGGGCTATGTGCTCAAGCAGATCAGGGGCTCCGACCTGGTCTCCGCGGTGCGCACGGTCGCCTCGGGCCAGTCGATGCTGGACCCGGCGACGACGGCCCGGCTGATGCGTTCGCTGCGCACCGAGCCCGCCGCCGCCCCGGAGGAGTCCCCGGAGCTGGCCAGTCTCTCCCCGCGGGAACGGGAGATCCTCGCCCTGATCGGCGACGGTCTGACCAACCGCGAGATCGGCAAGAAGCTGTACCTGTCGGAGAAGACGGTCAAGAACCACATCTCCCGGCTGCTGGCCAAGCTGGGCGTGCAGCGCCGGGTGCAGGCCGCGGTGATCGCCTCGCAGCTGGAGCACCCCGAGGGCGGCGGCGCACAGCCGCGGTGACCCCGTCGGGGCCGTCCGGCGCGCATCGAGGCCCTACGGCCCCTGCCCGCGGCCCTCCGGCCGGGGCCACCGTGGTCAGGGTC
The DNA here is from genome assembly GCF_054850255.1 of Streptomyces sp. 7R007. NCBI lineage: Bacteria > Bacillati > Actinomycetota > Actinomycetes > Kitasatosporales > Streptomycetaceae > Streptomyces > Streptomyces sp. 7R007. The sequence continues at coordinate 29,789 of NZ_JBTWMV010000009.1, read as the reverse complement.
ATCGACCGTCCCACCGGCCCTGAGCCAAGGGGCGGGGAGGAGGCCCTCATGTCCAGCCCGCTTCTCGACGCGGCGATCCTGGAGAAACTGATCTCGGCAGCCGTGGCCGCCCCCTCGATCCACAACAGCCAGCCCTGGCGGTTCCGGCTCGACCCGGACACGCTGACCCTGGAGGTGCGGGCCGCCGCCGAGCGGGGCCTGCGGCACACCGACCCGGCGGGACGGGCGCTGCACCTGTCGGTCGGCTGCGCGCTGTTCAACCTGCGGCTGGCGGCGGCGCACCTCGGCTGGGCGCCGGTGACCCGGCTGCTGCCCCGCCCCGACGAACCGGAGCTGCTGGCGGGCGTCCGGCTCGGCGGACCCGCCCGGTTCACCCCGCCGCCGGGCCTGTACGAGGCCCTGTGGCGCCGGCACAGCAGCCGCTTCCCGTACTCCGACCGGCCGCTGCCCACGGCCCTGCTGACGGAGCTGGCCGAGGCCGCGCACGCCGAGGGCGCCCTGCTCGGCCGTCCCGGGAGCGAGGACGAGACCGACCGGCTGCTGCGGGTGACCATGGAGGGCGAGCGGCGCAACAACGCCGACCCCGACCGGGCGGCCGAGAGCCGCCGCTGGGTGCGCGAGCCGGACGAGTCGGCGCTCGGGATGCCGCCGGCCGCGCTCGGCCCCCAGGACTACCGGGACCGGGTCCCCATGCGGGACTTCGGCGCCCACCGCCACCCGGCCGCGCTCGCCGCCCGCGCCTTCGAACGGCATCCGGCGCTCGCCGTGCTGTGCACCGCGCACGACCGGCGCGCGGACTGGCTGCGGGCCGGGCAGGCCCTCCAGCACGTCCTGCTGGTGGCCACCGTCCACGGCGTGCGCGCCTCGCTGCTGCACCAGGCGGTGGAGTGGCCCGACCTGCGCGAGGAGCTGGTGAGCGGGCCGCGGGCCATGCGCGCGCACGCCCAGATCGTCGTTCGGCTGGGCTACGGCCCCGAAGGCCCGCCCTCGCCGCGCCGCACGGTGGCCCAGACGCTGGAGCAGGACACCCTCGCCGCCTCCCTCCCGCTGAGCTGAGCCGGCTCTAGCGGGGCCCGCGGTCGTCCTGGGCGGCCCGCAGGTCGGCGAGGAGCTCCGCCTGGCCGGCCAGGACGCCGGACAGGATGCTCCGGGCGACCCGCAGCAGCTCCGCGACCTGGGGGGTGGTCAGCGAGTAGTACACCGTGGAGCCCTCCTTGCGGGTCACCACCAGGTTGGCCCGGCGCAGCACGGCCAGCTGCTGGGACAGGTGCGCGGGTTCGATGCCCACCTCGGGCAGCATCTCCGCGACCGCGTGTTCGCGCTCGCTGAGCAGTTCCAGGACCCGGATGCGCGCCGGATGGCCGAGCGTCTTGAAGAACTCGGCCTTGAGCTGGTACAGGGGCGCGGTCACCGTGCCGTCCCTTCCGTCATCGAAGACATGTGCCCCATCCTCGCGTGAAGGTGCGGCGGCGCCGAAATCGCGGCGCGGCCGGCCCGCGGTCACAGGGGCAGGGTGATCCATACGCCCTTCCCGCCGCCGTCGGCGTCGGGGCGGACGACCGCCGTGCCGCCGAGGCCGAGGACCAGGTCCATGACGGTGCGCAGGCCGCCCCGGCCGGGCGCCTCGTGCAGGGGCGGCAGGGCGGGGTCGCGGTCGTGGACGGCGAGGACCAGGCAGTCCGGGCCGGCCGCGTAGAGGACGCACAGCTGCGGGGAGCGGGCGGCGGCGTGGCGGACGGTGTTGGTGACCAGTTCGCCGAGGATCAGCAGGGCCGGTCCCACGGCGGGGTGGCCCAGGTCGATCCCCCATTCGCCGAGGGCGAGTTCGGCGGTCTCGCGCGCGGTGCGGACGGCGGGTGGCCGCGTCGGCAGGGTGAGCACGTGCCGGTGCGGCAGCGTGCGGGCTCCGGCGAGGGTCATCGCGCCGCCTGCGCCGACAGGACGCCGGCCGCCTCCAGGTGGTCGCGCGCGGCGCGGATCGCCTCCGGTGTGCCGGCGTACTCGCGGCCGTCGGGGGTCAGCAGACCGAGAGCGCCGACGGAGGCGAGGACCTGGCGCTGCTCCGGGCGGATGCCGGAGGCGATGACGAGGATGCCGCGCCGCTTGAGCTTGTGCACCGCGTCCTTGAGCACGAGCGCGCCGGTGGCGTCCATGGTGGAGACCCGGGACAGGCGCAGGATGACCACCCGCACGTCGGCCACCTCGGTCAGCTCCAGCAGGAAGCGGTGGGCGGCGGCGAAGAAGAGGGGGCCGTCGATGCGGTAGGCCACGATGTGCTCGGCGAGCAGCGCGTGCTCCTCGGCGGTGTGGTCGCCGGCGTCGAGCGGCACCTGGTCGAAGCGGGCCTGCCGGGCCACCGCGCGCAGGGCGAGGGCGCCGGCCACGACCAGGCCGATGATCACGGCGTAGACGAGGTCGAGGGCGAGTGTGGCGGCGGCCGTGAGGGCGAGGATCAGGGCGTCGGAGCGGGTGGCCCGGGCCATCGCGCGCAGCGAGCCGACCTCGACCATGCGGATCGCGGTGGCCAGCAGGACGCCGGCCAGGGCGGCGAGCGGGATGCGGGAGACGAGGGGCGCCGCGGCGAAGACGATGACGGCGAGGACCGCGGCGTGGGTGAGCGCGGCCAGCCGGGAGCTCGCGCCGGTGCGGACGTTGACGGCGGTGCGGGCTATCGCCCCGGTGGCGGGCACCCCGCCGAACAGGGGCGCCGCGATGTTGGCCAGTCCCTGGCCGAACAGTTCGCGGTCGGGGTCGTGCCGCTGGCCCACGGTCATGCCGTCGGCGACGGACGCGGACAGCAGGGACTCCAGCGCCGCGAGGGCGGCGACGGCGACCGCGGGGGCGAGCAGGGTGCCCAGGGAGCCCGGGTCGAGGAAGGCCAGCGACGGCAGGGGGAGCCCGGCGGGCAGGTCGCCGATCGGCTGCGCGGCCCGGAGGTGGGCGAGCTGGGCGACGGCGGTCGCGGCGACGACGGCCAGGAGGGAGAAGGGCACCGTGGGCCGCAGGCGGGCGCCGGCCAGCATGACGGCGGCCACCGCGGCCGCGATGCCCAGGGCCGTGAAGTTCGGGTGCCGTACGAACTCCTCCAGGGCCCGCCAGGCCACCACCAGCACCCGGTCGCCCTCGGGCTTGGGGACGCCGAGGGCGGCGGGCACCTGCTGCAGGCCGATGACGCAGGCGATGCCCAGGGTGAAGCCCTCCACGACGGGGGCGGGCACGTACCGCATGTACTTGCCGGCGCGCAGAGCGGCCAGCGCCACCAGCATCAGGCCGGCCATCACGCCGACGGTCAGCACCCCGGTGGGGCCGTAGCGGCCGACGATGGGCACCAGGACCACCGTCATCGCCCCGGTCGGCCCGGAGACCTGGAGATTCGATCCGCCGAACAGCGCGGCGAGCGCCCCCGCGACCACGGCGGTCGCCAGGCCCGCCGCCGCGCCGAGCCCGGAGGAGATGCCGAAGCCCAGGGCCAGCGGCAGCGCCACGATCGCCACGGTGAGGCCGGCCAGCAGGTCCCGGCGCGGGTCGCGCCGCATCTCGGCCAGGTCGGCCCGGGTGGGCAGCAGCGGGGCGATGGTCTGGTGCAGCGGAACGGACACGGCCCCTCGGTCTCTCGCCGGGCGGCCCCGTCGGGGCCACGCACAGAAGGCTGTGCCCGTGGCTACCTGCGGGCACAGCCCTCATAGCATCTAAGCAATTGCGAAATTTTGCAATTCAGCAGGTGCTTAGGTGTGCGATGTCACTCTCCCGGGCGCGCGGCGCCGTCCGGGACCACGGCGACGGTGCACGGCGCGTGCCGCAGCACCGCGCGGCCGACCGCCCCGGTGACACCGGCGTGCGCGCGCACGCCGATCACGACGAGCTGTGCCCCGGCGGTCGCCTCGACGACCGCGAGCCGGGCACGGCCCCGGATCCGGCGCGGGCGCACGGCGACATCCGGATGCTCGCGCCGTACGTCCGGATACGTTCCCGCGTCACGCGTGTGCAGCACCACCAGCTCCGCGCCCCGCTCCGCGGCCTCCGCGAAGGCGAACGCGGCCGCCGCGCGCGAGGCCGGCGAGCCGTCGCAGGCCAGGACGACGGGACCGGTGCGGTTCACCCGGCCGCGCACCACGAGCAGCGGGCAGCGCCCGTGCGCGGTCAGCCGCCCGGCCACCGAGCCGTACGGCAGCCCGCCGAACCGGCCCTGGCGGCGCCCGCCGACCACGGTGAGCGTGGCCGCGCGCGACTCGGACTCCAGCACCGTCACCGGCTCGCCGACGAGCACCCCGCTGGTGATCGCCAGCCCGGGCGCGACCCGGCGTGCGCGCCGCTCGGCCTCCGCCAGCGTGCCGCGCGCCATCCCGGGCAGGCCCGCGCCGTCCGGGTCCCAGGGCGGCACACCCGGGGCCACCGGGTCCGCGGGCCACGCGACGGCGTGCGCCAGTTGCAGCGCCACGCCCCGCCGGTCGGCCTCCCACGCGGCCGCCTCCACGGCGGCCAGGCTCGACGGCGAACCGCCCACTCCCACGACGACGGGTCCACTCATGGCCGTTCCTCCCCTCCTCGGGCGGTCCCGGCCGGGCGGCCGAGTGCCGGTACGGCACCTCCGGGGCGCCGACTCCAGCCTGGGCTCGCCGCCTCCGCCCCGCAGTGGGCCATAGGGACCCGGGGGCCGGTCCGGGCCGGCCCTCGACCGGCGGCGGCGGTGGGCCGGACGGGCCCCGACGGCGCACCGACCGGCCCTCCCGCACGGCGGGCCCGGCGCACGACGCTGAAGACGGGGCCCTCGTGCGCCAGTAGCGTCCGCGGCTGCCGCACCCGGACAGGAGGTGCGCCATGACCATCGGCCCTGTCGTCGTCGGAGTCGACGGCTCGCCCGCGAGCGTGACGGCCGCCTGGTGGGCCGCGCGTGAGGCGGTCGACCGGCACCTGCCCGTGCTGCTGCTGCACTCCTGGACCACCCAGCCGCTCGACGTGCCGGTCCCCCAGGAGGCCCTGAGCAAGCAGCGGTACGGCGGCCAGGTGCTGCGCCGCGCCGAGGCGGAACTGCTGCACCGGTACGCGGACCTGCCGCTCACCACCGAACTCGTCGCGGAGCCGGCCGGTGAGGCCCTGCTGGAGCGGGGCCGGAGCGCCGCCATGGTCGTGCTCGGCTCCCGCGGGCACGGCTCGGTGGCGAGTTTCCTGCTCGGGTCCATCGGCCTGCACGTCCTCGCCCTCGCGCAGTGCCCCGTCGTCGCCGTACGGGCCGGCGACCCGGCGGTCGAGGCCGGCTGGGGGCACCCCGCGACGGCCGGACGCGGCGAGGTCGTGGTCGGCGTGCACGAACCCGGCCCGGCCGCCGACGCGCTGCTGGACTTCGCGTTCACCGCCGCCCAGCCCCGCGGCTCCCTGCTCCGGGCCGTACGGGCGCTGGCCCTCCCCTCCCCCGTGCCACCCCGGCAGGAGGCCGGGGAACGGGCCCGGCTGACGGCCGTGCTCGCCCCGTGGCGGGAGAAGTTCCCCGACGTGCCGGTCGCCCTGCACCTCGCCGCGGGCCCGGCGACCCAGGTGGTGCTCGCCGCGTGCGCGCACAGCCGGCTCACCGTCGTCGGCCGCCGGCGCCACCCGTCCCACCACGCCTGGAAGCTCGGCCCCGTGCCGCACGCGGCCCTGCACCACGTGCCGTGTCCGGTGGCCGTCGTACCGCACGACTGAGCGAGGGGCAGGAGGCCCGAGATGCCGCAGGAGAAGGCGCTGACACCGACGCGTCGGCCGCTCACCGCACCGTGGTGGCCGCCGCGGCCCGAACCGCTCCTGCTGGCGGCCACGACCGCCGCGCTGGCGGTCGGCGGCCTGCTCCGCCTGACCGGCGCGCCCGGCCCGGCCGACCTGTGCTGGGCCCTGGGCACCGCCGTCGCGATCGGCCCGGCGGTGGTCTGGGTGCTGGGCGCGCTGCGGCGCGGCCAGGCGGGCGTGGACGTGATCGCGGTGCTCGCCCTGGGCGGCACCCTGGCCGTGGGCGAGTACCTGGCCGGCGCGCTGATCGCCGTGATGCTGGCCACCGGCCGCACCCTGGAGAGCGCCGCCCGGCGGCGGGCCTCGCGTGACCTGCGCGCGCTGCTGGAGCACGCGCCGCGCACCGCCCGGCGGCGCACCGGCGATCAGGTGCGCGCCGTGCCGCTGTCCGAGGTCGCGGCCGGTGACCTGCTGGTGGTCGGCCCCGGCGAGGTCGTCCCCGTCGACGGCCGGGTGGTCGGCGGGCCGGCCGTGCTGGACGAGTCCGTGCTCACCGGCGAGTCCCTGACCGTGCGGCGCCCGGAGGGCGAGGCGGTGCGCAGCGGCGTGGTCAACGCGGGCGGCGCCTTCGGGCTGCGGGCCACGGCGACCGAGCAGGACAGCACCTACGCGGAGATCGTCCGGCTGGCCGGGCAGGCCGGGGCCGAGTCGGCTCCCGTGGTGCGGCTGGCCGACCGCTACGCGGCCTGGTTCCTGCCGCTGTCCGTGGCGGTCGCCGGCGCGGCCTGGCTGTTGTCCGGTTCGGCGGTGCGGGCGGTGGCCGTCCTGGTCGTCGCCACGCCCTGTCCGCTGCTGCTGGCGGCGCCGGTGGCCGTGGTGTCGGGTCTGTCGCGGGCCTCCCGGCTCGGCGTGGTGATCCGCGACGGCGGGGCGCTGGAGAACCTGGGCCGGGCGCGCACCCTGCTGCTGGACAAGACCGGCACCCTCACCGGCGGCTGCCCGCGGGTGCTGGACGTGGTGGCCGCGCCGGGCTGGCAGCCGGCCCAGGTGCTGCGGCTGGCGGCCTCGCTCGACCAGTACTCCCCGCACGTCCTGGCGCGGGCCGTGGTGGACGCGGCGCGGCGGCGTGGGCTGCGCCTGTCGGTGCCGGACGACGTGACGGAGGAGCCCGGCCGCGGGTCCGCCGGCGTCGTGGCGGGCCGCCGGATGGCCGTCGGCCGGCTCGACGAGGACACCGGCCTGCCGGCCTGGGCGCGCGCGGCGGACAACCGGGCCCTGCTGGACGGGGCGGCCGTCGCCTGGCTCACCGTGGACGAGCGGCCCGTCGGCGCCGTTCTGCTGCGCGACCCGCTGCGCCCCGACGCGCCGCGGACCCTGCGCCGGCTGCGAGCGGCGGGTATCGGGCGGCTGGTGATGCTCACCGGCGACCGTGCGGAGCCGGCCCGGGAGATCGGCGCCGTGCTGGGCCTGGACGACGTGCGGGCCGGGCTGGCCCCGGCCGAGAAGGTCGCGGCGGTGCGCGCCGAACGCGAGGCGGCGGTGACGGTGATGGTCGGCGACGGCGTGAACGACGCTCCCGCGCTGGCCGTGGCCGACATCGGGGTGGCGATGGGGGCCCGGGGCGCCACGGCCTCCTCGGAGGCGGCGGACATCGTGCTGACCACGGACCGGGTGGACCGCCTGGCCGACGCCGTCGGGATCGCCGTACGGTCGAGGCGCATCGCCGTGCAGAGCGCGCTGGGCGGCATGGCGCTGTCGCTGGCCGCGATGGTCGCGGCCGCCCTGGGTCTGCTGCCGCCGGCCCTGGGCGCGCTGCTGCAGGAGGGCATCGACGTCGTGGTCATCCTCAACGCGCTGCGGGCGCTGCGCGACGACCGGGCGGCGCGGCCGCGGCTGCGGCCCGACGCGGAGGCCCTCGTCCACCGGTTCGCGGCCGAGCACGACGATCTCCAGGACGTCCTGGAGGCCGTGCGGGCCGCCGCCGACCGACTCGCCGACGGCGCCGGTCCGCGGTCGCTGGCGGCGGTGGCCGAGGTGCACCGGCTGCTGACCGAACGGCTGCTGCCGCACGAGTACGCCGAGGAGCACCAGCTCTATCCGGCGCTCGCCCCCACTCTCGGCGGCCCGGAGGCGACGGCCACCATGAGCCGCGCCCACGCCGAGATCGAACGCCTCGCCCGCCGCATCGCCACCCACCTCGCGCTGGCCGGCTCCGACGGGGCGCTCGCCCCCGAACAGCTCGACGACCTGCGCGCCAGCCTCTACGGCCTGCACACGGTGCTGCGCCTGCACTTCACGCAGGAGGAGGAGAACTACTTCTCCCTCGCGCGCTGAGCCCGGTCTTGCGCGCTGAGCCCGCTGAGCCGGACGTGCGTCACCGGATCTCCAGCACCTCGCCCACCGGCCGGCGGGGGCTCGCCACGCCCGCCGGACCGTAGCCCAGGCGCAGCACCATCTGGACGAAGCCCATGGCCGAGCCGGGGTCACGGGCCAGTTCCCGCAGGTCGGCCCGCTCCAGGGAGTGGGAGGTGAGCGAGGTGGCCAGTCCGCGGAGCGTGGCGAGCAGCAGGACCCGTTCCAGCGCCTGCCCCGCCCGCAGCCAGTCCGCGGTGTGGTCGGCGGCGGTGCCCAGCAGGACCAGGTTCGGGACGCTCTCGAAGACGGCCGCGGCCCGGCCGGGGACCGCCTCGCGGCCGGCGAAGTCCCGTACCGGTGCCCGGCCCGCCGCCTTCCTCGGTCCGAAGGCGTACTCGGGGATCCCGTCGACGGCCTCGCCGGCCTCCCGCGCCCCGGTGCGGGTCCAGCGCCGCAGGTCCTCCTGCCGCTCGGGCTCCAGGCTGTCGCGTCCCTCGACGTCCCGGACGTGGTCGAGCAGCGCCTCGACGTGCCAGGCGTCGGGGAAGACCAGCTGCGCGCCCTCCTGCCGGGCCGCCTCCCGCAGTTCGTCCGCCACGTCGGCCGGGACCGGCTTCTCCTCGAAGGGGTGGCGGCTGGTGTGGCGCCGGGTGATCGCCGGGTACAGCCGAGCCGTTGCGGGGTCGGGGCGGCCGGTGTCCGTTCCGGTGATGCGCACGGCGGCGTACAGGCCGGGGTCGGCCGGGTCGGGCAGCAGGCGCGTGTCCGTGCGCAGTCCGCGGTGCGCCGCGGCGACGCGCAGGTTGAACAGGGCCGCGCCGCAGCCCAGGCACAGGGCGCGGTTGTCCGGGTCCGTGCGCGGCATGGCCCGGCTCAGGTCGGGGCGCAGTTCGAAGGTGCGCCGGCCGGAGAGGTAGCGGAAGTGCCAGGGCTGCGCGTTGTGCAGCGAGGGGGCGGCCGTGGCGGCCGTGACCAGGTCCCTGATGGTCGTCGTGTCGAGCGGGTGCGCCGGCATGGGGCGCCACCTCCCCTCACGGGCCGTGGGCGGCCGCCGGTCGGTGTTCTCCACAGCCAGGCTGCCCCCGCGAGCCGCCCGCGGCAAAGGGGCCGGCGGGACTGCTCGGGGGACCGACCGGCCCATGCCCCGTCCCCCGGCGCCGGATGAGCCTGGAGGGTGGGCACGAGTCGTTCCCGGGGAGGCGCGGACGCCATGAAGCAGGTCATCGTCGTCGGGGTGGACCGCTCGTCGGGCAGCCGCCCGGCCGCGGACTGGGCCGCCCGGGAAGCCCTGCTGCGCGACCTGCCGTTGCGCGTGGCGCACGTGGCGGCGGCCTGCGGAGCGAGGCAGCCGTTCCGTCCGGAGACCGTGGTGGCCGGCCTCGCCGCCCGGTATCCGCGAGCGGCGATGAAGAGCCTGCGGCTCACCGGCGAGCCGGCCGCCGTCCTGCTGCGGCGCGGCGCGGAGACCGACGTGGCGATGACGGTGCTCGGGCTGCGCGGCGAGGGCGGCCGCACGGGACTGTTTCCGGGGACGACCGCCCGGGCCGTGGCCGGCGGCGCCGGCTGTCCCGTCGTCCTGGTACCCGGCGCGAGGGCCCTCCGCGTCCCGGCGGACCGGCCGGCGAGGATCGCGGTGGCCGTCGACGCCCGCGCCCCGGCCGACGGCGCCCTCGACTTCGCCTTCGACACCGCACGGCTGCGGGGCGTCCACCTCACCGCGCTGCACGCGGGCCCGCCGCCCGTGGCGCCGCCCGGCCCCGCGGGGCACGCGTCGTCGGCGGCGCTGTACGCCGCCCGCGCGGAACGGGAGATCGGCCTGCTGACGGAGGTCCTGCGGCCGTGGCGCGCGAAGTACCCGTCGGTGAGGGTCCTGGAGGACGTCGTCCTCTTCGACCCGGCGCAGGCCCTGGTGCGGACCTCGGGCCGCATCGACCTGCTCGTCGTGGGGCGCGGCGCCGGCGCCGGACTCGGCCCCGTCGCCTACACCGTGGCCCGGTTCACCGGGTGTCCGCTCGCCGTGGTCCCGGCGTGAGACTCAGTCGGCGAGCCGCAGACGGCTGGTCTCCCCCGGCCGGAGCCGGACGGCGCGGTCGGGCAGGCGTACGTCGATCGGGGAGGCCTCGGACGACGGTACGGTGATCTCCAGCCCGCCGCGCCGCAGACGCAGCCGTACGCCCCAGTGGTCCTGGTAGCGCAGCGCGAACCCGTAGGTGGACAGCTCCGGCAGCGGTACCGGGTCCAGCCACAGCGCCCCGCCACGGGTCTCCAGGCCGGTCAGGCCGCGCTGGACGAGATCGAGGGTGCCGGCCATGGCGCCGAGGTGGATGCCCTCGCCCGTGGTGCCGCCCTGCACGTCGGCGATGTCGCCCTGGAGGGCTTCCTGGCAGTACTTCCAGGCCTCCGCGCGCCGGGCCCGGGCCAGCACCCAGCCGTGGACCAGGCCGCTGAGGGTGGAGCCGTGGCTGGTGCGGCGCAGGTAGTGGTCGACCGTGCGGGTCCAGGTGTCGTCGTCGAGCCGGATGCCCAACCTGCCGAACAGGGCCCGCAGTTCGGCCGGGGAGAACAGGTACCCGAGCATCAGCACGTCGGCCTGTTTGGACGCCTGGTAGCGGTTGACGCTGTCGCCCTCCGCCTCCAGGATCCGGTCCAGGCGGCGGATGTCGCCGTAGCGCTCGCGGTAGCCGTCCCAGTCGAGCTCGGCGAGGTCGCCGTAGCCCTCGAACTGGCTGATGACACCGGCGTGGAAGGGCACGTGCAGGGTGCGGGAGACGTCCTGCCACTGTTCGAGTTCGCCGCCGTCCAGGCCGGTGCGCTCCACCAGTTCGCGCCGGCGCGGTTCGGGCAGCGTGTCCAGCAGTTCCAGGGTGCGTGCGAGCACCCAGGCGGCGGTGACGTTGGTGTAGGCGTTGTCGTCGAGGCCGGGCACGCGCGCGTCGGGGTAGGCGTCGTGGTACTCGTCGGGGCCGACGACGCCCTTGATGCGGTGGCGGCCGAGGCCGGGGTCGTAGACGGCCGCGTCCGCCCAGAAGCGGGCGATCTGCAGCAGCATCTCGGCGCCCTTGGTGTGCAGGAACTCCGCGTCACCGCTGGCCTGGCAGTACTGCCAGACGTTGTACGCGATCGCGGAGCCGACGTGGTGCTGCAGGTGGGAGTGGTCGGGCAGCCAGCGGCCGGAGTTGGGGTTCAGGTGCAGTCGCTGGGTCTCCTCGCGGCCGTCGCTGCCGCTCTGCCACGGGTACATGGCGCCCCTGCGGCCGGCTGCGCGGGCGGCGGTGCAGGCCTGTTCCAGGCGGCGGTGGCGGTAGCGCAGCAGGGACCGGGAGACCTCGGGGAAGTGCAGGGTGAGGTAGGGCAGGACGAACAGTTCGTCCCAGAAGACGTGGCCGCGGTAGGCCTCGCCGTGCAGTCCCCTCGCGGGCACGCCGACGTCGAGGTCGGCGGTGTGCGGGGAGAGCGTCTGCAGCACGTGGAAGAGGTGCAGCCGCAGGATGCGGCCCGACTCGCCGGGTACGTCGATGTCGGCGCGGCGCCAGAGCTGGTCCCAGGCGGTGAGGTGGTCGTCGAGGAGGGTGTCGAAGCCGGGGACGCGGCCGACGCGGTCGGTCGCGGCGTGCAGCGGGTCGCTGATCGCGGGGTCGCGGGAGGTGTGCAGCGCGACGACCTTGTCGACGGCGACGGGTCGGCCGTCGCTCAGCGCGAGGCGCACCTCCTGGACGGCGCGGGCCGGCTCGTGCCGGGCGGTGACGGGTGCGTCGGCGGCCAGGCGGGCGGCCAGGCCGACGCGGATGTCGGAGGTGCGGGTGCGGCAGCGCACCCACACGGCGTGGGGGCCGGCGTCGCCCGTGTGGACGTGGGTGAGGTGGCGGCCGTCGAGGTCGCGGTAGCGCGCCACGCCGGCGTTGGTGACCCCGGCGTCCAGGGCCGCCTCCACGAGGAGTTCGCTCGCACCGCCCTCGGCGGTGAACTCGGTGCGCAGGGCGGCCACGTGCGGGTCGGCCATGTGCACCAACCGCTGCTGACGCACCGACAGCGCCCTGCCGCCGCCGAGGTCGTAGCGGGTGCGCCGCTCCAGGAGCCCCGAGGCCAGGTGGAGCAGCAGCCGGTGGTCGAGGACCGGGGCCGTGTCCGGGGTGAGCCAGGGCCCGCCGGCACAGCGGAAACGCAGCGGGAGCCAGTTCGGGACGTTGACCATGTCCTCGTTCTCGACCCGGCGCCCCGCCACCTCGGAGGTGAGCCGGTTGTAGCAGCCGGCGACATAGGTGCCCGGATAGTGCACCGCGTCCGCCGCGCACTCGGGCAGGGCGCCGCGGGTGGCGAAGTAGCCGTTGCCGAGCGTGCACAGGGACTCCCGCAGCCGCTCGTCCGCCGGGTCGTAGCCCTCGTACTCCCAGATCCCGTCGCTCACTCGACCGTCCTTCCGCGGCCCGTTTTCTCACGGTACGTCACCGTCCGGGACGGCGCCCGGTCATCCCCGCTGCGGTACGACCGCCACCGGGCAGGCGGCGTGGTGGAGCAGCGTGTGCGCCACCCGGCCCAGCTGGAGCCCGTAGGCGCCGGGCCGGCGCCGCGCCCCGATGACCACCAGGTCCGCGGCGGCCGAGCGGTCGACCAGCACCCTGCGGGCCGGCCCCTCCACCGTGCGCCTGCGCAGCCGCACCGAGGGGTGGTCCCGTACGGCCTCCGCCAGCAGGTCGTCCAGGAGCGCGGACGCCCGCCGCTCGTGCTGGAGCGCCGCGTCGCCCGCCGGCAGCGCGGCATCGGCGCTCTGGTGCGTGGGGCAGCGCCAGGCGCGTACGACGTCCAGGACGCAGCCGCGCGCCTCGGCCTCCCGGAACGCGAACCGCACCGCGTCCCGCCCGGTCGCCGGATCTCCCGCGCCGAGCAGGATCCGTTCGTGGGTGCCCGCGAGGCCGGCCTGGTCGCCGCGGACGACGATCACCGGGCAGGCCGCCCGGGCGGCCACGGTCAGCCCGACCGAGCCGAGCAGCAGTCCCGCCAGTTCGCCGCGGCCCCGCGACCCCGTCACCACGGCGCAGGCGTCGTCGCCCGCGCGCAGCAGTGCCTCGGACGCGTCCTCCGGCACGACCTCGGCGAACACCTTCAGCTCGGGGTCGCGTCTGCGGGCGCGCTCCGCCGCGGTCGCGGCGATGTTGTCCGCCATCACCTGCTGGGACGGGCGCTCCAGACCGGCGGAGGGCACCACGCCCTCGTACCGCTCCCACAGGGAGGCGTACACCAGCCGCAACGGCACGGCGTGCCGGGCCGCCTCGTCCACGGCCCAGTCCAGCGCCGTGAGACTCGGCTCCGATCCGTCGACGCCCACGACCAGGGGCAGCTCCATCATCGTCCCCACCGCCTTTCGCCGGACCGCGCGGGCCCGCGTAGCAGGTCCCCACGGTCACTGTGGCATCCCCGCACCGGCCGGCAGCAGGGGTGGTTCGGCCCCCGCCGGGGCCGTTCGGCCCACGCGGTCGTACGCCCGTGCGAGCGGCGGTGCAACCAGCGGCCCGTACAGGGCCGACCGGCCCTGTGACCTGCCCTTACAGCCCTTGGGGAGCCTGCCGGTCCGGGGAAGGCTGAAGGTGAGCATGGGAGACGTACGCCATGACCGAGGGGAGGGTGCGGAGATGCGGCCCACCAGGGCCGCCGGGATGGTCTCCGGGACGGATCTGCCGCTCCGGCAGGGCCGCGGCCCGGACGCGCCGGCCCCGCACGGCGTGGCCGGCGGATGGCCGCGCAGGCCGTGAATGAAGGAGGTAGTCATGCTTCCCCTCGTGCTGATGGGTGCGGCGGTGCTGGGCGCCTGCATGGTGTTCGGCTACAGCCAGGTCCTGGTCGGGCTCGTGCTGATGGTGGTGGGGGTGTTCGGCCTGATGATGTTCCTGTCGACGCCCGGCACGGTGCGCCGTCCCGGGGAGACGGGGACGGTCATCGAGGAGCGGCACTACATGGGCGACTCCGGCGAACGCATGCGGCACCGGTGACCGGCGGCGGAAAGGGGCCGACCGGCGGTCACGCGACGCCGGTCGGCCCAAGCACCGCGCGGCCGCCCGGGCCAGGGTGGGATGCGAGGCCACTCTGGGAGGCAGCCATGTCCGAACACGCCCTCGGCAACGGCATCGTGGTCGGCGTCGACGGATCCGAGGCGTCGGCGGCGGCCCTGCGCTGGGCCGCGGCGCAGGCACGTGCCCTGAACACGGAACTCGTCGCCGTGCACGCCTGGGAACCGGTCGCGGCCGGCTTCGCCCCCTACGCTCCGGCGTCCGCGCGGCCGACCGAGTCCGACCAGTGCGAACAGGCCGCCCAGCTGCTCGCCTCGGCCGTGCGGGAGGCGTTCGGCGGGCACGTCGGCGCGGGCGTACGGGCCGTGCTGGTCGAGGGGCCGCCCGCGCGGGTGCTGCTGCAGCAGGCGCGCGGCGCGCTGCTGCTGGTACTGGGACGCCAGGCCCACGGCCAGTGGGAGCGGCCCTCCGTCGGCGCGGTGGCCCGCGAGTGCCTGCGCCACGCCGCGGTCCCGGTGGTCACGGTGCCCGGGCCCTGCCGGTCCGGGCGGCGGCTGCGCGTGGTCGAACAGCCGCGCCGGGCGCACAGCGGGGTCGCCTAGCGACCGGAGAAAGGGGGGACGGGCCGTCATGGACGTTCTCGTGGGATACGCGACCGTGCACGGCTCCACCCGCGACATCGCCGTCCACCTGGCCGGCGAACTGGTCGCGGCGGGGCTGGAGGCCGAGGCGCGGCCCATGGGCAGCGTCGAGGACGCGGACGCCTACCGGGCCTTCGTCCTCGGCAGCGCGGTCCACGGGCAGGCGTGGCTGGAGCCGGCCAAGGACTTCCTGCGGCGGAACCCGGACGTGCTGGGCACCCGCCCGGTGTGGATCTTCAGCGTCGGGATGCCGGCCGCCCTGCGCGGGCCGTGGAAGCGCCTGGGGCCCCTGGAGGCGCCGGTGATCGTGCGGGATCTGCCGGGCCCGCCGAGGTTCCGGGACCATCGCCTGTTCTCGGGTGTCATCGCCCCGGCTCAGCTGCCCCGCTCGGGCCGGATCCTGTTCCGGCTGGTGGGCGGCCGTTTCGGGGACTACCGCGACTGGGGCGCCGTGGACGCGTGGGGGTCCGGGATCGCGGCGGAACTGGCGCGGACGAGGGGCTGACGGCGGGCCGCCGTGGTGTGGACCGGTGCGGATCCACGGCGGCACGGCGTGCAGCGGACGACGGCTGCCGCCATGTCACGCCCGTTCAGACGTGAACGGACGGACGGTGGTGCCGGATCGCCGGCCGGTGCGCGGGCGGCACGGCCGGCGGCCGGTGCCCGTGGCGCTCGGCCAGGCGCACCGCGAGCGCGTCGAACAGCGCGGTGAGCACGAAGGTCACGGCCATCGCCGCGACCAGCAGGACGGTGAACCGCTCCCAGAACTCGGGGGTGAGCGTCGTACCCACTGTCCTCCCTCCTCTCGGTAGGCCCTCTCGGGTGACGTCGTTTCCCTCACTCCCAGCCAACTCCGTTCCGGGGTACGGCACATGAGCCGACCGGCCCGAACAGCGGGCTGGAGCGGCCCTTGTGTGGGCGCCGCCCCGGAAAGGTTCGGTTGGGGCCGGTCGGCCCTGGCGGCCGGACGCCTGCCGTGGTGTGCTGAAGGTGACGGGAAGGACCCGCGACGAAGACGCGGAGCAGCGGTCTCGAGCCGCGCACCGCGCAATCAGGATCCGCGAGAAGCGGATGGGTCCTTCCCGCCTTCTCCTGTGCGGTCCCGGGCCGCCGTCGTACGGTGCAGGACGATCTCGTCCTCCACCCGCGCCGCCAGCCGGCCGACGGTGGCCGCGACGGCGGCGGACAGGCCCTGGCCGGCCGAGAGGTCGCCGGCTTCGACGGCGTACGCCACCAGGTGGCCGGGCAGGCGGTCCCGCTCGCGTGCCACCTCGACGGCCGCGCCGACACCGTGCAGTCCCGCCGCGAACGGCCTGCGCAGTTCGGCGTCGTCCAGGTCGAGCCGGTAGACGCTGCCGGGCCGGCTCGTCCGCCCGTGGGCGGCCTCGACGACGATCGCGAGGTCCGCGTCCTCCCAGAGCACCGCCAGCCGCCCGGGCTCGCCCTCGCACCGGGCGAGCGTCGTGCCATCGGGCAGCGGCCGGACGGCGGCCCGCTCGCGCAGCCGGGTCAGCACCGCGTCTCCGATGCCGTCGTCGTGCCGGAACCGGTCGCCGACGGCGATGACCGCGATACGGGTGGAGACAGCCATGGTTCCTCTCCCTCCACTTCCCCTGCTTCCAGCGTGCGGGGCCACCGCGTCCCCGCCAGGTGCCGAAGGGCCCCGGGTGCGGGACCGGGTGGCCCGTGCGGGGTGCGCCGCCATACGGGCCCGTTGGTTCCGTTTCCGGTCCGGTCCGCCCCTTCCGAACGGCCTCGGGTGCGGTCGAATGGAAGGGAGGCGGTTCACCGCGCCCAGCGCTGGAGGAGGTGCCGCATGCGTTACCGGGACCGTACGGAGGCAGGCCGCCGGCTGGCGCACCGTCTGGAACGTCTGCGCGGCCGGGACACGGTGGTTCTGGGGCTGCCGCGCGGCGGGATTCCCGTCGCTCACGAGGTGGCCCGGGAGCTCGGCGCTCCCCTGGACGTGCTGGTGGTGCGCAAGCTCGGGGTGCCCTGGCAGCCGGAGCTGGCGTTCGGCGCGATCGGCGAGCACGGCGTGCGCGTCCTCAACGAGGACGTCGTACGGGAGACCGGGCTGGATCCCGCGCGCCGGGCCGTCGTGGAGGAGGCCGAGCGGGCCGAGCTGGAGCGGCGGGTGCGCCGCTACCGGCAGGGGCGCGCGCCCGTGCCGGTGGCGGGGCGGGTCGTGGTGGTCGTGGACGACGGCCTGGCCACCGGTGCCACCGCGGAGGCGGCCTGCCGGGTGGTACGGGCCCTGCACCCGGCCCGGGTGGTCCTCGCCGTCCCGGTGGGCGTGCCGGCCGTCGTCAGCCGGCTGCGGGCCGCCGCCGACGAGGTGGTCGTCCTGCAGCGGCCGTACCGGCTCGGCTCGGTCGGAGCCTGGTACGAGGACTTCACGCAGGTGGACGACGACCGGGTGAGCGCGCTGCTGAAGCAGGCCGCCCCCGGCCCGCGGGCCGGCGGGGAGGTCGAGGTGCCCGTCGGGTACGTGCGCCTGGCCGCGCGGCTCGTGGTCCCCGCGACCGCGCCGCTGGTCGTGGCGTTCGCGCACGGCAGCGGCAGCAGCCGGCACAGTCCCCGCAACCGCTACGTCGCCGACACCCTCGACCGGGCGGGACTGGGCACGCTGCTGCTGGACCTGCTCACCGCGGACGAGGAGCACAACCGCCACAACGTCTTCGACATCCGTATGCTCGCCGGACGGCTGCACGCCGCCGCCCTGTGGCTGCGCCGCGAGACGGGCCTGCCCGTGGCCTACTTCGGGGCCAGTACCGGCGCCGCGGCCGCCCTGGAGGCCGCCGCCGTCCCCGGTGCCGACGTGCTGTCGGTCGTCTCCCGGGGCGGCCGTCCGGACCTCGCGACGCCCGCCGCCCTGTCTCATCTGGCGGCGCCCACGCTGCTCGTCGTCGGTTCCCTCGACACCCGGGTCCTCAGCCTCAACCGGCTCGCCGCCGACTGGATGCGCTGCGAGCACCGGATCGCCGTGGTGCCCGGCGCCGGCCACCTCTTCGCCGAGCCCGGGGCCCTGGCCGCGGTCGCCGAACTGGCCTGCGACTGGTTCACCGGCCACCCGGCACGGCATCCGGCGGGACACGCTCCCGGCCCGGTCGGCTGATCCGCACACCCTTCGCCCGCGCCCACCACAGTCCGTTTGACCTGCGCAAAGGACCATGCGGCCCTGTGCGCGGCGGCACACCGGCGCGATGGTGGTCGTGGGGGGATCGGACCCTCCGCCGGGGGGATCAGGCCCTCCGCTGACCGCGGGAGGTAGTCATGAACGGCCGAAGGGTGCAGGAACACGGCGCGGCGTCGGCTGAGGCGCACCGTGCGGTGCCGGGCCTGGCGCCGAAGCCGGCGGAGGAGTTCCGCCAGGACATGATGGTGCGCTATCTGCAGACCATGGCCTCGCATTCGGCGCAGGCGGCGCGGGAGCCGGCCTCCGTGACCCACCGCACCGCGGACCGGCGCTCCGCCCCCGAGGCCACGCCCGCTCCGCAGATACAGGTCCGGCACGTCATGAAGCGGTCCGTGATCACCGTCTGCGGGGACACGCCCTATCTGGACGTCGCGCGCATGCTGGCCCGCCGGCAGATCGGCGCCGTGCCCGTGGTCGACGGTGACGGGCGCGTCCTCGGCGTGGTCGCCGAGTCCGACCTGCTGGCCCGGGCCGCGGACCTCGCGTCGGACGAGCGGCCCGGCACCTTCGAGAAGCTGTTCGGCCGACGGCACGCCGACGACGGTGCCGGTACGGCGGCCACGCTGATGACGACGCCCGCGCTGACCGTGCATCCCTGGACGCACGTCCTCGACGCGGCCCGCACGGCCGCCCGGTCCCGGATCCGGCAGATCTTCGTGACGGACCACAAGGGCCGGCTGGTCGGTGTCGTCAGCCGCAGCGAGCTGCTGCACGCGCTGGTACGGGAGGACGAGGCCATCCGGGCCGAGGTCGTCGACCGGGTGCTCACCGGCGAGCTGGGCATCGACCCGGCGCGCGTCGGGGTCGAGGTGCACAACGGAGCGGTCACGCTCAGCGGCACGCTGGAGGCCGGCCTCGTCCCGCGGCTGACCGAGGCGGTCGCGGACATCGCGGACGTGGTCGACGTGGTGGACCGGCTCACGGCCGTGTGAGACCGCGGCCCCGGCCCGGTCAGGACGAGCAGAGGTTCACGTGGCGGACCGCCAGCACGTGGGAGGCCGCGTCGATCAGCCGGGCGCGGGTCAGCCGTCCGTCGGCCACGGCCGAGGTGATCGCCGAGGCGGTCGCGGACGTCTGGCCCGCGACGTTCTTCACCAGGCCGAACATCACCATGTCGGCGCCGGAGCGCAGGGCCTGGACGGCGGCGTGCGGAACGCTGTAACCGGCGGCCGAGATCGCCTTCGCGCTCAGTGAGTCGGTCAGCACCAGCCCCTTGAAGCCCAGCTTGCCGCGCAGTTCGTAGGTGATCGTGGTGGGCGACAGGGAGGCGGGGTTGGTCGCGAGGCCGGGGACGGTGTCGTTGGAGACCATGACGGCGGGGGCGCCGGCCTTGATCGCCGCGCTGAACGGCGGGATGCCGACCTTGACCAGGGTGGACCAGGGCAGGGTGTGGGCGGGCCCGTAGTCGGAGTTGTAGCTGGAGCCGCCGAGCCCCGGGAAGTGCTTCAGTACGGGGATGACGTGCCCGTCGCGCAGGCCGTTCAGGTAGGCGAGACCGTCCTCGGTGACCTTGGCGGTGCTGCCGCTGAAGGAGCGCCATCCGTCGGGGTTCGTACGGCTGGGCGCCGTGTTCCTGCCGTCGACGTCGACCACCGGCGCGAGGTCCGTGTTCACCTGCGCCGCCGACATCCGGGCGGCGACCTTGCCGACGTTCCGCCGGATCTGCGCGGGGGTCCAGTGCGCGCCCATGGACGCGGCCCAGGGCAGGGAGCCGACCAGGTTCGCCATGCGCTGGATGTCGCCGCCCTCCTCGTCGGTCATCACCAACAGGCCCAGGTGGCCCGGCACATGGGACTTCAGCGTGGTCAGGCGGGCGCCCAGGTCGGCGGGCGCGCTGCCGCCGAACAGCAGCACACCGCCGGCGCCCGCCGTCACCTCGGCGGTGACGCCGGAGACCGCGGACTCCGACACCGGGACGACGATGGTCAGCATGGCCAGGCGCCGGTCGGACCAGCGGGCCAGCTGGGACCGGTTCGTGCAGGCCGCCTTGGTGACGGCGGGGCCGGCCGGTCCGGTGGTGGCGTCGGAGGCCGCGCCCGTCGTGGCGGCGGAGAGCGAGCCGGCGTGGGTGGCGGAAGGCGAGCCGGTCGGGTCGGACGCGGCGACGGGATCCGGGCCGGCGGAGGCGCAGGCCGTCGCCAGCAGCGCCCCGGCGGCGCCGAGTGCTGCCACGTGCAGCGTGTGGATGCGACGGTGGTTCATCGTTGTGGTCCCCTTCCCGGGCCCGCGACCCGGCATGCGTCGTCCGTGCGGTGCGGTGGGCGCCTGTGAGGCGGGTCCATGCCGGTCGCCGCCGCTTCCACTGTGCGCCCGGCCGGTGGCCCGCGCGCGTGGTCCACGGCGATCGCCCTGGGAAGACCGGCCCCCGTGACGGGTCGCAGTGGCCCACGGGGCTGATCCGGTCGCCTCATGGTGGCGGCGCGGACAGCGGACGAGGCTGATGCGCACGGACAGGTCCGGGAGGGATCAGGAGGTGGCGGTCATGCAGCGGATGCAGGTGACCAGGCGTCCACGGGAGCCGCGCCGACCGGAGCCTCCCGATCCGCGCACGCCCTCGGGGCGGCCCCTGCCCTACTGAACGGGCGCGCGCACGCGTGCGCGGCCGGTGTCTCACCGGCCGCGCGCGGTGTGCGGCCCGGCGCGGGACTGCGCTCAGACGTGCCGCACGGGGATGGTCCGGGTGTCCGCCTTCTTCTCCGGCACCGGGACCGTGATGGTCAGCACGCCGTCCTTGTACTCGGCGGTCGCCTCGTCGCCCTGGGCTCCGGCGGGCAGCCGGACGGAGCGGGTGAAGGTGCCGTAGCGGAACTCGGTGTGCCGCTTGTCCGTGGTCTCCTCGGTCCGCGTGGCCCGCAGGGTCAGGATGCCTTCCGCGACGGTGATCTCGACGTCCTTCGCCGGGTCGATGCCCGGGAGCTCCGCCAGCAGAGCGTACGTGCCGTCCTTGAGGTACTCCTCGATGCGAATGCCGTGCGTCCCGGGGGCCGTGTGCGCCACCGGGAAGCCGCCCTCGACCCAGCCGAACAGGTCGGGGAACAGCGGGAAGCCGGGGAACCGCTCGATCATGCCGCTCATATCGCCCTCCTCTTCGTTCTCCCGCTCCCAGCGTCGCGCCGCCCCCGGGTGCGCGCGTGGGCCGACCGGCCCCGTGCCGGACCCGGTCGGCCCCTGTCAACCGATCATGCGCCTGCGCCACTGCGGCTCGACCAGCAGCCACTCCGCGTCCCACTCCCGGTAGCGCCGCCGGTCCAGCCGATCGCGCACCAGCCGCCCGCCGACGAGGACCAGGACGGATGCGCCCAGACCGGCCGGCACCCCCACCACCGCCGCCTGCAGCCGGGACTCGGCGGCGTCGGGCGGGCGGGTGACCGGGTTGCCCGCGGCGTCGAGCCAGACGGTGACCCGGGCTCCGGCCGCCTTGCCGCGCTCGACCTTGGCGCGGTCGGTGTGCGTGACGCCGTCGGCGCCGGTCCAGCGGACCCGCGCCCAGACCATGCCGTCTGTTCCGTACGCGGTCACGATCGCCTTGGGCGCGTTCTCGGTCAGGACGGCCGAGACGGGGTGGACCGCCGCCCGGCGTTCGGCGAGGGAGTCCGCCACCCACGCCCCGGCCGCGCAGCCCGTGGCCAGGCCGGCCAGCAGGGCGAGGAGCCAGGCGGCCAGGATGATCCAGGCTTCCGCACGGTCGCTGCGGCGGCGCAGCGGACTGGCCCGCCACCGCCACAGCCGCCCCGCCCTGCGGGTACGACGCGTGGTCCTCATCGGTCGACACCCCTTCTCCGTCCCTCACCCCGACCGTCTCACGTCCCGTCAGCCGCTGGTCAGGGGCCGGTGGTCGGTCGTCATGGGGTCGTCCGGGCCGCCTGCGGGTCCGTCGGGTCCCCTGGCAGACCAGGGTCGAGATTGCATCCGGCGGCGCGCAGCCGATGTCGACCTCCACGGCCCGTGCCGGCCGCGCCGCGACGGACGGCGCACGTCCCGGGCGATGTCCTCGTCGCCGCGGAGGAAGACGCTCAGCGGGTCCGAGCGGCTGACGACGCCCTGCGGCCCGCCGTCGGCGTCGACCACCGGCAGCCGCTCGATCCGGTGCCGCGCCAGGGTGCGGGCCGCCCGCGCGAGGGTCTCGTCGGCGGTGACGGTGACGGCCGGAGCGGTCATGAGCTCGCCGGCGGTCCCGTTGACGATGTCCTTGAACTCCGCGCCGCGCCTACGGCCCCTTCTCCCCCCGTGTGGATCAGCGACGTCCCGGGGCGGCCGGTGGGGGCGTTCGCGTCGTACGGACGCGCATCCGGCGCCGCGGTCACGGACAGGACCGGGCATGTTGCGCACAGTAAACGACATTCCGGCGTGTCGGTGAGGCGGAAGCGGTGAGATGTCCGAATCGTCGCGCGCGGGTGGAGGTGAGGCGGAGGTGGCCGACTTCGTCGGAACGGAGGAGGCGCCCACGATCGGCGCACCGGCGCACTGCCGGTGTGGCCGGGTGGTGCGCCAGGACGGGCCGGAAGGCGCCGAAGAAAGGTTCCGGGGACTGCTGGAGGCCGCGCCGGACGCCATGGTCATCGTCGACGACACCGGGATCATCCGGCTCGTCAACGCCCAGACGGAGGCCCTGTTCGGCTACCGGCGCCAGGAACTGCTGGGCCGCCCGGTCGAGTTGCTGATGCCGCACCGCTTCCGCGACCAGCACACCCGGCACCGGGGCGGTTACGCCGCCAACCGGCAGGTACGCCCGATGGGTGCCGGGCTCGACCTGCACGGACTGCGCAAGGACGGCACCGAGTTCCCCGTCGAGATCAGCCTCAGCCCGCTGGAGACCGCCGAGGGCCTGCTGGTCTCCGCCGCCGTGCGGGACGTCAGCGACCGCAAGGCCGCCGAGGCCCGGATCAACGAACTGGCCGCGCTGGTGGAGTCGTCGCAGGACGCGATCCTCGCCAAGACCCTCGACGGCTACATCACCTACTGGAACGCCGCCGCGCAGGACCTCTACGGCTACACCGCCGAGGAGGTCATGCACCGGCACGTGTCGATACTCGCCCCGGCCGACCTGGAGGACGAGGTCAGCGTGCTGCTGGAGCGGCTGCGCGGCGGCGAGAAGGTGGAGCACTTCGAGACGCTGCGGCTCACCCGGACCGGGCGGATGCTGGACGTCGACGTCACGCTGTGGCCGACCCGGGACACCGCCGGCACGGTCGTCGGCGCGTGCGCGATCGTGCGGGACATCAGCGACCGCAAGAAGGCCGAGGCCGAACTCACCGCCCTGTACGAGCAGCAGCGGCACATCGCCCTCACCCTCCAGCGCAGCCTGATGGGCACCCCGCCGGCGCTGCCCGGCCTCGCCACGGCCAGCCGCTACCGGCCCGCCACGCAGGGCGCCGGTGTGGGCGGCGACTGGTTCGACCTGATCCCGCTGGGCGCCGACCGGGTCGGCGTGCTGATCGGCGACGTGATGGGCCGCGGGCTCGAAGCCGCCGCCGTCATGGGCCAGTTGCGCTCGGCGGCGCACGCGCTCGCCAAGACCGGCATGCAGCCCCGGCAGCTGATGCAGGCCCTGGACACCTGCGTGGCCGACCTCGACGTGCCGGACCAGCTCGTCACCTGCGCCTACCTGGTCATCGCCCCGGACGCCGGAACGGTGACGGTGTGCTCGGCCGGCCACCTGCCGATCCTCGTCGCGGGCGCCGGCCGGCCGGTCCACGGTCTGTCCTCTCCCGTCAACGCGCCGCTGGGGGTGGGCGACGTCCTGTACGAGCAGTCCTGCACGGAGATCCCGCCCGGCGCGACGCTGGTGCTCTACACGGACGGTCTGATCGAGACGCCGGACAGCGACATCGAGGGCCGGGTGGGCGAACTGACCGTCGTCCTGGACGAGTTCTTCGCACACGACGCCTCCTGCCTGGAGAGCGCCGCCGACCATGTGCTGGCCCGCCTGCTGCCCGACGCCGACAGCCACAACGACGACGTCACCCTGCTGCTGGCCCAGTTGCCGGCCGCCCCGCTGGCGGCCCTCACCACGGACCTGCCCGCCGTCCCGTCCTCCGTGCCCGAGGGGCGGGCGTTCCTGCACAAGGCGCTGACCTCGTGGAACTGCGCCCCGCGCGCCGACGACGCGCTGCTGTTGCTGTCGGAGACGCTGACCAACGCCGTGCAGCACGCGGAGGGCCCCATCGGGCTGCATCTGCACCGCACGGCCACCGACCTCACCGTCGAGGTCAGCGACCGCAGCCCGCACCTGCCCCAGCCGCGGATCGCGGGCGAGGACGAGGAGTCCGGGCGCGGTCTGCTGCTGGTGCGCGCCCTGGCCGCCAGTTGGGGCGTGCGCCCCACGGACGAGGGCAAGACGACCTGGTTCACGCTCCGGTTGTGAGGCGCGCCCGCTCCTCGGCCGGACGGCCGGCGGGGCGCCGCCGGTAGACCAGGTAGGGCCGGGTCAGATAGCCGACCGGAACGCTCCACACGTGCACGAGCCGGGTGAACGGCCAGGCGGCGAAGAGCAGACAGGCGGTGAGCGCGTGGAGCTGGAAGAGCAGCGGCGCGCCGCTCATCGCCTCCGGCTCCGGCCGCAGGACGAAGACGCCGCGGAACCAGACGGAGACGGTCTCCCGGTAGTCGTAGCCGCCGCCGAAGACGTTGTGGGTGGCGGTCGCCGAGATGCCGAGCAGGACGGTCGCGGCGAGCAGCGGGAAGAGCACCTTGTCACTGCGGTCGGTGGTGAGCCGGATCCGCCGGGTCAGCAGCCGGCGGGCGCACAGCATGCCGAGGCCGGTGACCATGGCGACGCCGGCCACGGAGCCCAGCCAGACGGCGGTGGTGTGGTAGGCGTGCTCGGAGATCCCCGCGGCCTCGGTCCAGGAAGCCGGTACGGCGAGGCCGACCACGTGTCCGGCGATCACGGCGAAGGCGCCGAGGTGGAACAGCGGGCTGCCCCAGCGCAGCCAGCGCCGCTCCAGCAGCTGGCTGGTGTGCGTGGTCCAGCCGAACTGGTCGTGCCGGTAGCGCCAGACATGGCCGACGACGAACACGGCGAGGCAGACGTAGGGGAAGGCGACCCACAGCAGGAGGTCGGCGGTCGAGACGTTCATCGCGGGTCTTCCTGGGGGGTGGGCGCGGCCAGGGTCGGTGCCGCGGGCCGGGGTGGGGTGAAGGTGCCGGGTGGGGCGAACTCGCCGTTGCCGTACGGGTCCAGGCCCACCTCCTCGGCGGGCGGGCCCTCGGCCGCGAGCCGTGCGACCGCCGCGAGGTCGGCCTCGGTGGGCGGCGGCAGCAGGCTGCGCAGGGCGGCGAGCAGATGCCGGTAGGGGGAGCCGGTGTCGGTCAGCGCGTGGTGGATCAGTTCCAGTCCGCGCCGGTGCTGGCGGAGCGGGGCCTCGCCGCGGCCGGTGCCGCCGAGCGCGGCGAACTCCAGGACGACCGGGAGGTGGTCGGGCAGTTCGCCGCCGTCGATCTCCCAGCCGGCGGCCCGGTAGCGCTGGGCCAGGGCGAGCAGGGCCATGCCCCGGCGGCGGGTGTCGCCGTGGAGGTAGTAGGTCAGGTAGAGGCTGCTTCTGCGGCGCAGGTCGAACATCTCGACGTAGTGCCGTTGCAGCGCGTCGGGGTCCTCGCGCGCGAACCAGCCCATGAAGGCGGTGAGTTCGGCGGCGGCCGCGGACGGCGGCAGCGCGGCGACCGCGGCCGCCAACCGGGGCCGTCCCTCGGTGAGTTCGGGGTCGGGGTACTGCAGGAGCAGGGACAGCAGGCGCAGCAGCAGGGCGCGGCGCTCGGCTTCCTCGGGGGTGGCCGCGCCGCGGCGGCGGGTGGCGGCCCGGACGCGGGTGCGGACGATGGCCGGGATGGTGGACGGCAGGGGGCTCATGCGGGGCCTCCGTCGGTGCTGCGGCGCAGGGTGGGGATGCCGAGCATGACCCGGCGTTCGGACGGCTCGCCGGTGGCCTCCACCGGGCAGCGGTTCTCCGTCGCGGTGAGCGCGGCCGCGTCCTCCTTGTGCGCGGCCGGGACGACGTAGCGGTCGGCGTACTTGGCGACGGCGAGCAGGCGGTGCAGGTCCTGCGCCTCGCGGTCGGTCAGGCCGACGGCGTCCAGGACGCTCTCGTCGGCCTCCTCGCCGAGGGTGCGGGCGCGCATGTGGGTGCGCAGGGCGGTGAGTTTCATCAGGACGCCGGCGACCAGGTCGGTGTCCCCGGCGGTGAACAGGCTCGCCAGGTACTCCAGCGGGATGCGCAGCCGGGTGACGGCGGCGAAGACGTGGTCGGGGTCGTCCTGGTCGCCGCCCGCCTCGCTCACCGCGTCCAGGACGGGCGAGAGCGGCGGGACGTACCAGACCATGGGCAGGGTGCGGTACTCCGGGTGCAGCGGCAGCGCCACCTTGTAGCGCATGACCAGGTCGTACACCGGTGAGCGCCGGGCCGCCTCCAGCCAGTCCTCGGGGATGCCGGACTCCCTTGCTGCGGCGGCGACTTCGGGATCGCGCGGGTCGAGGAAGACACCGCGCTGGGCGTCGAGCAGGTCCCGCTCGCCGGGGGTGGCGGCGGCCTCGCCGACGCGGTCGGCGTCGTAGAGGAGCAGGCCGAGGTAGCGCAGCCGGCCGACGCAGGTCTCGGAGCAGACGGTGGGCTGGCCGGCCTCGATGCGCGGGAAGCAGAAGGTGCACTTCTCGGCCTTGCCGGTGGCGTGGTTGACGTACACCTTCTTGTACGGGCACGCCGTCACGCACATCCGCCAGCCCCGGCAGCGGTTCTGGTCGACCAGGACGATGCCGTCCTCGACGCGCTTGTACAGGGCGCCGGACGGACAGGCCGACACGCAGGCCGGGTTGAGGCAGTGCTCGCACAGGCGGGGCAGGTGGAAGAGGAAGGTCTGCTCGAACTCGAAGCGGACCTTCTCCGCCCACTCGCCGGTCAGGTTGGGGTCGCCGCCCGCGTGTTCGGGGGCGCCGCCGAGACCGTCCTCCCAGTTGGCGCCCCAGGTGATCGCCGTGGGTTCGCCGGTGAGGACCGAGCGGGGGCGGGCGACGGGGATGTCCTGGCCGGCCGGGGCGCTGACGAGGTTGTCGTAGTCGTAGGTGACCGGCTCGTAGTAGTCCTCGATCGCCGGCAGGTCGGGGTTGGCGAACAGCGACAGCAGGCGCCTGATCCGGCCGCCGGAGCGCAGCACCAGGCGGCCCTTCTTGTCGAGCGTCCAGCCGCCCTTCCACTGCTCCTGGTCCTCGTAGCGGCGCGGGTAGCCGACGCCGGGCTTGGTCTCGACGTTGTTGAACCAGGCGTACTCGACACCGGTGCGGTTGGTCCACGTCTGCT
This sequence comes from Streptomyces sp. 7R007, assembly GCF_054850255.1. Taxonomy (NCBI): domain Bacteria; kingdom Bacillati; phylum Actinomycetota; class Actinomycetes; order Kitasatosporales; family Streptomycetaceae; genus Streptomyces; species Streptomyces sp. 7R007. The sequence goes on along the minus strand of NZ_JBTWMV010000009.1, from coordinate 2,602 downwards.
TGCAGGTGACCGAACAGGTGTGGCAGCCGATGCACTTGTCGAGGTTCATGACCATCGCCACTTGAGCCATCACGCGCACGTCAGTACTCCACATCCTGCGAGCGACGGCGGATGACCGTGACCTCGTCGCGCTGGTTTCCGGTCGGGCCGTAGTAGTTGAAGGCGTAGGTGAACTGCGCGTAGCCGCCCGCGAGATGGGTGGGCTTGAGCAGCAGCCGGGTCAGGGAGTTGTGGATGCCGCCGCGCTTGCCGGACACCTCGGTCTTCGGGACGTTCACCGTGCGGTCCTTGGCGTGGTACATGTACACCGTGCCCTCGGGCATCCGGTGGGTGACCACGGCGCGGGCGGCGACGACGCCGTTGCGGTTGTAGGCCTCGATCCAGTCGTTGTCCCTGACGCCGATCCGCTCGGCGTCGGCGGTGGACATCCAGATGACGGGGCCGCCGCGGGAGAGGGCGAGCATGTAGGCGTTGTCCTGGTACTCGGAGTGGATGGACCATTTGGAGTGCGGGGTGAGGTAACGCACCGTCACCTCCGCGTGCCCGTCGTGCAGATGCTCGTCGCCGTAGTGGCGGCGGGCGTCCAAGGGGGGCCGGTAGACCGGGAGTTGTTCGCCGAGTTCGGCGATCCAGTCGTGCTGGACGAAGAAGTGCTGGCGTCCGGTGAGGGTGTGCCAGGGCTTCTTGTGCTCGGTGTTGATGACGAACGGTGAGTAGCGGCGCCCGCCGGCCTCGCTGCCCGACCACTCGTACGAGGTGATGACCGCCCGGGGCTGGGTGCGGGTGTCGGCGAAGGTGATCCGCTCGGCCGCGCGCTCGGCGGCGAGCTCCACCAGCCCCTCGCTGCCGGTCTGCCGCTCCAGCTCCCGGAAGCCCTCGGTGGCGAGCCGTCCGTTGGTGGTGCCGGACAGGGCGAGGATCGCCTCGCACATGTCGGAGGCGGTGGCCAGGGAGGGGCGGCCCTCGGCGACGCCCTCGCGGACGGTGCCGCAGCGGTGGCGCAGCTCCTCGATCTCCTTGTCGGGGTGCACGGTGACGCCCTTGGTGGTGGTGCCGAGCCGGTCCAGCAGCGGGCCGACGGCGCGCATCTTCTGGGCGACGGCCGCGTAGTCCCGCTCGACGGTGACGAGCCGGGGCATGGTCCGGCCGGGCACGGGCTCGCACTCCCCCGCCTTCCAGTCCCGCACCACCCCGCCGGGCTGGGCCAGTTCGTCGGGGGTGTCGTGCAGCAGCGGCACGGCGAGGACGTCGGTGCGGGTGCCGAGGTGGCCGGCCGCGAGCTCGCTGAACCGGTCGGCGATGGTCAGGAACGCGTCGTAGTCGGTGCGGGCCTGCCAGGGCGGGGCGATGGCCGGGGTGAAGGCGTGCACGAAGGGGTGCATGTCGGTGGAGGACAGGTCGTCCTTCTCGTACCAGGTGGCGGCCGGCAGGACGACGTCGGCGAGCAGGCCGGTGGAGGTCATCCGGAAGTCCATGGCGACCAGCAGGTCCAGCTTGCCCTCGGGTGCCTCCTGCCGCCACACCACGTCCTCGGGGCGTGCCTCGGGCGGCGCCTCCTCGCTGCGCACCTGGCTGTCGGTGCCCAGCAGATGGCGCAGGAAGTACTCGTTGCCCTTGCCGGAGGAGCCGAGCAGGTTGGCCCGCCACACGGTCAGCACACGCGGGAAGTTGGCCGGGTCGTCGGGGTCCTCGACGGCGAACCGGAGCCGCCCGTCCTTGAGTTCGCCGACGATGTGCTCGGCGACCGGGCGCCCCCGCGCGGCGGCCTCGTCGGCCAGGTCGAGCGGGTTGCGGTTGAAGCCGGGGTGGCCGGGCGTCCAGCCGAGCCGCACCGCCTGGGCGAGGGAGTCGGCGAACGCCTTTCCCTTGAAGCGGCCCTGACCGAGCGGGGAGGCCAGCTCGTCCGGCCCGAAGACCTCGTAGCGCCACTGGTCGGTGGTGAGGTACCAGTAGGAGGTGCCCGCCATGTGCCGGGTGGGGCGCTGCCAGTCGAAGGCGAAGGCCAGGTGCTGCAGTCCGGTGACCGGGCGGATCTTCTCCTGGCCGACGTAGTGGGCCCAGCCGCCGCCGTTGACACCCTGGCAGCCGGTCATCGTCGTCAGCGCCAGGAAGGCGCGGTAGATGGTGTCGGAGTGGAACCAGTGGTTGGTGCCCGCCCCCATCGCGATCATCGAACGGCCCTCGGTGCGCTCGGCGTTGCGGGCGAACTCCCGGGCAATGCGGGCGGCCTGCCCGGCCGGCACGGACGTGATCGTCTCCTGCCAGGCCGGGGTGTAGGGCTGCGTGGCGTCCTCGTAGGAGGCCGGCCAGACGCCCGGCAGGCCGGGGCGGTGGACGCCGTACTGGGCGAGCATCAGGTCGAAGACGGTGGTGACCAGGCGTCCGCCGATCCTGCGCACCGGCACGCCGCGGACCATCGTCGAGCCGCCCTCCGTGACCCCCTCGTCGAAGCGGGGCAGGGCGACCTCGACGGTGTCCTCGGCTTTCTCCAGCAGGCTCAGCTCGGGTTCGACGTCACCGAGTTCGAGGTTCCAGCGGCCTCGCTCGGCTTCCCCCCAGCCAAGAAGATCAGCCCGATCGCGGTCCAGAACGGCGACAGACC